>JAJDTT010000185.1 GCA_022827025.1 Acidobacteriota bacterium
CAACCACAACAAGTATAGTTAATTACAAAATATATGTCAATTAAATACATGGGTACACTCTACGACCCAGAATTCGACAGAAGCCCTTTCGAATCAATGACTTGCAATGAAAATTGGGGTCAGACAGGCTGGAAGTTCAGACTAGAAAGTCGCCGCTCCACCTCCCCGGTTCGGTAGTGCCCAGGCAATGGCCGGCGGACGGTGGCGCCGTTCAGGGGGAGGGCGAGGTCGCCCCTACGAGTCGTTCGACAGCGGCAACGCGGTGGGCGCTGCTGATGGACAATCCCCGCCCAGTTTCTCGCGGGATCATGCCGGGGGCCCGGCGGTGGGGGACTTCTTTGAAACTTCCAGTCCCCGATGACCGTAGGGGCACCCCTTGTGGGTGCCCTGCGGCGTCGCATCGTTCCCCGGCGGAGTCGCCGCTCCACGTCGCCATTCCCGGCGCCCGGAAGGACGCCGGTCCCAGTCGGCGCCGAGGACGACGCCGCTCCAGACGCCGCTCCGGACGCCGATCCCAGTCGGCGACTAGAAAGTCGCCGCTCCTTCCGTTTCCGGTTCGTAGACCGGATCTCCGCGGTGGAGTCGAACGGCCACGCGGAGGGTCTGGTTCATGGCCCTTTGCGTCGGAGCGTGGGCCGCCAGGTAGCGGGCCGCGCCCACCATCACCAGGTTCCTCTCCTCCCGATCCTCCGACTCGCCGAATTGCCGAACGGCCGCCTCCAGCATCTGGAACGTGTGGAAGTTGGCATCTTCCCGCATCAGGCTCTCGGTCAGGGCCGAGATGAGCGGACCCTCGGACCCGCCCCCCTCCAGGTAGCTCCAGACCATCTGTCCGGCCCGGTCCGTCTCCTGCTGGTGGTTCATGAGAGTCAGCAGACGGGACCGGATCGAATTTCCCTCCGCTCCGGATCCATCCGAGGCGCGGGTCGAAGGAAACCGAGCCGGCGGGATATTGAAAAACCGGTCCAGGTAGACCCGCATGGCTCCGTGGAACACGCCCCTCGTCAGATCCGGCGACTGGTTGCGTTTGAGCAGTTGATGCAGGGCGTTGGAGTAGGTGAAGGTGTGAAGGACGGCGATCCAGTCGGCCAGCTCGTTCTGGACGTGAAAGCGGACGATGCGCAGCGCCGCGGCACAGGCCACCGCCTGGGCCAACTGCACCGGTCGGGCGCCCCCGCGCAACGCCCCCAGCAGCGCCTCGATGGGGGTGTGGGGATCGTCGCTGAACAGGGCATCGGTGAAGTCCTGCGGCTTGGTCCAGGTCTTCCCCTGCCCCGATTCCAGAGCCTCCGGAATCTGTGCCACCGCCTGGCGCAGCACCGGCACCAGGTCGATGGGGTGCCGCCACGGGTTCCTCTCCTCGCTTCGAACCGCCAGGCACAGAGGCCGGATCAGGGCGGGCAGCAACCGGCCGGCATGTTCCCAGCCGATGCGGTCCAGCAGTTCGAACGCCTTGTTCACGAAGTCGATGACGTGGCCCCCGTCCAGGTAGACGTGGTCCGTGGCCGCGGCCCCGACCAGGTCGGTCAACTCGGCGCTCGTCATCCCCTTGTGGACGGCAGTCAGCAGGCAGCGCTCCGCGCCCTCGGTGCTCCGGACCTCCACGAAGTAGCGGAACCAACGCTTGAGATGGCCCGCCGGGATCTCCTGGTTGCGAAGGGGCGGGATCTCGAACTTGGGGGTGCGGCCGGCACAGTCCCGGGCGATGTGGACCAGGCCGTGGTACATGGGCGGGATCCGCTCCGTCCCCTCCAGGAGGTCGCAGACGTTGGCCATGGCGCTGAGGATGGTGAGGCCGGAGCTCCAGTCCCGGCGATGCCGGACGCCGTAGAGAGCGCCCTGCCGTGCGACCTCATCGTGGGAGACGCCGCTGTGGTGCAGCACCACAACCGACTTGCCCACGATCAGGCTGAGATTCTGCTCCATGCCCTCCTTGAGCCGCCGGCTCCAGCGCCGGACCGGATCGACCGGCGGCGGCGTGACGTCCAGGTAGACCTCTCCGTCCCGGACCTCCACGCCGTAGGAATCCACATCGTCGGCGAACAGATTGAAGGTGCAGCCGCTCACCAGGTCGAAGCGGGCATGGTGCCAGTAGCAGGTCAGGATGCCGTCCTCCACGGTGCCGCGGTGCAGGGGAAAACCCATGTGAGGACAGCGGTTGTCGACGGCGTGCAACTCCCCGTCGTGGTCGAAGATCACGATGGGAACCGGGCCCTTGGACACCACCAGGGGACTCCTGGACCGAACTTCCTCCAGCGACCCGACATGCAGCATCTTTCCTACCTCCCGCACCACAGAATACCCCAGCCCGAACGAGCCGGGTTCCGAGCGCCGCCGGACCCCGGCACGGGCCATGCCTTTCCCGAGTGATTCCGCTACACTTCCGACCGGACCAGAAAGGGAGGAGATTCATCCATGTCTACAGGTGTCAATCCGTTCCCCGCCCCACGCGTGACCGCGTTGGCCGGAGTGTTGTTGTGCGCAGCCTGCGCCGGTCCCGCTACCGAGGCCCCGGAGACGGATCCGGTCACGGAAATTCTCCAGCAGAACATGGTCGTCGACCCCGCGGTCACCACGCGGTTTTTCCGCTTCCCCACGGAGCCGGAGACCTCCTTCGATCCGGCGGCCCTGCTGGCGGAAGGGATCGACGTCGCCGTCTTGGGCGTCGGGACCGTCACCGAGGCGCTCATCGTGGGGGACTTCACGCCCTACCTCTACACGTCCCCCGAACCGGGGCATGTCCTGGCGCGAAGTGTCTTCACCGGCGCCGACGCGGTCAAGCGCTTCCTCTGGGAAGTGGACGCCGTCCACGAGGCGGCCGCCGCCCACCCCGACGTGGGTCTGGCTCTCACTGCGGATGATCTGGAGCGCTTCCGCGCGGAAGGCAAGCTGTCCCTCATGCTGGGCGTGGACAGCGGCATCGTGGTCGAGGACCTGGCCACCCTTCGCGTCTACCACAAGCTGGGCCTGAGACGCCTGGAGATGGCTCACGCCTTCCCCGCCTCCTGGGCCGATGCCTGTTCCGGCATTCTGGATGACGACGACCTGGGACTGAACGACTTCGGACTGGAGGTGATCCGGGAGTGCAACCGGCTGGGGATCCTGGTGGACCTGTCCCATTCCTCGGACCAGACCATGAAAGAGGCCATCGAGGCCTCCGCGAAACCGGTCATCGCGTCCCATTCGGGAGCCCGGGGTGTCGTCGATGCGGTTCGCAACCTCACCGACGATCAGATCAAGGCGCTGGCCCGAAAAGGCGGTTTGATCGCCGTCGGAGCCTATTACGATCCGAAACATCTGGAAGCGATCCGGACGGCGGGGACCTGGACGGCTCAGGCCCGGATCGGCAACTACCTGGCGGAACAATACCCGGACCCCTTCCGCCTGGCCGAGGCCATCCGGGACCCGGCAGAGAAGCAGAAGGCTCTCAAGGTCTTGGGGCTGCCTCCTATGACTCCCCTTCTGACGGTCCAACCCTATTCCGGACTCATCACACACGGCTCCAACGTGGAAGGCACGCTGGACCACATCGATCACATCGTCAAGCTGGTCGGGATCGACCACGTGGGCATCGGGACCGATATCGACATGAAGCGGGAAGACTACACCTGGCTCTACCGGCAGTTCGCGGGAGGCCTGCTGGAGCGGGGTTATTCGGTGGAGGAGATCGCCAAGATCCTGGGTGGAAACTTCCTGCGCGTGCTCCGGGCCAACGAGGGGTAGGAGTCTGCGCCGCACTTCCCGCATCAATCAAGGAGACGACATTACCCATGCACCTGAACAGAGGCTGGTTTTCCGTCCCGATTCGAACCGCGTTCACCGTCCTGTTGCTGTGCGGAGCCTGCGCCGGTCCCGCTCCCGAGGCGCCGGACACGGACCCGGTCACGGCGATTCTCCAACGGCACATGGTGGTCGACCCCGCGGTCACGACTCGGTTTTTCCGTTTTCCCGAGGAACCCGAAACCCCCTTCGACCCGGCGGCTCTTCTGGCGGGAGGGATCGACGTTTCCGTTCTGGGCGTCGGCACCGTCACCGAGGCGCTCCTGATAGGGGACCTGAGCGACTATTGGTACACCTCCCCCCCGCCGGGGTATGTCATCGCTCACAGCGTCTTCACCGGCGCCGATGCCGTCAAACGTTTCCTCTGGGAAATCGATGCCGTCCACGAAACCGCCGCAGCCCACCCCCAGGTGGAGGTGGCTCTCACCGCGGATGACCTGCAACGCTTCCGCGCGGAAGGCAAGCTCTCCCTCATGCTGGGCGTGGACAGCGGCATCGTGGTCGAGGACCTGGCCACCCTTCGCGCCTACCACAGACTGGGCCTCAGGCGCCTGGAGTTGGCTCACGCCTTCCCCGCCTCCTGGGCCGATGCCTGCTCCGGGATCCTGGACGACGACGACCTGGGACTGAACGATTTCGGACTGGAGGTGGTGCGGGAGTGCAACCGCCTGGGGATCCTGTTGGACCTGTCCCATTCCTC
>JAJDTT010000209.1 GCA_022827025.1 Acidobacteriota bacterium
TCCTACCCATCGATCCAAGAGACAGTTCAGGCACTCAGAGATTATGAGGAGTCCGTCCGAGAGCTTGCGGACGCGAAACGAGAGTGCGCCGACCTTGGCCTCTGCGTCTAAGTCACATTGTGACTTTGCGATATAATCCCCTTTTTTTTCCCGGGCCATCCCCCGAGAAGCCACATTTTTCCGGCGAAAACCACATCACCACCGTAGTCTCGGGGAGGAAAGGGGGTACGGTTGATCACCTTGGCCCAGAATTCCGGCTCTGGATTCGACCGTCCCGGAGAACTGGTCAGGTTGGTATAGAAGATCCCCTCCTCGCGCCCGTCAGGATGTCTTCCATAGGATTCGTCACGGACGATTTCTGAAGGAGCCTGCAGCGAGTCTATCAAGGTGTTTCCGTCCGGGGCGGTGAGAAGAACCGGCTGCGCACCTGACAATTGAAAATTGGTGTGCAGCGCTCCGCTGGCTCCGATCTTGTTCTTCGCGGAGGCCCATATCACCAGAAACCCGTGAGGAGAAACACGGCCAGACGGGAATCTCCAACTCCTGGGCTGTTCGGGATCATTGGAGAGGTAATAGCCGGTCAGGTCGATGGCACTCTCGCCGCCGTTGTAGAGTTCAATCCAGCCTTGGAAATCGCCATCTTCATCCATGGCCTCATTGGTAAAGGCACTGGCGGTCATGATTTCATTCACAAAGAGAACGGCCTTATCTGGCGATCCTGCCCACACCAGGGATACGGCGGCAAGGATTGCCAGACCAATTGAAGAGGGTTTGAGCATACATGGCATACGAACCGTTGCGCCCCTTTTCCCGTCAGCACGGTGAACTCGGCCGCAGTCCAGCCAAGGCATCGAGCGCCTCTCCGTTGAGGGATTGACTTGCCTACGATCCATTTATAACTTATAAAGTACCAGCGAGGAAGGCGATAATCAATCTGGAATCACGGCAGGCTGGATGTTTCCAGGTGACGCGAGGCCAGCCGAAAAACACCAATATACTTAAGTTGGAAGGGGAAGTTGTATGTACAATTTGTATGACTACAACGCAGGGTCGAAGCGGGTGCTACTGCTCTGGGTATTAGTGGCTATTTCAATCTGCGACCATGCCCAGCGCATTCATGCTTCGGGCATATTCGCAACGGAAAAAATGGCCGAGGTGAAGTTGGAAGGGCTACAGGTGCGCCTGGGCCGACCCATCCAGGTGACCGCCCAGCGGGCTTGGCGGAGCGGTTCCGATGGCCCTTGGGCATTCATTCATCCTGTTCCCGCCATCGCAAGATTTCCTACTGGCGAACTTATGGTGACCTACTCGCTGGTGGCGGACACGAACGAAGAGCCCCTTTACCTCAGGGCCTTCCAGATCTCCAAGGATGGGGGCAAGACCTGGGGGCATCGCTACGACCTGATTCCCGATCATCAGCCCTGGATCTACTTTCCCCAAGCCGACGGCTCCCTGCTGGCCATTCCCTCCCATTTCTATCAGTCAGACTCCAAGGACAGACACAACCTGCATGCTCCATACTGCCGCTTTGAACAAGGAGGAGATCGGCTCATCTTTGAACCGGGTGGAACGAGAATCGTGGACCTGCCCTGGGCCGTGGATATGTTTCCCAGCCGCATACCACGAACGAACTGGATTGCGCGGACCAAACTGGACGGCAACGCCTATGAACTGGAAGGGAAGCTCTTCGTTACCGGATACCTGAGCACAAGATCATACCCGGAGATATTGATGAGCAACCTGCTCTTTGTCTCCGAAGACCGGGGGCGGACCTGGCGCTACTTTTCGACAATCTCCGATCCTGCCGTCATGCCCGACTCACCCAAGAGGGGGGCCAATGGTCCCAGCGAAACGGCACTCATCCAGCTTGAGGACGGAGATCTGATGGCAGTGTTTCGCGTAGGCAGCGGCCTCCCCTGGTACCTGCACCGAGCCTATAGCAGTGACGGGGGTCGCAACTGGACGAAAGCGGAACCCATCCCCGCCTACAGCGTGGAACCCAGCATGCTGCGCATCGCCAATGGAACGATCGTCATCTCAACCGGTCGGCCCGGTATATGGCTTTGGCTTTCCACGGACCATCGGGGTGAGAGTTGGCAGAGCATCGATATCACAGAGCATCACAACGGATGGGCGCCTGACGCCACCTATCGCATCGGTTCTTACGCGTACGACGCATCCACTCCTGGTCGTGAGGGACGCACGCAAACCTCGGCCTATACCGAGATGGTGGAAGTCTCCCCGAATCGGCTGCTTCTCGTTTATGACCGCGGAGCAAAACCACAACCTGCCCATGAGGGCGATTTCACCCGCATCTTTGTACTGCCCATCGAAGTACAGCGGAAATGAGCTCAACCTTCTCCTCGGGAATGAAGGAGAAACGAGGGAAGAAGGAAGCGAAGTACCCGAATCGAGAACTCTCCGCTAACAGACGATGCCACGTCACTACGAAATCGAGCCAATCCCATATGCGCCGTGTAGCGCTTCTCCCTGGCTAAAGCGTGTCATGGAGTACTCGCTGATGGGCAGTCGCGGTTCCAGGCCAAGCACGCTCTGAGCCAACGCTTCGCTAATCGTCGGAGCCAACTTGAAGCCGTGACCACTGAACCCAACCGCAACGTAGATATCGTCCCGGCCTGGTACAGGCCCCACCAGCGGGTTCCAATCGGGGGTGATGTCGTAAGGGCCGGTCCAACTTGCCGTACATTCAGCCGTGCGGAAAAACTCAGGCATCCGTCTGGAAATCAACCCACTGATACGAGAGATGTGAGCTTGGTCCACCTGGTCGGTGAGCGAATCCGGATCCTGAATCGGATCACCGTGGTCACCCGTGCCGACGAGAACTGTCCCTCCCCGGTCCGATCGAAGATATATTTTGTCAGGCGTCGTCATGTCTTTCACGATGGGCCAATCGATTTGGTAGGGTTGATCGCCCTTGAGCGTGATGACTTTGTGCCGGCTGACGACATAAGGTAACTCGACACCGATCATTTCCCCTACCGCCCGAGTCCAAGGACCAGCGGCGAGCACCACAATTGAGCTTTCGAAGTCGCCGCTGGGAGTCTGGACGGTTTTTACCCGCCCATTGAGGCGGATTCCGGTCACCGGAGTATTGGTCTCTATGGTCACCCCGAGATCTTGGGCGCGCCGCGCGTACGACATCGTGGTCAGGTAGGGGTCGCAGTAGCCGCCACGTGTATCGTAGCCGATGACCTCAACGTCGTCGAGATAGAGCAGTGGGTGGATCTGCGCGGCTTCTTCACGCGAGACAGTCGCCGTGTCGATACCATATTCGTTTTGCCTGCGAAACACGGCTTGCATCGGTTCACCGTATTCCTCCGGGCCAAGGATCAAGTAGCCGGTACGGCGAAAGCCGGGATCTCCGCCGACGATCTCGCCGAAATTCTCGAATATCTTCAAGCTTTCGACGGCATGGATGAGATTCGTCTGAATCGAATAGTGGGTGCGAGAAGCGGCGCAAGATTTCGCCGTACCCCCGGAACAGATCGCCTTACGTTCAAGAAGCACCACGTTATTGGCGCCGTTCTTGGCCAGATTGTAAGCGATACCGCAACCATAGACCCCAGCACCAATGATGATGATATCGGCTGTTCTATTCGTCCGCATGCCGTGTCGCCTCCAATATATAAATTATATAAATTCCACGATGTGGATGATGAGAAGATTCCCGGTGGTCGGCAGCGTGACTCATAACTATTTTTGCAAGGACAGTTCTATATTTCCCAGATGAGCCACAAACTCCCCTGTGATGTCGGCAGAAGGTTCAGGGCTCTTCGTCATTTCGTAGTCGTAGACGTTGAGAACGCTCCACCAGCCCCTCTCGCTTTGAAGAGCCAGTAATCCTTTCTGTACAGCCTCCGCAATATCACGATCCCTGGGATCTCCCGTCAACCGATACGTCCAGGCCGCTCCCCACCCAATCTTCCCGCTCTGGGGCTGGCGGTACACATCCTCAGCGCAATACCGGGTTGCCTCCAGGAATCGTTGAGACAGTTTCAACCATTTCTGCTCACCGGTGGCAGCATGCAAGGACGTTAGAAACGCGGCGGCAATACCGTATTGGTAATAACGTTGCCTCACCTCCGACGTGGACACGCAGAACTCATGCGCTCGATCTCTTGGAAAGTCTACGACGAGTCCGTCACGAGAGTGCCAAACGAAACAGAGTCGCCTCGACAGGTCAGGTTGCTCGTCGTAGAGGTTTCTCATCCAGCGTCCCGTAGCCCGTGCCAAGTCCAATCGGCCTCCCCATACGCACGCAATCCCAGCCATGGCCGTCGTCATGATCTCTTGAGCACCATCTCCTTGATCTCGTCCTTCAGCCGTCGTGAAGAATCCGCCACTGCGGCTGTTGTGGAAAGTGGAGAGGAATCTCAGGATTGGATAGGCGATATCGAACCGGCCTCTTGCCATAGCCGCCGCAATGATCCAACCATGGGCGTAAATGCGAAAATCTTCGAACCATGGGCAGCCTGTACCGTCCAGGTCGCCATTTTCTTTTAGAAATCGACCGGCGACGTAGTCGAGCATTCGTTCCGTGGCGGCATTGTGACCGGTCACCGCCAGACCGTAACAGACTTTGTAGTAGTCACTCAGGCTTGTAGCGTGACGCAGCGAGCCGTCACCCCGCATTTGAGCCTTCAGCCACAAGGCTCCCTTCTGGGCGGCTGAATCGCACGCCGGACTGGAGACCTCGGAGCGGTCCGCCGCCGTTGGTTCTTTACTCATCGGTTCGTCCCTCCCTCAGATATCGATGCCAGACATTCGATTATCCACAACGATCCATTCACGACGATTCGTCCTCCTCGACGCGCTCCAGTTTGAAGAACACGGGTCTGAAACCGTCCGTGCAGCAAGTCACGAAGACTCCAGGTTTGACACCGACCATATTGCCCCCCCGGGCCAGAACCACGACATACTTTTGAATGTCCGTCCACGCCCAATCGCTGAAGCCGTCCGGCATGTGTCCATCCGAGAAAAACTCCTGGCCCACTTCGAAATCATGGCAACAACCACGTGGCTTCCAGTCAAAGCCTTCCGTGTAGGCATCCACGAAGTCTTGATTGAAGGTTTTGCGCAACACGGTAATTCGGACCTTCTTTGCTTTCACATGTGAACTCCCTCGTTGGGAATGGAGCCTCCCCCACGAATCATCGATTCACTCTGTCCTCAGCTCCGCCCCTCGGAATTTCGAAACAGGTTTCAATCCTCTCCCCTCCGGCGAGGGGTTAATGGACGACAAACAGATCCGGACTCTCAGTCGTCAGGAGTTCGTGACCGGATTCGGTGATGACCAAAAGGTCTTCCCAGACCAGAGGACCATCCTCCGGCAGGAAATAGGGCTCGCTGCTACAGACGATTCCTGGTTCAAAGACCGTTTCATCCCAAGGGGCGATCCTGGGGGGCTCTCCGAGAAGCATGCCCATTCCATGCCCCACTATGACTCCTGGATTCTGAAGTTTGTGTCGCCGGCACTCGGCAACATAGACCTCATACACCTCGGCGGTGCTCACTCCGGGCCGAAATGACTCCAGCATCTTGTCGTTCAAATCTCGCAGCCTTTCGTACAGGTCCTTCTGCCGGTCACTCGGACGGCCCAGAACGGCCAAGCGATCATAATCGCAACTATAGTCCTGCACCCAGCACCCTCCGTCCAGACAGATGAGGTCCCCCGATTCGAGCGACCGGCCCGTGGGCACTCCAAATAATGGAATTTCCGGCTGCAGTGGACCCGCCGCCACGAACCCGAACGACGGCCGATCACCTCCGACTTCGAGGATTTCCCGGAAGAAAAGATTCAGGACCTGCCTATCCGTCATGCCGGGCTTCAATTGGGCGAATGTCCGCTGGCGCGCTGCTCCCGTGATCTCAGCCGACCGTTTCAATAACTCCAATTCGGCAGGGGACTTTCGCATTCGCACCTTCCAGATTGGATCTGAAGCATCGCGAAACTCTGCGTCCCGGAGTGCCGCGCGCAACCGCTCGAAGTCTCCAACGGGCATCCCCATTCTGGTGTCATGACCCAGCTCTACACCGATTCTGCCACGCTCCAAGCCCCGTTCCCGAAGAAGATTTGCCAGTTCGGCAACGGGCGCACACCCGTAGGGAACTTCCTCGGAGGTCGCATATGTTCTCAACTCGGAGATGGGTGAGTTGACCCGGGTGTCAGCGACTCGCGAATTATGAATCAGTACGACCGGATCGCGGCTGACGGGGATCAGAACGAATAGAGGGCGGGTCTGGATCAAACGGGGCAGAAGGGAACGGATGCCGGCAAAGTAGGTGATGTTGTCGTCCCCGCTAACCAGAAGGGCGTCCAGACGGACAGCCTGCAATTCTCTGCGGATCCGGTTCTGACGATGTTGATATTCTTCGGCGGAAAACAACATTGCAGATCTCTTCGGGGAAACTCCTGTCACTGAACTGGGGAATGTCTTCTGTCTGGTTCGAGAATATGGGAGAGAACCCTCCCTGACTCACTCCAGAAAACTTCGTCCCGAGGTTTCATTCTTCTGATAATTTATAAGAAAATTGGCAGAAAGAAAACGGAAGTTTGGTGGTGGGTTCCGCATTTCCCGCTAAATGCGGAACTGCCTTTGCATTTCGACATGAAGGAGCTAACCTTCCAGGGAAAACCCCGTAGCAGCCAATTTTCCGCGCGGGTCTTGGTCCGTGGCAGCAGGGGAACAGCCGCATGAGAATCACATTGCTGGGCACCGGGTCGCCGACACCCTTGGTAAAGCGTGCCGGATCCGGATACCTGGTGGAGACGCCATCAGGAGTTTTTGTGTTCGACTGTGGCCCCGGTTCCTACCGGCGTTTTCTCGAGGCGGGGAAACAGCCGACCGAGGTCACTCAACTCTTTGTGACCCACTGGCATTACGATCACTGCACGGATCTTCCGCACTATGTTCTTCAGCGCTGGGATCAGGGGGCGGGGAAGATTCCCGAGTTGAAGATCTATGGTCCTCGGCCGATCCAACGAATCCTGGAATCCCTGTTTGGTAGAGATGGAGTATTCGATTCCGATTTGGAAGCCCGGACCAAGAACGAAGCCAGTGTAGCGCTCTACCATGCGCGTGGCGGCACGGGGGCGAGAGAACGGCCGCGGCCCATCATTGCCGAGGCGGAGCATGGGTCCGAGTTTCGGGGTGACGATTGGACGGTTCGGGCCATTGAAGTTCCCCATGCTCAGCCGTATCTGCGCTGCCTGGCCTATCGATTGGAATCCGAGGGGATCACTTTGGTTTACAGTGGAGACTCAGGTCCGACCGATCGCATGGTCTCCTTTTCCGAAGGCGCCGACGTTCTCATTCACATGTGCCACTACCTCACGGGCACGGAACTCAACGAGGCTATGGCCAAGGGTTGTGGAAGCCCTGGGATGATTGGCGCTCTTGCCCGGGACGCAGGTGTCAAAACGGTCATTCTGACTCACATTACGGGACAGATCGACAGGCCCGGAGTGCGAGAGCAGGCCATCTCGGAAGTCCGTGAGGTCTTCCGGGGCACGGTCGTTTTCGGAGAAGATTTGACGGTCATCTCTCCTGAATCTATAGGCCGCGCAGAAGACCCACTCTGAACTCGAGTCTCCAGGTGGCAGACAGGAGGTTGGATAGAGAAATGGACGCATCTTTCACCAACAGTCGAGAAAGTCTGGAGCGGGCGAACCGGGTCCCGGAAAGCCATTGGTACGGTCTGACCCTGGCCCAGCAGATTCGTTCCATTGAGTTGGAGGGTTTCGTCGTCATTCCGGACATGCTGAGGGACGAATTGATGGAGGAAATCCGTCGGGAGACCTCCAGAGTCACGACCACGCCGACCGATTATAGCGACCATCAGCGAAGCCATCCCAATCTGCAGTGGACCGACTCACCCCGAGCTACGTCGGTGATCGCACTTCCGGCCACGGTAGAGTTCTTGGAGGAACTTCTGGGCGACGAGTTGATCTGCACGTCCTGCACCTACACCGAATCCAGGCCAGGCCACCCGGGAATCGCCATTCACACCGATTCCCAACCCTACGGCTCCAAGATTTTCGGAGTCCAGGCCAGCTCGCCCTGTCTGGTCCGCGTCCTCTACTATCTGGACGATCTCACTCCGGAGTGCTCCCCGTTCAAGGTGGTCCCGCGCTCCCACCTTTCGCTCCACCGCGACGCCAACCCGTACAACCGCTACCTTTCCCACGACGATGAGGTGATGGTGACCTGCCGAGCCGGCTCGGCGGCGATCATCAACCAGAAGGTGTTTCACGCCAACTTTCCCAACTACAGCGACCGGACTCGCCGCATGTTGGCCATCGCCTATCGGCCCACCTGGGCGGGTCCCATAGAAGATGTTCCCGACCGCGACCCGGAGAAGGTGGCCGGTCTCCCTCCGGCCGTCCAAAAATATTTCAGGAGCCTCAACACGAGGAACATCGATTTCGATCTGCCGAACCGCCCGGACAACATGGCGAGGCATGCCGCAGGCATTTCGCCCAGCCGTTGGAGCTGATCCAGGCTATTGGGGCACAGGACTCGGCAGTTCATCGCCGTGGATGGAAACGAACCTTGCTCCAGACAGGAACGACTCAGACGGAAGATGGTGCGATGTGGGGTTTCGCGGCGGTTCTGGTTCTCTTGCTGACCGGTTCTTGCGGGAAGGGAGCCGAGCAGAGTGAGAGTCCGCTGCAGGCGGGTTCGGAAAGTCCGGCGTGGTTGGATGAGGCGCCCATCATCATCGTGGGGGGCTGGGACGACATGCCGCTCTTCCGGCGGCGGGTCGGCAGCCTGAGGACCTGGCACGATGAGGCGTACGAGCGGGCCCACACCGAGGAGCGGGTCCTCCAGCTGAAGGAACTGGGCGTCACCCTGGCCGTGCTCCACTTCTACAAGGGCTTCGGGCTCGAGGCCGAGGCGGAGCACCTGGCCTACGCCCGCAAGTTGGCCGAGCTGTGCCGCAAGCACGGCATCCGCGTGGGCGTCTACGTCGGGAGCACCGTGGCCTACGAGACCTTCCTGCTGGAGAAGCCGGAAGCCGAATCCTGGTTCGTGCCCGATTACCTGGGACAACCGGTCCACTACGGAAGGACCCAGACCTTCCGCAAGCGGGTCTACTTCTCCCATCCCGGCTACAAGGAGTACATCCGGAGGGTGGTCCGCATGGCGGTGGAGGACTTCCAGGCCCACCTGATCCACTTCGACAACACCAGCACCCAGGCCCGCAGGCCCATTTTCTTCCACCCCATGGCCATCCGGGACTTCCGGGAGTTTCTGGAACGGAAATACACGCCGGAGGTTTTGAAGCGGCGGTTGGGATTCAACGATCTCCGCTATGTCACCCCGCCGGCGCACGAGGGTCCTCTCTCCACCATCCCCGACCCGCTCTTCCAGGAGTGGGCCGACTTCCGGTGCCATCAGTTGACCGAGTACTACCGGGAGATGAAGGAGTACATCCACAGCCTCAATCCTGTGGTGGCGGTGGAGAACAACCCTCACTCCGGCATGTCGGGCGTGAACACCGTCTGGGAACAGGGGGTGGACTACCCTCGTCTCCTGGAGCAGACGGACATCGTCTGGACGGAGGAGGGAAACGAGGCAGGGATCAGCCCCGAAGGGGTACTGGTCTCGAAGATCCGGAGCTACAAGACGGCCACGGGCCTGGGGAACAAGGTCTTCAGCTACACCTTTCGGTCGCCACTGACGGTGGCTGAAGACATGGCCTACAACCGGGGTTGCCTGGGGATGGTAGGAGGCATCCAGGAGTACCCGGATCCACCTGCGGCGCAACGGCGCTATATCAGCTTCTACCGCGACCTGTTCGACTACTACCGGAAGCCCGAGAGCGCCGCCGACGTGGCCGTGCTCCATTCCTACGCCACCATGGCCTTCAACAACGACCGCCCCTATCAGAGCACGTTCCTCTTCGAACAGGCCCTGATCCAGGCCAAGGTCCCCTTCGACATCATCTTCGACCGGCATCTCTCCGATCTTTCCCGCTACCGGGTTCTGGTCCTGGCGGATCAGGAGTGCCTGAGCGACGAGCAGATGGAACAGGTCCGCGCTTTCGTGAGAGGGGGAGGGGGATTGGTGGCCACCGAGCACACCTCCCTTCTGACACCCTGGAGAAGCCGCCGAGCGGACTTCGGGTTGGCGGATCTCTTCGCGGTCCGGGCGCCGGAATTCGTGCCCTGGCCCCGGCGGCCCGAGGCGATTCTCGCCATCGACCCGGTCCGGCGCCGCGTCGGCGAAGGCCGGGTGGCCTACCTGCCCGAGGTGAAACCGGCGGTGGAGAAGCCGGCCGCGGAGCCCATGACCAGCCGGTACTGGCACCTCCCAGTCAACTGGCCGGAACTGGTGGACTCGGTCCGATGGGCGGGCGGCGGCGATCCGCTCCTGAAGGTCGAGGGGCCTCTGACCGTCACCGCCGAGTTGCTGAGCCAGGAACGGGAGAACCGCCTTCTCCTGCATCTGGTCAACTACGGAATGAAAGAAAACCCGGTGGTCCGGAATCTGCAGATCGACCTCAGGTCCGGGGAGGGGGAGGTCCGGAAGGTCTACACCCTGTCCCCTGACGGGGGAGAGAACCCCGGCCTCGAGTTCGTTGCCGAGGGGAATCGGATCCGGTTCACGCTGCCCCGGCTGGAAACCTACACGCTGGTGGTGATTCAGCTCTGAATCGGTGGTCACGGCCGGGCCCGGCCCGACCGGTGGAAGTGGGCGATGTCCCCGGTTCAGAAGCGGAGCCGCTTCAACGGCACCCGCTCGTATCCCTTCTCGCCCTCGACCACCCGGATCAACTGACCCGAACCGACTTCGCCGAGACGCTGGGTCTTTCCGGTCGTGGGCCAGAAGATCTCGATTTCGCTGGCTGCCTCCGCTTGGCCCAGGCCGATGGTCTGGCGCAAGGGGTTGCCCCCGAAGCTGCCTCCACTGTTGACGTGCCGGTAGATGGATCGGCTGGCGCCCTCTTCCACGATCAGCACCCGGATCCGGGCGCCGATGGCGGAAGCGTTGGACTGCCGGCCCACCAGTTGGATGGCCAGCCAGTGATTGCCGGTGCCGGGGTTCTCGTAGAGGGCATCGCTGTAGGCGTCGACCGGAAAGGCGCCGCCCATCTGCTCGAAGATGTCCAGATCTCCGTCGTTGTCCAGGTCGGCGAAGGCGACGCCGTGCCCTTTCTGGAGATGACCGAACCCGCCCGGGATGGTCACGTCCTCGAACCGCCGGCCCCCCTGATTCAGGAACATGAGGTTGGGCACGATGCTGGCGAGACTGGGATCACCGGTTCCCAGGTAGAAGTCCAGGTAGCCGTCGTTGTTCAAATCCCCGAAGTTGGAACCCATGGGCTGCATGGGCACGGCGAGATTCCGCTTCTCCACCACTTCCCGAAAGCCGCCCCGGCCGTCCCCTTCGTAGAGGCAGGGCTTCTCGAACCGGGGAGAGAGTCCCAGCCAATAGGACGCCTGGTTACCGATGTGGCCCGCGTAACTGGAGACGAACAGGTCCAGGTGGCCGTCATTGTTGTAGTCCCAGAACCAGGCCGGGAAGCTCTCCTCGGGCTTGCCCACATCCAACCTGGCGGTGACGTTCTCGAAGGTCCCGTCACCCCGGTTCCGATAGAGCCGGTTCGGGTCCCGGTAGTTGGAGACGTACAGGTCCGGATAGCGGTCTCCGTCGAAGTCTCCCCAGGCGACCCCCTTGGTGTAGAAGTAATTCTTGACGCCGGCCTGCGCCGCCACGTCCCGAAAGGTGCCGTCTCCCTGGTTGCGGAACAACTGCCAGGGCGCCCGGAAACCGCCCAGAGACTCGTTTCCCACGAACAGGTCCAGGTGGCCGTCGTTGTCGTAGTCCGCCCATCCGGCCGTCTGGGTCGGGTAGGAGACCTCCGCCAGCCCGGATTCGTAGGTCGCGTCCTGGAAGGTCCCGTCCCCGCGGTTTCGCAGCAGTGAGTTGGGGTGCTGGCCGTCCACGCCGCACCACGCTCCCCGCAGGACCAGGACGTCCAGGTGGCCGTCGTTGTCGTAGTCCGCCTGGAGCATGTTGAGGCCTCCCCAAATGCCCTCCAGTCCCGCCTCCCGGGAGATCTCGCGAAAAGTCCCGTCTCCGTTGTTGCGGAAGTAGTGCATGGGGCCGGTGGCGTCCCAGTCGGACGTCAGTATGTCCAGGTATCCGTCTCCGTCGAAATCGTCCACGATGGCCCCGCCGGCCAGACTGAAGCTGTCCAATCCCAGTTTCCGGGAGACGTTCCGAAAGCGTGGAAACGAGAGACCGGTCTGGAACGACGATTCGGGGATCCGGTAGAGGGCCGGAACGCCGTCCGGGTATTGGTCCAGCGTCATGTGGGCGATGTTCAGCAGCCAGAGGGAAGGGAAGTAGTATCCGTGGTTCTTTTCCGGCGAACCACTTTCCAGCACCTCGGTGAAATATCGGATGGCGCGGGTGGATCCTTCGGGGAGGGAATGGATTCCTTCGCCCCGGAGGGGAAGGATGCAGCGCTCGGCGCCGTGCTGCACAGTGCAATTCTGGGTTTCCCCCATCCGCATGTAGGCCACCCCCAACTCGAAGATGGTCTGGTCCGCGTCGGCCTGTTGGATGCGGTTGCGGAGTCCGGGGAGAAGCGCGTAAGCCTCTTTCAGGTGCTTGATGCCGGTTTCCTCTTCACCCAGCCGGACTTCGGCGATTCCCAGGTCCAGCAGGACCTTCCAGCGGTTCAGGCTGTTCCACCAGGCGGGGAGGTCCGGGGCGGCAGGCCGCTGGTCCATTTCCTCCAATTGGCGCCGGTAGTCGCGAACCACCGAGTCTCCCAGGTAAGGGTTCTTGCGGTCCACTTCGTCCGCTACCTTCCTGAGAGTCTGCAGCATTCGCCGATGCCCCGGAGACAGGTCGCGGGGCGTGTCCTGAGGGTCCGCCTCGGGCTGAATTGCCGGTTTGGAATGGTGATGGTGCGGCTTCTTTTGGTCCGGTTTCTGGACCGTGAGGAGAGGTTGAAAGTAGGCCAAAACGATGGCCGCGACCAGAAGGGCCCGCACCGCGGCGCCGGCGGTGAAAAATTTGACCGGTCGCAACCGCATTGGGTGAATCCCAGGCATGAGGGGCCGAGGCTAACTTGGGATCTCCCAATAGGAGCCCTGGATGCTGGTGACCCCGTCGGGTTCTTCACCGTAATAGACGGTGAACAGGTGTCCGGGCCGGTACTCGATGGTCACCGGGTAGCCGAGGTTCCGATTCGGGAGATCGCCGCGGATCAGGAACTCCTGCTCGTAGTCCCAGGTCTGTCCCTCGTCCCGGCTCTGGCAGGCCCGGATCCCGAAGGGCGAGCGGCGATGGCCGTACGTGACCAGCAGCCGTCCGTCCGATAGGCGCAGCAGATGTCCCGGATAGCCGAATATTCGGGTCTTGCGCACGGGAGTCCAAGTGGATCCCCCGTCTGAAGACTCGCTTTGGTGAAGGTAGCGCGTGTGGCTGCGCATCATGGCCACCACCTTGCCGCTGGGGAGAACTGCCGCCGTCGGTTCGGACAACATGCCTTCTCCCGCATTCGCGACGGCCACCGGCGGGGTCCAGGTCAGACCGCCGTCCCGGGACCGCACCGCGTAGGCCGTGTGATTCAGCGGGTGGTCGGCCGTGACCATGAGCACGCTTCCGTCCTTCAGTTGAGCCACGCCCCGGGGCGTGTAGCCTCCCACGTAGGGTTCGGTGGGAATCCGGACCGTTCGCTCCCAGGTCCGGCCTCCGTCGGAACTCAAGTGGACGTAGCAGCCGCCGTTGGCCCGGGCCCAGGGATAGAGGCTCCGGTCAAAATCGGAGTCGGAGGCCGCCGGCAGCCAGCCCTGTTTACGGCTGGTTCTGAGGTAGATCTCCTGTCCCTGGGAGGCGAGTTTCCTCCCCTGAGCCAGTGGATACCAGAGGAACTGCCACTGGTTCAGGACCACCGTCCCGTCCCGAAGTTGAGCCAGGCCCGGACACTCGACGCCGTACCAGTCCCAGTTGGGAGCGGCTTCCGGGGGGCTCCAGGTGCGGCCCTCGTCGTCGGAGCGGGAAACCAGGTTGTGGAAGTGGGGATCACCCGGCGGATGGGTGTACGGTTTGATTCTCTGGCACTCGTTGAAGGCGGTGACCCACTCGCCGTTGGCCAGGCGCACGATGGAAGCATGGGAGCAATAGGCGAAGGGGTCGCGGTAGATGACGATGTCGCGGCGATTCGGGGCCGGCTGCGTGTGGGGATTGGGCTCGCCGGGGTCGCCGTTGTACTGGGCTCCGACTGAAGCCGTCGAGAGGACGGCCGCCAGCGCGCTGCCCCGTTTCAGAAACTCTCTTCGTTTGAACGATTCGGCGTAAGACATGATTTTTTCCCAGTCTAATGCAATCGTGCGGATGCGGATCGTGAAATCTCGTTTTTTCGTCCTCGACCACCCACTTGACCGCTACGTCGGCGTCGACGACCAGGCGCATCAGACCACCCGGTGTCCACTGTCCCGATCCTTTCGAACGAGAACCTCGGAGGGGGTCTGCTTGCGTCCCTCGGTGCGCCGCCTGAGCCGCGCCGCCAGATCATGGAAGGATTCCAGTTTCGCCGCCATCTGATCCTCAGCGGTCGCAGCTAGGATCTGGCGTATTTCACTTTCCAGGGAACGATGGTTGGCGGCGGCACGCCGTTTGAGTCGTTCCACGACATCCGGATCCAGCCGGCGCACGCGAACGGTTGCCATATCGGTTTCTCCGAAAGAACGGAAGCATAATGCTATCACCTTGTCGTCACGACCCGGTTTCCGATCTTCCGATGGCCGGCCACGCCCACCTGCCCCGTCACGGTCGCGTGGTTCCCGACCGTGGTGGTGCCGGCGAGTCCTGTCCGGGACGCCGGAATACTGCGGGAGCACAAGGTCGAACCGTGTCTGATCCGGACCAGATCATCGATTTTCCTCCCGTTCCCCATTCGAGCTTCGCCTTCGGAATGATTCACACACTAGTACGGAATCTTGTACAATTCCCAGATGCCTCGAGTGACCACCTATTCCGATCTTCGTGCCCGTCTCAAGAACCACTGCGATCGCGTCGCCGAAACGGGAGAACCGCTGATCATCAGGCGCCGAGGAGGCGCCGATGTGGCTCTGGTCAGCCTGGAAGAGTTGTCCGGGCTGGAAGAAACGGCTCATCTGCTGCGATCCCCGGAAAACGCTCGACGCTTACTTAAGGCAATCGAAGAAGTCCGGTCCGGGAATGGCGTCGTGTTGACCGTTGCGGAGCTCCGCAGCAAGTTCGGTCTCGATGAGTGAACGGCGAGCCGTCTTTGCGACCCATTTCCTGCAGGACATGGAGTATTGGACGCGTACCGATCACAGGACCGCGATTCGTTTGCTGCGTCTCGTCCGCAAGATTCTGAAGGCTCCCTTTGGTGGTATCGGCAAGCCCGAACCACTCAAGCGCGAGTTGGCCGGGTTGCGGTCGCGCCGTCTCACCCAGGAACACCGGGTCGTATACGAGGTGGTGAAGAACGAGGTCCGTTTCCTGCAGGCTCGCCACCACTACTGAGCCGTGGGTCCGCACTTCGGCTGCGCGATCGCGTACGGCCTACCGTCCGATCAGGGACTTTCGGAGTTCCGCCAGTTCCTTCTGAAGCCGCTTGACCGTCTTGACCAGCTCGGGGAACCGGTGCATCAGGATGTAGTTCCGTTTCCACAGGGTGGTGTCCATCTCCGGTGACCCTGAGACGACGCTTCCCGGGGCAACGTCCCGCCCGATGCCCGTCTGCGCCGTCGCCACGACCCGGTCTCCGATCTTCAGATGGCCGGCCACGCCCACCTGACCCGCCAGGGTGACGTGGTTCCCGATGGTGGTGGTGCCTGCGAGTCCGGTCTGGGACGCCAGTATGTTGTGGGAGCCGAGGGTCGAACCGTGTCCGATCTGGACCAGGTTGTCGACCTTCGTCCCTTTCCCGATCCGGGTCTGGCCCACGGTGCCCCGATCGATGCAGGCGTTGGCGCCCACCTCCACGTCGTCTTCCAGAATCACCACGCCCGACTGCACCATCTTGAAATAGCTGCCGTCGGCGCGGGGAGCGAAGCCGAATCCGTCGCCTCCGATGACGGCGCCGTTCTGGAGGATGATCCGGTGGCCCAAGCGGCAGTGCTCGCGGACCACGGCGTTGGAATGGGCCACGAAGTCGTCGCCGATGCGGGTGTGGGGATAGATGACCACGTTGGGGTAGATCACGGCGTTGCGACCCATTCTTACCCCGTCGCCGATGACCGCGTGGGCTCCGATGGAGTGGTTCTCTCCCAGTTGGGCGGTCTCGGCGATGATGGCAGTGGGGTGGATTCCCGGAGTGACGGAAGGCGGACGGTAGAAGAGGGGGATGGCGCGAGCGAATGCCAAGTAGGGATTGTCGCTGAGCAGGGTCGGGAGCCCGGTATCGGGCGCGTCCCGCGACACGACGATGGCGCCCGCACGGGTCGACGGGATCTTGGAGTAGTACTTGGGATTGGACACGAAGGTGAGCTGTGTCGCCGTCGCCTCTTCGATGCCGGCCACACCGTCGATCTCGGTTTCAGGCGGTCCCCGGAGCTCGCAGTTCAGTTCCCCGGCGAGATCTCCAAGCTTCATTCCGGACTCCGTGCTTCCCGACGTACGGGTCAGATGAGAATGATAGCGTAACCACGGGTCGGCGCGTTTTTGATGCCGGTTTCGATTCCCTCAATCAAGTGACCGCGGGATGGTCCAAGCCGACAATCAGGAGTCCCAACGGAGGATTCGGTCGACTCGCGCCGCCCGGAGCATCAGCGCCGCCGTTCTGCTCAGCCGGATTCTGGGTCTGGTCCGGGACCGGTTCTTCGCCCGGCTCTTCGGGGCCGGCGCCTTCATGGACGCCTACAACGTGGCGTTCCGGATCCCCAATCTCTTCCGCGACCTCGTCGCCGAAGGAGCGTTGAGCTCGGCGTTCGTCCCCACCTTCACGGAGGTCCTGCGCAAGCAGGGCAAGGAAGAGGCGTGGCGGCTGGCCAATCTGGTGATCAGCGCTCTGCTCTTCCTCCTGGGGTTGCTGGCAGTGGCATTCTTCGTCCTGTCCGACTATTGGGTCTATCTGCTGGCGGCGGGATTTGCCAACGATCCGGGCAAGCTCGAGGTCACTTCCAACCTGGTTCGGATCCTGTCCCCCTTCCTGGTATTCGTCTCCGTGGCCTCGATCCTGATGGGGATGCTGAACGCGCTGAATCGCTACTTCGTCCCCGCGCTCGCCCCGGCGCTGTTCAACCTGGTCCTGATTGCCTTCTGTATTTTCGTCGTCCCCTGGTTCGAGTACGAAGGGATCCTGGCCGTCTATGCCGTAGCTCTGGGCGCCCTGGTGGGCGGGGCTCTCCAGTGCGCCGTCCAGCTCCCCCTCCTCTACCGGCGGGGATACCGCTTCCGTTTGGGTCTCGACTTCCGCCACCCGGCGTTGCGCCGGATCGGACGCCTGGTGGCGCCAGCCCTGCTGGGAGTCAGCGCCCTTCAGATCAACGTCCTGATCAACACGCAGTTGGCCTCTCTCTTGGGCGGCGACGGACCCATCTCCTGGCTCAACTACGCGTTCCGCATCATGTACCTGCCCATCGGACTCTGCGGAGTGGCGGTGGGCGTGGTGAATCTTCGCGAGGTGTCGGTCTCGGCCGCCCGGGAAGAATGGGACGGGCTGAAGGCCATGGTGGCCCATTCGGTCAAGACCGTTTCCCTGATCGCCCTGCCCGCCGGTGTCGGGCTCCTGATCCTGGCCGGACCCATCGTCCGCCTGCTCTTCGAAACCGGCGAGTTCACCGCCGATGCCACCCGGAGGACCGCCGCCGCCTTGATCTGCTACTCCTTCGGCCTGTTCGCCTACAGTTGCATCAAGGTCTACGCTCCCACCTTCTATGCCCTGGGGGACACCCGAACGCCGGTGCGGAGCAGCTTGATCGCCGTCGCCACCAACCTGGCGGTGAACCTGATCCTGATCTGGCAGCTTCCCCCCGCCCACAAGTATCTGGGGCTGGCTCTGGGGACGGCCGCTTCGGTCTGGGTGAACCTGGCGCTGCTGGTCCGGTCGTTCGGGCGCCGGGTGGGGTCTTCCGCGGACCATCGAGTCGGTTCCACGCTGGCCAGGAACCTGGTGTCGTCGGTCCTCATGGGGATCCTGGTCCTGTTCCTGGCGGATTACCTCCAGTTGGATCGGGCCAGAAGCACCTGGCTGGGGGAGGCCGCGGTGCTCTTCGGGTGCATCGGGGCCGGAGGCCTGTTCTATTTTGGCTGTTGCCGCCTCCTGGGCGTCGAGGAGGTCGGGCACCTTTTTGCCCGAATGCGAAAATGACGGAAGAGATGCGCCGCCGGGCCTTCGAGAGCTACGTCGACTACCTGGTCGTGGAGCGGGGACTCTCGCCCAACACGGTCGAGGCCTATCGGCGGGACCTTCTGGAATTCCTGGCTTTCCTGGAAGACCGTGAAGTGGAGTTGAACCAGGCCGAGAGGCACGACCTGTTCGATTTTGTGCGCCGCCTTCACCAGCGGCTCTCGGTCTCCTCCATCATGCGGAAGATCGTCAGTCTTCGTTCCTTCTACCGCTTTCTTCTCTTGGACGGTTACGTGGGGAAGGATCCCACCGAGACCCTGGAGTCGCCCAAGCTCTGGAGACGACTGCCGGTCTACCTGGAACCGGAGGAGGTGGAGCGGCTCCTGGAAGGTCCGGACCTCTCCACCCCTCTCGGCCTGCGGGATCGAACCATGCTGGAGGTTCTCTATGCCACGGGACTGCGGGTCACGGAATTGGTGCAGATGCGGGTTCGCGAGGTGAGTCTGGAGGCGGGCTTCTTGAGGACCATGGGGAAGGGAAGCAAGGAGCGGCTGGTTCCGCTGGGGGACGAGGCCGCCGAGTTCGTGGACGCCTATCAGAAAGAGTCGAGACCCTATTTTCTTCGCAAGCGATTCTCGAGTCCCTTCCTCTTCCTGACCCGGCGGGGAGGGCCCATGACCCGTCAGAATTTCTGGAAATTGACCCTGAACTACGGCAGGAAGGCGGGAATTGACGGCAAGCTGAGCCCTCACGTGCTTCGCCACAGCTTCGCCACCCACCTGCTGGAAAATGGCGCCGACTTGAGGGCGGTCCAGGTGATGCTGGGACATGCCGACATCTCCACCACGCAGATCTATACCCATGTGAGCCGGGAGCGCCTGAAGAAGGTCTACAGCAAGTTCCACCCCCGGGCGTGATTGAGTCTCACGGACCACGTACCATGGCGGGACCACCGCATCTTGGCGGGAAAGGAACCTGATCTATGCGAAACCTCTGCTTCCAGCCTTTGCACACCTCTCTGGGCACCTTTCTCCTGGCCGCATCCGATCAGGGACTCTGCCGGTTGCACCTTCCCGGCGAAGCCGATTGGTCCGGATGGTTCGAAAAGCATACCGGGGGGCCTGCGTCTCCGGGTTGGAACCCTGTTCTGCGGCGTGCCGCGTCGCAGTTGGAGCAGTTTCTGGCGGGAGAGCGGCGGGATTTCGACCTGGCGCTGGACCTGAGGGGAACGCCCTTCCAGATGGGGGTCTGGAACCAACTCCGATCCATCCCCTTCGGTGAGACGCGAAGCTATGCGCAGGTGGCGGCCGGGATCGGGCGTCCCAGGTCGTCCCGGGCGGTGGGCGCGGCGACCGGCCGCAATCCCATTCCGGTCGTGGTTCCCTGCCACCGCGTCATCGGCTCCAATGGGCGCCTGGTGGGTTACGCTGGCGGTCTGGGACTGAAGCGGCGGCTGCTGGAGTTGGAAGGCGTCCTCGTTCCGGGTCAGGCCTCAAAGGGAAACGGGGCCGACCCTCCCTGAAGGTCGGCGTCATCACTCCTCATCGTCCTGCGCCGGCGCCGGCACAGCCGGGTCATCGGTCAAACGCCCCAACATTTCATAGATTCGGATGAGGCAGTGATCCACGATCCGTTCGCCTGCGCCCGGTTCGATCCGGGCCCAGATATTCTTTGCTCCATGGCCGCCTTCGGTGGCCGCGCGAATGGTGGGGAAGTAGCTGAAAAAGCCGTTCGCAAACCCCAGAAAGAAACTGTCGGCGACCGGAGACCGCTCGCGCCAGTTCATTTGGAACTCGATAAAGGGTTCGCCCGGCATCCCCATGAATGCGATCTCCTTGTTGATGAGAACGGTGGTGACGGGCACCTGCTTTTCCGGCTTGATCTCGGGCAGATAGTACGGGCGGAGTTCGGGTTCCACACTCTCCTCAAAGGCTTTCATGTACTTCTCCACGTCCCAACGAAAACCGAACGTCAGCCAGTCTTCGGAGAAATCGAGGCTCGCTTCAGGGGACGGTTCGGTCCGGATCTTCCGGGCCACGCGAACGGCTTCCTTGCCTAGCGTTTCGCCGCTCCACTCCATCCTCGCGACCGGGTCTTCTTCGAGAGGAACGCCCGTGTAATAGGTGTCGATGTCGCCGGCGCCGCCGTTCAGGAAGAAAGCCATGGTCTGCGGGCCGAAAGCCTGTTCGATGGTATTGCACATGACGCCAGGGAAATCGGCCGAGTACTGCTTGAGGTTTGCCATCACCACCACGGGGTGGCAGGCGTAGTTCACCAGAACGGCCAGCGGCTTGCGGTTCCCGGTGTCTATGCGCAGGACCGCAACCGTGGGATCGAAGGGAGCCGTAGGAATCTTGGTCGGGTTCCTGAACATCATGGTCACGGTGCCGTCCGGGTTCAGTTTTCTCCGGTTGTGGCCGATGTAGGCGACTCCGTAACCCGTACCCAACCATGCCTCTGCCGCCTGCCGGTGAGCTTGTTCAGTGGCTTTTGCGATTTTCGCGACGGCGTCCTCTTGCCAGGCCACCATGCCGGTCAAGGGATGGTTCTCATTGATGGGAATAATGGGAGCGGAGTGAGTGTGGGTCGCAACCATGAGCACAAAGGAG
Organism: Acidobacteriota bacterium; assembly: GCA_022827025.1. GTDB lineage: Bacteria > Acidobacteriota > UBA6911 > RPQK01 > JAJDTT01 > JAJDTT01. The sequence continues at coordinate 20,913 of JAJDTT010000209.1, forward strand.
ATTCCGCTTGATTCCTTGACTTCCCGACGCAGACGATCCATCAAGGGTGCCTGGAAGACCCGGCAGAGATCGACTGTGATCAGTGCCAGCCGCTTTTGGTCGACCTCCAGCACCAGGACGCGTGCGTACAGCGGATCATGGGCTCCGGTTGCCAGCGTAGTCCCGGAACCGAGCATGTATTTTCCCGGAGCCGGAGTAATATCAACTTTGGCCACCCCGGCCCTCAGGCCGGAACCATGCACCCAAGGGCTCACCGTCAGGCCCAACAGACAAATGCCAAAGCCAACCTTTTTCAGATTCGTCATTTATTGAGGCTTTTCTTGAAGACCACTCTCGATGGCGAGATGTTTTTCCCGCCTCATTTTCTGTTGAATCGCCTCGAAGCGCTGAAGTTCCTCCAGGGCTTTTCCCACGTTTCCCAATTTCTTGTAGATCTGGGCTAACTGATAGTGGGGAGCGGGTTTATCGGGGTCCAGGGCGATCGCCCTTTCCATGGCTGCTGCTGCCTCCTCCCAACGCCCCTTGCCGGCGTACGCCTTCGAGAGTTCCATATAGGCTTGGGGGAGCTGGTCGTTGACACGCAACACCTTGTTGAGATGCAGAATCGCCTCGTCAAACGCCTGCTCCATATTCTTGATGACAGCCAGGTTCAGACGCGCGATCGGAAGGTCCGATTCCAATTCGAGCGCCTTCTCAAGGTAGGGTCGGCCTGCTTCGTACAGCCCTTTCTCCAGATATAGAATCCCCACCGCCTGGTTGAGTCCAGCCGCATTCGGGTCAAGGGCAAGTGCTTTGTGGTATTCGCTCAGGGCCTCCTCCGGACGGCCCTGGAAAACGTATGCCTCAGCCCGCACCTGATGGGTTCGGGCGGAGCCGGAGTCGAGTTTGCGGAGTCGTTCGTAAATTTGCTCGAACTCGGCGAACTTCCTGGTGTTGAGGTAGGCCTGCGCCAGCATGTGCAGGACCGGGACATGGCCGGGATCTTTTCGGGTCACCTCCTGGAGCAATTCGATCGCCTCACCGAAACGGTTCAGCGCCAGATAAGATCCCGCCAGGCACAGTTGAAGGCTGATGTCCCCGGGACGAGCGGCGATGGCCCGCCCGAGGGGACCGAGTGCTTTCTCGTATTCGTAGAGAAGATAGTAATCGAGGCCCAGAAAAAGGTTCGCCTCGACACGGTCGGGATCGAGCTGCAGCGTTTTTTCGAAGGACCCTGTGGCCGCTTCATATTTGCCCTGAAAGTGACGGGCAAGACCCAGCCCGTAATTGGCATCGGCCCTTTCGGGAGACAGCCTCAATATGGCCAGGTAGGCCTGCTCGGCTGAAACCCAATCCTGGATTTTTGCCGCCTCGGAAGCCTGTTGGTAGTATTGCCGGAGCTTTTGCTGCTGGGGTGGGGTCTGAAGACCGTAGAGCAGGAGCCCCGAAAGCAAGAGGCCAACCAGCATTGCAGGAAAAACCTACCAAGTCCGGCAGTCGGCATTCAAGTTCGAGTCGGGAGAGAAGCACATTTAGGAGTCCGCGCGGTAGAAATGATCGTAGCGAGAAAGTGTAGAATCGAGGCCAGATTTTCACGATTTTGAGGTGCATAGTTGTTCTATTCGCCGAGAGATCGCACGAATATGGACCGATTCTATGCTTTCGCAGTAGATTAATTTCTGCCGCGGAGGCTCCCAGGAGGCCCCTCCATGGTGCGAACCAATTCACGGGGCGGGGACCGCTCCCAGTCTCAATGCCAGGTGAAAATCCTCTACACGCGAGTGCCGATGCGCGACGGAGTGGAGCTGGGGGTGAAAATAACGCGGCCGGACGCGGAAGGCCGATTCCCGGCGATCATGGAATACAATCCTTACCGTCGCATCAGAAAGCCCTTGGGCGACTATCGGGAGGAGTACCCCCCGGCCGTTCCCTACCTGGCCGAGCGTGGCTATGTCATTGCCCAATTCGACGTGCGTGGTACGGGCAATTCCAGCGGATGGAGCAAGGACATCTACTCTGCGGACGAGAGGCAGGACGGGTACGACATGGTGGAATGGCTCGCCGCCCAATCCTGGTGCAACGGCAATGTGGGGATGATCGGCAAATCCTACAGTGCAGTCGTCCAGTGGCAGGTAGCGGTCCAGGCGCCCCCCCATCTGAAAGCCATCATCGTGCGGTCGGCCAATGACAACGTCTATACGGAGTGGACCTATCCGGGCGGTGTCCTTCGCCCCTACATGTTCGACAGCTACTCCGCTCTGATGAACGCCTACAATTTCTCGCCTCCCGACCCGGATATCGTGGGAGAGAAGTGGAGCGAGATCTGGCAACAGCGCCTGGAAAACAGCCAGCCTTGGGGCATCGGTTACATTTCGAATCAACTGGACGGGCCCTATTGGCAAGACCGGTCGCTGTCGACCGACTACGGCGCGGTCCAATGTGCCGTTTTCGTCATCGCCGGCTGGTCCGACTGCTATCCCACGGCGCTGTTGCGTGCCTACTCGAAGCTGAAGGTTCCCCACAAGCGGGCGTTGGTGGGACCCTGGGGGCATTGGTATGGCGAAGAAGAATGCGCCGTGCCCGGCCCCAGGATCGATACCCGTCCGCTTTACCTGGACTGGTTCGACCACTGGCTCAAAGGGATCGACAATGGGGTGATGGACGAGCCGCCGGTCACGTTTTTCGTCAAGCGGTACAGCCCGCCTTCCGCGCGCATGCCCTTGGAAGAAAAAGGCTTCTGGCGATCGGAGCGAGAGTGGCCGATCGCCCGGACGCAGCGCACGCCCCTCTACTTTCATTCCCACGGGAAGATGAGCCCGGAGCCGTGTGAGGCAGCCGTTGAGGAGCGGGACGAGTACCCTTACAACCCTGGCGTGGGAATCACCTCCGGAATCCACTGGGGGGGAGGCATCCTGCCCTGGGGAACGCCCATCGACCAGCGCTGGGACGAGGCGTATTCGGTGACCTATACAACGCCTCCACTGGAAGCGGATCTGGAGGTGACGGGGACTCCTACGGCGGTCATCTACATCTCCTCCACGGCCGAGGTGGCCTACTTTCGGGTCAAGCTCATCGACGTGGCGCCGGACGGCACTTCCAAACTGGTTCGCTATGGAGGCTTGAATGCCACCCACCGCGACTCCCACTTCGATCCCGAGCCTCTGACACCCGGGGAAGTGTATGAACTCAAGATCGACCTGAAGACGATGTCCTATGTTTTCGGGACCGGGCACCGGATTCGCGTGGCCATTGCCAGCGCCGACATCCAGAATGCCTGGCCCACAGCCGAACCTGCCATCAATACGATCCATCGAGGCCGCCGCTGTCCGTCACATATCGTCCTGCCCGTGATCCCCGGGCAGAATCCGGAGCTGCCCCAGCCCGATCTGGTGCGATTGTCCAATGCCGACCCGCAGGACTTGTCCACACCGGAGGAATACTCGATCACCCACGACCTTGTGAATCAGAAGACCATATTTCGCATTGCTCCGGTGCACGTGCCGGAAGCGGCCGGTTTTGACCTGCAACAGCATTCCAGCCTCACCGTCTCCACGGTCAATCCTGCCGAGGCGGTCCTGAAGGCCTATTGCGCCTACACCCTCAAGCAGTTGGGTTCAGACATACGAATAGAGGCCAATGAACTGACCACCAGCGATGAGTCGGCTTTTCGCCACCTGGTGCAGTTGACGATAACGGTCGACGGAAAGCTCCACTTCAACAAGAGCTGGTCTCATACGGTGCCCCGACTCCTGAACTGATTGCGCTCTTTCAGGCTGGAATCCAAGGGAAGGACGGAAAAATGGGCAGTTTCTGTGGCGCTTTTTTCAAAATTCCTTGGAATGACGAATGGCCCAGATCCAGGTGGCTCCCTCTTTTCCTCCCACCAGCGCGTCCCAGGTGGAGTTCAGGTACAGGGTCCGGCCGTCGTAGCCCAGCCAGGGGCAGGTGTCGGTTCCGGGAGTGTTGATCCGCGGCCCCATGTTCTGCCAGGGAGTCCATTGAGCGTCGACTCTTTTGCTGATGTAGAGATCCACACTGTCGTTTAGCGAATCATTCCTACGCAGTGGAAGGATGATCGTGGTTTCTTCGGGATTGACGGCCACGTCGTTCTCGTCGCCGGCGCTGTTGACGACAGGGCCCAGATTGACGGGCTCTCCCCACCGGTCCCAACCGGAGCCGATGCGATCGCTGGTGTAAACGTCGAACCCGCCCTGTCCGCCCGGCCGGTTGCTGGAGAAGTACAATCTTCTCAGGTCTTTGGAGAGCAAGGCTCCGAATTGGACCGTGTCCGGAAGACTGACGGGCGGACCCAGCAACTGGCCCGTGGACCAGGAGCCGTCGCGAAAGTGGGAGACGTAGACGCGGGAGGATTTTCTGAAATCGTCGCTGCGCAGAAAAATCATGACGGTCCCGTCGGCCGACAGTTTGGCATCGGCTTCGTGGGACCCGGTGTTGACCTGCGGGCCCGCGTTGAAGGGTTCGGACCAACGCCCGTTCTCCAGGCGGGAGAACCAGATGTCGAGCTTTCCCCGACCTTCCGGATGGTCGATTTGAAAGGCCAGGAGCCTCCCATCTTCAGTCTCACTGGCACAAAAGGGTTTGGCGTCTTTTGCAAGCGGGATTGAAAGCCTGGATATGGCCAGCTCTTCATCCTGGCCTTGAACGGTTGTTCCCAGGCTCATCACCTGCAAAGCGACCAATCCCGGCATGATCGCAATCGAGCAGAGTAATCGCAAATACGGCATCCGATGGTCCCCCCTTCTCGACTCGAGGATTTCTCTCCTGTTTCAACGCCTCAGGGACGAGAGTACTTGGCTCTTGCCTTGAGTTCTTCGAACTTGCGCAGATGTTCTTCCGCCTTCTGGTGCTGCTGGAGCCTCTTGTAGAGGAGCCCGAGACGGTAGTGGACTTCCTCCTCAAGCGGTTGGAGCTTGGAGCTCAGCGCGTATTCCCGGCGTGCCTCCTCCGGTCTTTCCAGCCTTTCCAGCACCTTTCCCAGGATGAAACGGCAGGCGGCATCGTTGGCATCGACCGTGACGCCCCGTCGAGCCATCAGGAGCGCCGGCTCGAGCTGGTTGTGGCGTTCCAGAGCCGTGGCATAGACGTAATAGAGGAAAGGATCCCTTGAATTAAGACCCAGCGCCCGCCCATAGGCCTCCACCGCCTCGTCATAGGCGCCCAACTCCAGTTGGCTGTTCCCCAGGGCAACATAGGCGGCATAGAAATCGGGTCTGTTCTTCACTGCCGACGCCGAGGCGTCGCGGGCCTCTTCGAAACGATTTGCGGCATGATGACTTCGGGCCTGGGCCAGGAGCAGATCCGGATCGTCCGGGAATCGGGCAATTGCATACCCGAGAAGGTCCCTGGCCAGCGGAAACAGGTTCTCCTTCAGCAACTCCATTGAAATATCGAAGAGAAACTCCGGTTCGCTGGCCGTCGCAGGCATTCCCCGCTTGAGGGTATTGAGAGCCTCCGCCTCTAACCCCTGCTTCACGTATGCGACGCTCAGGAGTCCATAAAGTTTGAGGTGCGTTTGCACGGCGCCGCGGGTGTACGGTTCCAGCAACTGCACGACTCGCGAATAGTCCGCCTCCAGGTAGCAGGCATAGGCCAGCCAATAGTTCACCGGGAAAGAGGACTCTCTCCTCCGGACCAGTTCGAAATGGGCGATGGCTTCGGAAGCCAGACCCCGCTCGAGCATCCACTTCCCCACGCGCGTGTGGATGACGGTATCGGAAGGCAGGATTCGTCTGAGCCGAGAGGCCAGGGGGACAGCTTCGCGCGTCCGTCCCAGGTCGAGGTAGATTTCGACCAGGTAGACGAGAATTGCGGGATCGCCCGGTTGCAGATGGTGAGCATGCTCGAGAGCCGCCAGCGCGCGGGGCAGGTTGGCCTTCTTGAGATAGAGCAGGCCCATGTTGTAGAAGGCGGAGGCCCTGCCGGGGTCCAGCACTGTCACCTGCTCGAACTGCTCGATCGCCTTCTCCTGCTGGTCCAGACGCAGGTAGGTGACGGCCAGGTTGTTGTGGGTCATCAGATCTCCAGGCTTCAACTCGAGAACCCGCTCGAACTCGTGCACGGCTTCGGCATAGCGTTTCATTCTCGAATAGACCATGCCCAGGCCACCGTGCAGGGAGGGTTGATTGGGGTACCTGTCGAGGAGAGCCCGGAAAGCATTTTCGGCTGCTGCGAGTTTGCCTTCCTGGAGCAGGCGAAAAGCCTGCTGCGGACTCTGCCCGGCAACCTCGCCCTGCAGGAGGAAAGCCACCGCCACGAGTGCCAGGAGACGGGTCCATGTGATGCTGCGGGCCTGGCGGCACGCCCCCTTCTTCGTCAGGCTGGAGGTGCGGGACTCAGTCTTTGTCTCCCTCAATTCCCATGCCTTCCCTGATGGTGAGAAACTGATTGGCTGCAACCCCGGCGAACTTTTCCACTGACCCATCGGGCCATCGGACTTCCAGATCTGTCTTTTTTGCGGTCCCCAAGCCGAAATGCAGTCGCAAGTCGCTCTGTGAAGCGTAAGTTCCGCCACTGCGCACTTCTTTGATCAGTTTTCGTCCGCCGTCCCAGACTGCCGAGACGCGCGTACCGATCGCACTCCGGTTCGAGCGGCTGCCGATGGCCAGTATTACGATCCAATTCCCACGTGGCCCGTAGTTCTTGTAAAGACTGGGCCTCCCGTTTTCGTTGTTCACCAGGATTTCGAGCGTCCCATCGTTGTCGAAGTCTCCGAGAGCAATCCCCCGGCTGGTCTGTGGCTGAAGCAGATCCGCTCCGGACGACGCGGTGACATCTACAAACGTGCTTCTGCCCGTGTTCCGGTAAAGGACTTTCCGCTGCCGGTACCGGGACCGGAATCCGTGGCCGTCGATTTCCGGATAGACGTGACCATTGGCGATGAAGATGTCGTCGAATCCATCCTGATCGTAGTCGAGAAAACCGACGCCCCAGCCCAGATATGCCAGGTTCACTCCCAATCCGGCTTCAAACGTCGCGTCGCTGAAGGTGCCGTCGCCATGGTTCTTGTAGAGACTCGATTTGTCGTCCGAAAAATTGGTCTTCACGATGTCCAGATCACCATCGTTGTCGTAATCTCCGGCGTCGACGCCCATGCCGGCCTGCTCTTTTCCATCACCGCTGTAGGCCACTCCCGCCAGCAGACCCATCTCGGAGAAGGTCCCGTCCCGGTTGTTGCGAAACAGAAGATTGGGTGTCGAGTCGCAAGCGACGTAGACGTCGGGCCAGCCGTCGCTGTCGTAATCCGCCACCAAGACCCCGAGTCCGTATCTTTCACCGGTGGCGGTAATCCCAGCCGGCCCGCTCACATCGGTAAATGTCCCATCGCCTTCGTTCCGATAGAGATTCGAGGGCAGGCCCTTCAGGCCTCGAGGACCACACATGACCGGAATCCCCTTCCACAGGCAGTTGGAATTCTCTCCGGGACGGGGAGCGGACACCGGATCGAAATCGATGTAGTTGGTGACGAACAGGTCAAGGTCCGAATCCCGGTCGTAGTCCAGGAACGAGCAGCCCACGCCCCACAATCTTTGCTTTGTGTACAGCCCCGCCTTTCGGGTGACTTCCATAAAGGAGCCCTCTCCGGTGTTGCGGTAAAGGACATTGTGTCCATAGTAAGTCAGGTAGAGGTCGATCCAGCCGTCATTGTCGTAGTCTCCGGCGCATACTCCCTGGCCCCAGCCCGATCGCACCAGTCCGGCCTGGCCGGTGACGTCGCTGAACCGGCCGTTGCCGTCATTCCGATACAGGCGGTTGGAAGGCTCGGCGCCCTCCGCGAACCCCTCGCTACGGCTGGCCGTCATCAGGAAAATGTCGAGGTCGCCGTCGTTGTCGTAATCCAGAAAGGCACAGCCCGCGCCGGTCGTTTCCAGAATGGTTTCTTTCCGCTCTATTCCTCCCGAATAACAGACGAAATCACCCAGTCCGGCCTCGGCTGCAATATCCACGAAACGGGCCCCGGGACGGCTTGAAACGGACTCTTCTTGCGCCCAGGCGGAGACCCATAGGAAGCAGAGAACCATCGGGATATGGATCGTCTTCTCAAAGCTCATGCGGGGCGAGCCGATCCAATGGCTTGAATTACCAAGGTACATGCAAGCGTAGCACAGCACTTGAGGTGGTCCTCTCCTTTTTTCTTGACCCTTTCTGACAGATTCGTGTAGCGTTGTCCGCAACTGCTGGAATCTTAATTCCAGCGCTCGCCGACCGGCCCGCCAAGGAGGATGAGACAATGCAGGCTTCCCTCTTTTCTGCCAAGAACACCCTTCTGCTTCTTGTTCTGGTGGTGCTTGCCACCGCCGGCGCCCAAGGCCAGGTCAAGAGCACCATCTCGGGGACGATCAAGGATGACACCGGTGGCGTGGTGCCCGGCGTCGACGTAACGGCCACCAATCTGGAGACCAATATCGCCCGTTCGGTGGTGACCGGGGATACGGGTGGTTACGAAATTCCTTTCTTGGATCCTGGAATCTATCGAGTCACGGCTGAGATGGCCGGATTCAAGACGGCTGTCGAACCGGGTGCCGAACTGGACCTTGCCACCAAGCTTCGCGTCGATTTGACGCTGCAGGTGGGAGAGATCGGGGAGGAGGTGGAAGTCCGGGCGGCGGTGCCGCTGGTCGAGACCGAGACCTCGGAAGTCGGGGGGACGATCAAGGAAGAGCAGATGCGCCAGCTGCCGCTACTGACCCGCAACTATCAGGCTTTGGCGACCTTGTTGCCCACCGCCGTCACTCCCGTTCCCAGTGCCACCGGCTACATACCGAATCAGAACCGCGGCAATTACTACCAGCTTGCCGGCCAGCGGGGAGCGTATACCTCCTACACCATCGACGGAATCGACTCGAATACGGTTTGGATTCAAACCCAGTCGGCCACTCCGTCATTGGATTCCCTGCAGGAATTCAAAGTCAAGAGCCATAATTTTTCGGCCGAACAGGGTCGGGGATCGGTCCAGTTCATAACCACAACCAAGAGCGGCACCAACGAACTGCGTGGCGCGATTTACAACTACAATCGAAACGACATCTTCAACGCCAACAGCTTTTTCAGCAACCGCGCCGGGGCGGACAAGAACGCATTCAACTACAACCAGTTCGGCGCCAACGTCGGTGGACCCATTCGGGTGCCGGGTTATGACGGCCGAGACCAGACCTTCTTCTTTTTCGCCTACGAGGGAACCCGTTTTCGCCAGAGTGCGACCAGCTTTGGGAGATTTCCCGATACCAGGTGGCTCCAAGGCGATTTCTCTACCCTGGGGAAGACCATTTACGATCCCTATACGACTGTCGAGGATGCAAGTGCGCCGGCGGGATACAGCCGGCAGCCCTTCCCGGGAAACCAGATTCCCAGCAACCGCATCAATCCTCAGGCCAAGACTCTGATCGGTCTGGGGCTGCTTCCGAGCCCCAACCACGCGGAGGGGACGACGCTGCCTGGAAACAGCAATTTCCTCGGAACCACGTCGGACCCGGAGGATATCAACTTCTGGACCGTGCGCATCGATCACGTCATCTCCGACAGCGATCAGATCTACGGGCGCTACATGGAGTCGATCGACCGCAAGAGAAGAGGCAGCCTGGTGCCTCAGTCCGGCACCAACAACGACAACAACATGCACAATGCGATGATGTCGGAGATCCATACGTTTTCGCCCACCACCGTCAATGAGCTGCGCGTCGGCTACAACCGTGGAAACTGGTTCGGGGGACAGGATGGATCGGGGGATGTGGACTATTCTTCAGAAGTTTTCGGATTCAAGAACATCGGCGGCTCGCCCCTCGGTTTCGGCCTGCCCCGATTTGGCTGGAGCAACTACACCAGCCTCGGGCCGACCCCTGACGCACCTTTCGGTGCTCTGAACAACACCTACCAGATTTCCGACAACCTGATGACGAGGTATGGAAATCATTCGATAAAACTGGGCTTCGACATCCGGGAGATTCGCATGCGCTGGTTGGCTCAGGCCGGCATCCGGGGGAATTTCAGCTTCAACGGGATTTTCTCGCAGTTTCCGGGAGATACCGAGTCGGGCAGTCCGTTCGCGGATTTCCTGCTGGGACAGGCGCAAGAAACCTGGGGACTGGCCGGCAACGGCACCGGTTACTTCAATCAGAAGCTGTGGGGGTTCTACCTGCAGGATGACTGGAGAGTCTCCCCCGAGCTGACCGTGAACCTGGGCCTGCGCTATGAGTACTACGAGCCCTGGAATGCGATCCGGGGAGATTACGCGGTTTTCGATTTCGTGGCTCCTCCGGGAAGTTGTTTTCGGGATACGACTCCCTGTCCACCGACTCCGCTGGACGCCGCCGAGCCCGGCGAGAGTTACTACAATGCCGACAGGAACAACTGGGGTCCGAGAGTCGGTCTTGCGTACGCCCCCTTCGGAGACAACAGGACGGTCATTCGCGCCTCGTATGGCATCTTCTACTCTCCTCCCGATGCCACCGACCAGGTCAATGGAGCCCTGAATCCGCCCTCCAACGTGCTGCGGTTCATCAACCCCGCGACCTTGTATACCGATCTGGAGACCAATGACTTGACCAAGTTGTTCCCGGTTGCCGATATCACTCGCGCGGATTTTCCCCAAATCACCGGACCCACCTGGCATCCCTCCCTGGCCGGCGCCACCCTGCATTCGGTCACCCGGAAGTTCGACGACGCCATCATCCAACACTGGCAGTTGACGGTGCAGCGGGAAGTCGTCAGAAACCTGCTGGTGGAAGTGGGTTACGTGGGTTCACACGGATACCATGGCCAGCGCCGCATCAATTACAACCAGGCGCACCTGGATCCCCCGGGAGTCACGACATCCTTTCGATCCCGGCTTCCGTATCCGGACCTGTCGAATTTCACCTTCATCATGGAGCACAGCGCACAGAACAATTACAACGCGGGTCTGTTGCGCGTGGAGCGGAGGTTCGACCGGGGCCTTTCGTTCATCTCCTCATACACCTTTGCCAGAACGCTTGATGATTACGGCAACCTCAACGACGCCACCGGGTTCTGGGCCCAGAATTCGTATGACAAGAAGGCCGAGAAGGGCTTGTCGCAGTTCCACGCCAAACACCGGCTGAGCGTCGGGTACATCTGGGAAATCCCGGTGGGTCGCGGCAAACGCTTCGGGTCCGATATGCACCCGGTGATCAATGGAATCTTCGGCGGCTGGCAGCTCAGCGGAATCACCACCTTCCAGTCGGGGAGCCCCAGGATCATTCGACCGTTCCCTCGGGATTTCAGCAACACGGGCCAGTTCTGGTGGGCAACCCGGCCGGACAAGGTCCGGACGGGCAAGGTGAAGACCCTCGATCCTCGCGCCAACAACCTGCGCTGGTTTGACGCGAACTATTTTGCGAATCCGGAGGTGGGAACCTTCGGAAACACGGGCCGCGGTGAGGTCTTGGAGCCGGGAATCCGCAACTGGGATCTCAACGTGTCCAAGAGTTTCCACATCGGAGAAACGGCCAGGATTCAGTTCCGCGCCGAGTTTTATAACGCCTTCAACCGCGCCCAGTTCTTCGGTTTCGGCAACTCCGTGGGATCGAGCAATTTCGGCATCATCTCCGCAACGCGTCCGCCGAGGAACATCCAGTTGGGACTTCGCTTGGAGTTTTAGCACCGATTGGAATATTGGGAAAAAAGGGGCGGTCTTCCGCCCCTTTTTTTGTGGACCGCCGGTCACTACCAGAGGACGACAAATACGACGTAGCCCGACGTAGTCAGTACTGCGGCAGCCCAGAGGGCGGGGGATGCCCACCAGGGAACGCCTCCCGGAAACGGTGACAGGGCAATCTCCCGGACCGTTCCCTGGGAGCGCGCCAGCCAACCGGAGGGCCGAGGCTTCATTCGGGCCGTTCGCCGGGCAGCCGGCGGAGACACGACGCCCAGGATCATCGAGGCGCTCAACATCGCGGCGGCAGTCACGCCGGTCGTCCAAAGGTAAGCCACGAAATTGTCCGTCAACCACAGTGGAAGGTGCGCTTCAAGCGCGACTGTCGACAGCCGGAAGGCGGGTCCGGCGATCAGGCCGACAAGGCCGGCGCGCCGGTCCACTCTTGTCGTTGAGCCCACCAGGTACACGGTCATCAGAGGCGTCACGAAGACACTGGTGATGCCGACGAAGAACTCCACGATGTTCTGAGCGCGAAGGATGAAGGGAACGTAGAGAAACGTAATGGCTACGATGACTACGGTGGCCATCCGGCTGACAATTACGTAGTGACGATCGTCCCTGTCGGGTACGAGCAGGCGAGCGTAGATGTCACGCGTAAAGAGCGCAGACAGGGCGACTCCAATACCTTCGAAGGTACTGACGGCGGACGCGATCATTCCGGCGACGACGATGCCCTTCAGTCCGGCGACGAGGTATTGATCGACCAGCCGTGGATAGATCAGGTCCGGGTTGGACAGGCCGGGAACCAGTGCCCGCCCAAGCAGTCCCAGCGAACTGCTGAAGTAACCCGAGAGAATGATCAGCGCGGCGCCCGCGACGACGGACATCTTCAGATCCCACATGGACCGGGCGCCGAACATCTTCATGGTCTGAGTGTGGTTCACGACAAAATAGCCGGTGGCAATCAGGCACCAACCGATCACCACCACAATCGGATGACTGCTCGCATCACCCCGACTTCCGATGTGCAGCAACTCCTGCGCTTCTCGCTCACCGAGCTGCGCGACCAGCGCGGCCTGGGTGCCGGCCCAACCCCCGGCTTCCTGCCAAATGACGGACCAGAGCACCAGAGTCGAGAGGAGCATGAGTGCGCCGAGCAGAACGTCTGCCGCGGCAATCGTTTTCAGTCCCCCCCAGGCGGCGTAAAGAGTCGTTGCCGCGGTCAAGCCGACAATCAGAATCCAAGCGCTGTGGGACGGGAGGGCGGCCACTTCGGTCAGCATGAGATGCAAGGCCACGGCGATGGTCGCCAGGGTGGCCGTCCGGTACTGGATCTGAACCAGGACGCTGATGATTCGTGCCGAGATGCCGAACCGGTGCTCGAGGTATTCCGCATTGGTGTACAGCCCGGCCCGGTACATGCCCGGCATAACGACAAAGGCAGCGATCACGCCGCCGACACCGACCCCGAACACAACCCCGGTGAACATCACCAGGCCATCCTGGTAGGTCGCGCCGTTGACGGCGACGTATTCGCCGCCGTCGACCGAGGTCGCGAACATCGAGACGCCGATCAGCCAGAAGGGCAGGCTGCGTCCGCCCAGAAACCAGTCTACGTCCGAGTGCGTCTTGCGCGAACGGAAGGAGGCGTACCCGATGATCAGGAGATTGAGGGCGATCACTATGAACCAGTCGATTCCTGCCATGAGCCATCCGTCTCGAACTCGCCGACTGCGGCGAAGAGATGTAGTATAAATCTATTCAAGGCCTTCCAACCCCTGACTGTGAAACGGCGGGACATCAACCAACCATGAAATCTTTTCACCGCTCCGTATTCTTCGTCCTTTTCCTCGTCATGACTGCTTCAGGATCCCTTCCCGGAGGGGCCGCCGGAGACTTTCGGGCTTCCTGCGTGAAGGTGGATATCACCCCGGAAGAATCTCTCTGGTTATTGGGCTATGGTCCGAGGAAATCCGAGGGTGTACACGACCGCATCTATCATCGAATCGCTGCAATGGATGACGGGAAAATGCAATTCTTCCTCGTCTCCTCGGATCTCGCCGCCATTTCACCCGCCTTCTACGAGCAGTTCTGCAGAGAATTGGAGCAGGAGACGGGTATCCGGTCCGAGCAGGTGTGGTGGACTCTGACTCACACGCACTCGGCTCCCGAGGTGGGCTCTCCGGGCCTCATCAGGAGCATGCAGCCGGAGAGGTTCCTGCACGAGCACAATCCGGAGTATTCCGAGTCGGTGAAAACCCGATTGATCGAGGGCATTCGAGAGGCTCGGTCAAGACTGGAACCGGCGCGCCTGGGGGTGACGACCGGTCACTCGATGGCGAACATCAACCGGCGCGCCATCGATGTTGACGGACGGGCCTCCTATGGAATGAACCCCGAGGCAGCGGTGGACCGCCAGATCGGACTGATTCGGCTGGACCGGACAGACGGAACGCCGCTGGGCCTGATTGCCGTCTATGCCATGCACGGAACCGTTCTCGGGGCCGAGAACCTCCTGATCAGCGGAGATGCTCAAGGGATTGTGTCCGAGTACGTCGAGGAGAAGGTGGGTGCGCCGATGCTGCACGTCAACGGTGCAGCCGGGAATATATCCCCTCTCTACAGCACCTATCCGGATTTCAAGAAAGGTCACATTACCCAGTTCAACGTCTTGTTGGGGGATCGAATCCTGCAGGCGAACCGCTCCCTGAAGACCGGCACATCAAATGTCGTCTTGTGGACTGGAGAAACGGTCATCGAGACTCCCCGCAAGGCCGGCTTCGCCTGGGTCGAGGAACTGGCGCACTACCTTCGAGAGACGGAAGCCGGAGTGACCCTGGTTCGCGTACCGGTCCGCTTCCTGAAGGTCAACGATGATCTCGTCCTGTGGACAGCGCCGGTCGAGCTGTTCTGCGAGATCGCCATCAACGTACGCAACCATTCTCCCTTTCCCTACACGTTCTTTGCCGGGTACACGAATGGTTTTCTGGGGTATTTGCCCACCCGGCAGGCGTTTGCCGAAGGCGGTTACGAACCCGGCCGCGTCTCACCCTTCACCGAGCAGGTCGAAGATGATTTCACCCAGGGCGTGACCACTTATCTGCAGGGGATGCCCCGGTAGCGACTCGTTTGGTCAACACGATGATTGTCGACACTCACGCCCATGTCTGGCCGCATCCTGGCCGTGATGAACATGGAACGGTCGAGGAGCGGATGCGATTTCAACAGCGGCATATGCTCTGGCACATGCAGGGGATTCGCCGTCTCGCAGACCAACATCGGGTGAACAGGCGAACCTTGCATGACGGCCGGGGAACCGGCCTGAGCAACATGTTCGACGTGAACTTCCGGCCGGGAGAGCATGGCCGTCTGGTCTGGACCCATGAGGGCGAGGACTACTACGTGCAGTGGATGCCCGCCGCCTTGCAGGCATTCGAGGTGCCGGCGGACCTGATGATCGCACAGATGGATGAGTTGGGGGTCGACGTCGGGGTCATTTCGCGGGCCCACATCTACGGCCGCCTCAATGACCTGGTGGCGGACGCCATGAATCGGTTTCCCGGCCGCTTCGTGGGCGCAGCCGAAATCGACGAATGGCGGGCCTATGAAGACAGCCAGATCGCGGAACTGACCCGATGCGTGGAAAGCCTCGGGATGCGGGCGCTGTATTTCGACGGCACCGAGTCTTTCTTCATGGTCGACTACAAGACGTACTATGACCAACCCGAGTTCAGGGCGTTTTGGCAACAGGTCGCCAGCCTGGAGATTCCGGTCCTATGGCACCTGCGGTGCCGCAACGAACTCAGTCCACGTGATTTCACCAACGAGTTGCGGATTTTCAGAGCATTTGTCGAAAAATGGCCGGACATCAACTTCGTCATCACGCATTGTTTCGAGATGAACCACTTCGAGAACGACCGGCTCAGCAGCCTCGCACTGGAGATCTGCCGCTTCCCCAATATCCACTTGGAACTGCTGTTCCCGATCATGAACGGCGCACGCTGGGAGTACCCGTATGCCCAGGCGCAGGAAATCATCAAGCAACTCTATGCTGAAATCGGCGCGGACAAGATCATGTGGGGATCGGATATGCCGGCAGTCGAGCGCGTTTGCACGTACCGCCAGTCGTTGGATTATCTGCGCTTCCACTGCCGCTTCATCGCCCCGGACGACATGGAAAAGATCCTGGGCGGCAACGCGGTGAGGCTGTTCGGTATCGACGGACTGTGAATCAACGCCGTATCCAGGCCGCCGGAGTGCCCCGGTCCGACAGACTCAATCGGGTTCGCCACTCGTAGTGTTCCCGATCAGACCCAGTTCCTCCCATTCCTGCAACTGCTTTCTGATCGGCTCCACCATCTTCGGATTGCGATTCACCTGCAAGAACTGACGAAACTCACTGGCAGCCGCGGCAACATCCCCTTTCTTGACCATGATCATTCCCAGAAGGTAATGAGACACGGGGTAGTTTGCGGCCTCACTACTCTGCCTGACATGACGAATCCTCTCTTCCGCCAATTCGAACTGTCCCAATGAAACACCCGCCACGGCGTTGAAGTAATAAGCTTGTGTCATATCGGGGCTGAGTTCGATGACTCGATTCGTGAGCTGGGCCACATCCTCCCACTCCTGTCTTCTCACCTGAATCTTGGCGAGGGTGAGATAGGGGGTGATGTAGTTGGGCTCCTCGGCCACCGAGCGCCGGAATGCCTCCCGGGCTCCGGACCCATCCCGAAGCGCCAGTCGGACTTCCCCCAGGAGGTTCCAGGCCTCTGCGAACTGGGGATACCGTTTCACGGCTCGTTCCAGACTCCGCGCCGCCTTCGAATAGTCGGTCTTTTTTTTCCTGAGCTCTTTCACTGCCTTGTCAAAGTCCCGTCTCGCCTTTTTCGGAGCTTGCAGAGTGCTCCTGCTGACGACTGTCCCGTAACCACTATCGAGTCGATACAGAACGATCAGCCCCACGTCCGGATTGTCCAACGACTTGCGGACTCCCAGGGGAACGATTTCGGAGCGAAATCCCGGCAAGTTGGCTTGCAACTCGCACGTCGCCAGGTTGAGCGAATCAAAGCTCAACGGATGACCACCGCCAAAGTTCTGTTCCTTGGCGCTGATCTTTCTGGCATTGGAGCCGAAGAGATTGGACGGAGCTGTCGAAACGCTGGCGTCCATGGAGGCGGTCGGAACAACCCGCCTTGAAGTTCCTATTTCGAAACTGAAAGCACCGCTGGCCGAGGTGTAGCTTTGCCGGTACACAGAGCCGTTGCAAACCAAGTCGACGAGAACTTGCTCGGTGGGCACCATGCCATCATCCGTAACGACTTTTCCCTGAATATAGACCGGTCTTTGGCGGCGACCCTGGTCAATGGCCTGTCCCTCCCTGCGGAACTCAGGCGGTTTCTTTTCGGACGTTTGCCCCTGTTGCTGAGCCGCGCCGGACGCTGCCAACAAAGGGATCAAGCAAACGGCAAGAAAGGATATCTTGAGCATCGGCGACCTACCTTCGTGGATGTGCTTCAGAAGGCCAAGACCGTATCGTGCTAATAGGATACTACTCCTCATGCCGCCACGATGGAAAGGAGAGGACCGGACTTTCCCCAGGTATCTCTCAAAGTTCGCGGGGGCGACCCTTGTGTGGTCGCCCTCGCGGTGCAGGCAACCGAGATCGACCGGGAACAACCCCGTGACTGCCACGTCATGTCCCGGCGTTCGACCGGGTCCGGGTCGATTCCGACTGAAGAGGGCACCCACAAGGGGTGCCCCTGCGGCGGCCTCGATGGCAGGACTTTCCCCAGCTTCCCGCACGTAGGGGCGACCCTTGTGGTCGCCCTCCCAGTGCAGGCTACCGAGATCGACCCGGGGACCACCCGTGACACCCACGCCATGTCCCGGCGTTCGACCGGGTCCGGGTCG
>JAJDTT010000193.1 GCA_022827025.1 Acidobacteriota bacterium
TCGCGCCGTGCGGGGGGGACGAGCTGAGGGAGGGAGAGACGATGCGGCCGCCCGGTTTTTTTTGAATGCGAGGTCGTAAGACGGCGCCGAGGACGACGCCGCTCCGGATGACGCCGCTCCCATTGCAACATGGATACTCCATGTCGCCGCTCCGGTCGCTCCGGACTTGCTATACTCGCGGACCGATCCGGAACATCGCCCGTCCCTGGAGCGCAAACGCATGTTGAACCTGGAAAGCCGGACCGCCCTGATGGTGGGGACGAAGCGGATGGGCGGCGTGGTGGCGCGGCGTCTGGCTCAAGAGGGCGTTCGGCTGGCGCTCAGCTACCGGGGTTCCAAGCGGGCCGCCGAGGCGCTTCAGGCGCAGTTGGAGCCTTTGACCCGAACCTGTCTGGTCCAGGCTGACGTGAGCCGGCCGGAGGACGTGGTTCGGCTGATGCAGACGGTCCGGGAGGAACTCGGGGACCTCTCCTTTCTCGTCAACCTGGCGTCGGGTTTTCCGCGGGCTCCCTTGGACTCGTTGGGCGCGGCCGCCTGGGAAGCCGCGGAGCCGGCCGCCCGGGCCAACTATCTCCTGGCGGTCCACGCCTCCCGCAGCATGCGGCAAAACCCGGGACCGACCCGGGGACACCTGATCTTCTTCAGCGACTGGGCCGCCGGAGGGACTCCCTACCGGAACTACCTCCCCTACCTCACCTCCAAGGCTTCCATCGACTTCATGACCCGCGCCTTCGCCGTTGAACTGGCTCCCCACGGCATTCTGGTCAACGCCATCGCCCCGGGCCCCACCATGCGGCCCCCGGAAATCAGCCGCGACGACTGGGATCGCAGCGTGGTCGCCCGGACACCTCTCCGGCGCGAGTCTGCTGCCGGCGAAATCGCCGAGATGATCGTGACCCTCCTGAAGAGTGAGACCATCACGGGTGAGACCATCCGGATCGACGCCGGCCGCCATCTGGCGGGTCCGGGAGTCGATTGATTGCGCCGGTCCCGCATTCGGGCCGGAGCCGAAACTTGCAAGTTCAGGACCGCGATTGCAGTCTAAGCGTTGATGGTACGGTTGATCGGCGCATCGTTTTTTTCACTGATTCTCGTGGCCGGCGCCGTCTCGGACGAGACCTTGCTCACCTGGTCCAGGGGGCCGGATCTGGAGCTTCCGAGGGGCGGCTACAGCGCCGTCGTCCACCAGGGGGGAATTCTCGTCGCCGGGGGAGCTTACTGGCGGGACGGCGAGAAACTCTGGACGGACCGGGTCGACTTCTACGATCCCGAGACCGGAAGGTGGTCGCAGCGGCCGTCGCTGCCGGAACCTCTGGGCTACGGGGGAATGGTCCGGATCGGGGAGGAGCTCTACCTGTTGGGCGGAGGCAACGGTCCCCGGCCTCAACGCAAGGTGTTCAAGCTGACCGAACAAGGCTGGTCCGTGGTGGGCCAAAATCCGGCGCCGCGCTATATGGCGTCGGTGGTGGCCGTCGGGTCAACCATCTACCAGGTGGCGGGAAGCCTCAGCATGACCGATCTGGACCGTTGTACCGATGAGGTCTGGTCCCTGGACGTTTCGACCGGCGACTGGCAGAGGTTGGCGCCGATTCCGGGACCGTCCCGGATGATTCAGGCGGCGGCCGTCCTCGGAAACTCGGTGTACGTCTTCGGAGGCTCCACCAAGGAGCCGGGCAAGAGGCTTCAGAACCTGGACGACGCCTACCGGTTCGACACGGAGACGGGCCAATGGACCCGGTTGGGTCCGACTCCGGTGGCGGCCCGGGCCTGGTGGGCCGAACCGGTGGGCGAACTGATCTACCTGTCCGGCGGATACGCCCAGTCGTTTCAGGGAACCGTCTACGAATACGATCCTTCGGGAGACACCTACACCCTGGTTTCCAGCTTCGAGCCGGCCCTGGCGGATACCGAGTTCCTGCACCTGGACGGAGCCTTTTACGGAATCTCCGGGGAGGACAAGGGCCGGTCCCGCTTCCCCGGGCTTCTCGTGGGCCGTTTTCCGGGAGAGCCGTCCGAGGAGGAGCCGGAAGAGGCGTCCGAGGAACCATCCGGCGAGTAGTCGAAGGACCGCCTTTCCCATCTCCAACGCCTCATCCGTTCCCGGTGGCAAATGCGGCTGACGAGCGACGGACAGAACGAAACCCGGTGGACGGATTTCATTCGGCCGTACGGCCTCCGGTACGCGGGGTTCTGCCTGGTGGTCCTCGCATGGGCGGCCTGTTACTCGCCGCTCTTGAGCGGCTTGAGGGTCGTCACCTACGATGCTCTGGCTCAGAACTTCCCTGCCGCCGCGTTTTCGGCGAGGGCGATTCAGCAGGGGGATTCACCCTTTTGGAACCCGAACCTCTTCTCCGGGCATCCCGCGTTGTCCGATCCCCAGATGTTCCTGTTCTCTCCCCTGTTCATGCCCTTGATGGTGCTGGGGGACCCTCATGACATCCACTGGTTCACCCTGGTCGTGGCGCTCCACGTGCTGTTGGGCGGGCTTGGCTTCTACGTCTTGCTCCGGCGTGTGGACGCGGCGCTGCTGCCGGCGGTGCTGGGCGCAGCCGTCTTCATGTTCGGCGGGTACGCCCTGACACGGCTGCAGCACACGACAATGATCTTGAGCTACGCGTACTTCCCGTGGGCGCTGGTGCTCTTGCGGAAGTTGTTGGATTCTCCCCGCGTTGGCCTGGCCGTAGGATTCGGTTTGGTCGCCGGGGGCATGGCCGCACACGCCAACCAGGTGGCGTATTTGCTGTCGCTGGTTCTGGCCGCCGTCTCGGTGGCGGCGTTTTTCAGGGCGCCGGACAAGGCCGCGTTTCTACGGCGGAAACTGCCCTGGCTGGCCGCGGCCGGGATCCTTGCATTCCTGATTCTCCTGCCTCAGCTCTACGGCATCTTCCTGTTTCTGGATGACAGCAACCGTCCCCACTTCGAGTACGCATTCGCGGCCCGGCAATCCATGTGGCCCTATATACCGGCAACACTGCTGGCGCCCGACCTCTTCGGCGCGCTGGGCGACAACTATGTGGGACGGGATGATCGGACCGAGTCCTTGTTGTACGTCGGAGGCCCCGGTGTCTGGGTGCTGGCGTTCTGGGGCCTGTGGCGCGGAGTCCTCTGGAGGCGCCGCAACCTGTTCTTCCTCGCACTACTGGCGTTTTCGCTCCTTTACATGCTTGGCGACCTGACGCCGGCGTACCGACTGTTTTACGAAGTCATCCCCGGAGTCGGGCTCTTCCAACGGCCCCTGGACGGCGGGTTCCTGCTCAATATCGCCTTGGCGGGCCTGATCGCCCTGGTGTTGGATGAGGTGTTGCGAAGGGATCTGGAGAGGCGTTCGTCCCGCCGGACGCAAGTCTTTGGAAGGGTGTGCCTCGCGCTTCTGGGGGCGGCCTTCTCAGTCTGCGTATGGACGGGAGTGACGCTGCACCAGGATTGGCGGCCGGTAATGGAGGCCCTCGGCGCCGCCTCGGCCTGGATCTTGGCATCCGCACTGGCTCTTTTTCTGTTGCTGCGGTACGAGCAACTGCGATGGCCCTTGTCACTGGCCCTCACGGCCCTTGTCGTGGCAAACCTGGGATGGGTGAACCTGAACCGCAGGATCAATGTGGTCCCGACCAGCAAAATCAGCCATCCCGGCGGGTTGCCGAAAGTACACCGGCAAATCGTGGAGTTTATCGGCGAAAATACGGCTCCCGGAGAGAGCGGCGCTCCCCCTCGTCGTGTCGATCTGATTTACGCCGGCGCAGAAATGTCGAACCTGCCCAATCTGTTTCCGGTTCATTCCATATCGGGCGCCAATCCGTTTGTCTCCGGCCGCTACCAGATGTTTGCGGGTAAACGAAACGTCTACTCCGGACCGCCCCTGTTTTCGCCCATGATGCCCGGCTATGCATCGGAAGCATTGGACAGTCTCGACGTGAAATACGTGATCACGGCCCTGGACCTGGAAGAATACGATTCGACTTACGATGCCGCCGAATTGCCGCTGGTGGAGCGCTTCGCCAACATCTCGGTTTACGCGAACCCGAATGCGCTTCCCCGCGTGCGCCTGCTGAACCGGTTCCAGGTCGCCTGCAGTCGGGAGCAGGCGGCGGAACTGCTGTCCAGTCCTTCGTTCACCCATCATGGCAATGCCGTGGTCGAACTGCGGGATGGGCGAGTCCCCGAATTGCAAGAAGTCTTCGGCGACGGTGGAACCCTACCGTGTGCAGACGGCTCGAGTTTCGAGGTTTCAACCGATTCGAGTGGCCGGGACCAGGTACGGATCGTGAACTACGAAAACGACCGGGTGGAGGTGGTGGCCGAGAGCGACCATCCGCGCCTTCTGATACTGGCGGATGTGCTCACCGAAGGATGGAAGGCCTGGCTGGACGGCCGGGAAGTGCCGATCCACTACGCCAACTACGCTTTCCGTGGCGTGTTCCTGCCTCCGGGACACCACGAGATCAGCTTCCGGTTCCGGCCGTTTGACGCCGACGTTGCCCTCGACGTCCTGCGCAGGATCTTCACCGGCCGAGACGAAAACCCGGTGCCGATTCGATACCGGTGACGGGGCGGGTTGAGCCGGCGAAGCGGTCTGGAACCGGGCGATACCGGTGCCGTCAGGTGCCGGGAATGACCGCCGGAGCGAACTTCCGCATCCGATTCGTCCGCGTCGCCGGACCTGACCGCGATCCTCCGATCGATCGCGGCCGGCGTCTCGTTGCGCCACGACACCTTCGAACCGATGGATCGCTCCAACTCGCAACGCGCCCCTGCGGTATGATGCGCAACGAATGATTCTTGCCCGCGCAAGCGGAGGACAGGAGAGACTTCTCATGACAGGTCCGATACTTACGATCATTGTTTCGCTCGTGTTGAGCACTCCCGGTCTCGCCGTCCGGCTTCCCGCGGAGACCGCGGCGGTTCCGGGCCGTTCCGGGGCGGTTGCTGAATCCAAGCCCGAGGGTGTCCACTGCAAAGGGCAGCCCCAAGGCACGGCGTGCTGGATGGAGCTGGCCGATCATCCGGGATGTTACGTCTGGAACAGCTACTTGGAGCCGGACGAGACCTTGACCTGGACCGCAACGTGCGCCGAGGGGTTGGCTCAGGGCAAAGGCACGCTGACGGAGGTCTGGGAAGGGGGCAAAAAGAAAAAGGTAAAAACCGGGCGCATTGTGAAAGGAAAGCCGCACGGGCCGTGGGTCTACCGCGACCAGGATGGGAGCGACTCGGAAGGCTCGTATGAAGAGGGGATGCGTCACGGCAAGTGGGTCGAGCGCGTGGCGGGCGGGACCGTCCAGGAAGGCCCGTATGAGGCGGGGAAACGGCACGGCAAGTGGTCCCTGCGCCTCGCTTCCGGGACCGTCATGGAGGGCCCGTTCAAGAAGGGGTACCAGGAGGGCTCGTGGGTGTTGCGTTTTGCTTCCGGGAACGTCTCGGAGGGCCCGTTCAAGGCGGGGATGCGTCATGGCCACTGGGTCGAGCGTTTGGCGGATGGGACCGTCCAGGAAGGCCCGTACGAGGCAGGGCAACGCCAGGGCAAGTGGGTCCTGCGCTTCGCTTCCGGGACCGTGATGGAAGGCCCGTTCGTGGCGGGGCAGCGTCAGGGTCACTGGGTCGAGCGCTACGCGGATGGGGCCGTCCTGGAGGGCTCGTACGAGGCGGGCCAGGAGCACGGCCATTGGGTTGAGCGTTTGGCGGATGGGACCATCCAGGAAGGCCCGTATGAGGCGGGGAAGCGTCACGGATGGTGGTTCAAGCGCAGGAAAGGGGTCGTGGTTGAGGAAGCCTACTTTGTGAAGGGGGAAGGGGCGTGGGGCCAGAGTTAGCCCGTGCTTCCCAACGGGAGATCAATGAACCCGGGGGACACTCCTTTTTGATCGTCCGCCTCCCATTCTTCTCCTCCAGGTAATTTCGTATACTTCGAGCCATGTCCAAGGAGGCCACCCCGGATCATCCCGTTCACAGATACATCTCGGCGCGCTGGAGTCCGTACGCCTTCTCACCGCGGCTGATCCCGCGGGAAGATCTCTTCTCCATCTTTGAGGCGGCACGCTGGGCGGCATCGTCGTTCAACGAACAGCCGTGGCGCTATCTCGTCGCGAGCCGTGACCGGACGGAGGACTTCGAGAAGATCTTGAGTTGCCTGCTCGAGGGCAACCAGACCTGGGCCCGTGAAGTTCCGACCCTCGCGCTCGGGTGCATAAAGACGAGCTTCACCCACAACGGCAGGTTCAACCGCGTCGCGCAGCATGATCTGGGACTGGCTTCCGCGACCCTCACCTTCGAGGCGACGAGCCGGGGCGTCTATGTGCATCAAATGGCCGGAATTCGGCCCGGCAAGGCGCGGGAAGTGTTTTCCATCCCGGACGGGTTCGAGGCAGTAACGGCGCTGGCGCTCGGCTATCGGGCCGATGCAGGCGCTGGAGCCCCGGAATTGCGGGCACGAGACGAAGGTTCGCGCACCCGCCGGCCCCAAAGCGAGTTCGTTTTCGGCGCCGAGTGGGGCAAGCCGGGCCTCGGATCCACGTAGACGAGGTGGCCGGCGGCTCTCGCCGATCGATTGCCCGTCGGAATCCTTTCGAATAACCTGTCGGAATTCCTCACGCCACTCGTCGAGAACAAGGAGGACACCGATGAAGACCCTTTCCGTGATCCTTTCCATCATCCTGGTCTTGTCGTCCAACCTCCATGCCGGCCCCGGCCCGGACGCGGCTCACCTCGTGTCCATTGAGGACCTGAAAGCCGAGATCTCGGCCGGCAATGCCGAACGCGCCGGCAACATCCGCGAAGTTAAGACTCTGCTCCAGCGTCCGGAGGTTCAGAAACTTGGCCGCCAGTTCGACCTGGAGAAGATCGAAGCTGCAATCCCGGCACTCGATGACGACACCCTGGCCCGGCTGGCCGCTGAGAGCGCTCGGATGAACGAGCAGTTCAGGGCGGGAGATTCGGAACAACGATGCGGATGCGACTTGAAGAGAGCCATCGCCTTATGGCTCATCTTTTGGGGCGCCATAGTGGCCATAGTCGCGATAGCGGTTCTCGGGTAATGGCAACGGGCGTACAGGCGTTTGATTGAGTGGTCGAAAACGAGGAAAAGTCCTGACGAAAGCTGATCCGCTCCGGGTCGTGACCTCGATGGAGCGTCCGGCCAGGCCCTCGGAAGGATCGCAGGTGCCCCCCTCGAAACCGCCGCCCCGCTTCCCGTCGTCTGGACTTCCAGATGGTCCATCCCCGGCCGTGTGAACCCTGACGGCCTTTTATTCGTCGAATCAATCGAAAGCGGCGTACTTTCCGGGTGGCTGTCCAACCGTGCAAATCGGAATCCGACCTTTTGGGTTCATGAGTTCCCGTGGCTGCAATCTCCTCGTCTGCCTGCTGCTTTTCGGCGTGGGTTGGCCCCGGCCACTTCGGGCTCAGGATCCTGCTCCCAGCTTCAGGGCCCGGTCGGATGTCGTGCTCGTGGATCTCATCGTCACCGATCAGAGCGGCAATTTCGTGGCCGATCTGAACCCGGAGGAGATTGAGGTCTTCGAGGACGGCAAGCGCCAGGAACTCCAATTCTTTCGACTCGAACGTACGGATCGTTTTCACGGCAAGAAAACCCAGTCCGCAGTTTCCGATTCAACGGGCGCCTATTACGCATTCCTGGTGGATCTGCAGACATTGACCCATGAGACGGTGCAGACGAGCAAGACAGCCATTCGGGAGTTCTTACGCTCGAAGATCGACCCGCGCGACTATTTCATGCTGGCTGCCGTCGGCCCCGAGCTTCAGGTTGTTCAACCGCTCACCCGAAATCTCACGGCGCTGGAACAAGCCTTGGATCAGATTTCCTACTATCCATGGTTGCCGCCGAGCATCACTCCTCATGAAGTACTCTACTTGCTCGGCAGGCAGGGGACCCTGTCATGCGAGGCACTCTCAGCTTTGTGCCGGCATCTGGGCTCCTTGCCCAATAGAAAGCATGTCCTTTACTTCTCGAGAGGATACGAGCTGGAAATGTCGGCCCTGGTGCATTTCAATCCCAGACGCCCCAGAACCTCAACCCGGGCCACCTACTCCCTGAAGAACAAAGTGCTCTCAACGGTGGATCAGGCCAATCGCAATCAAGTGACCATACACAGCATCGACCCTCGAAGATTGATGGCGACCCCTCAGGATTTGAACCCCTATGTGAGTGGTTCGGCACTGGAGGCGACCCACGAATTTCTGGCTTTGCTATCGACGGACACCGGGGGGCTTCTCGCCACCAACGAGAACGATCTGCAGGGTCCCATGCGAGAGGTCTATCTCGACGGCGGAACGTACTATGTCTTCGGCTATGTTCCGCATACGAAGCGGAAGATCGGCAAATTTCACGAGATCACGGTCCGGGTGAAGCGGGAGGATCTTCGCCTCCGGTACCGCAGGGGATACGTGGATCACGATCCGCTGGTCGCCGCGCAGTCGGACCTGGCAAATGCATTCAAGTTTCCGGATCTGTTCAAGGACTTTCCGTTCAATCTTGATGTCGTTCCCAAGGGCGGAGTACTTGCCGTGCGCGCCCGGATTCCCACTAACGCGCTTCGATTTGTTTCGGAAGGAGAGAAGAACCGTTGTGTCCTGGAGATCTTTGGAATCGTCTTCGATGAATTCCACGAGCCCACGGAAAAGGGATTTTTTCTGACCAAGAGCGTCGACCTCGACTTCGATGCCAAGGGGTTGGAGACTTTCCTTGGCTACGAGACCATCGGGCCCTGGATGGAGGAGGACTTTCCGGAAAAAGGCAACTATCTGGTAGTGGTGCTCCGGCAGAGACTAACGGGAGAACTCGCTGCGGCTCAGGCTGTTCTGGACATGAATAATATCGCCCATTGAGGGACCGATCGAATATGAAAGCGGAGTAATCCAACCTTCTCCGTTGGCCGTCCAGGCTGAGAACGGGAGAGAGTTCCAATGACAGGCTTGATCCGCGCCGTCGTTGCCTTCGTCTGGTTGAGTGCCCCCGGTATCGGTGGCCTCTGGTGCGAGACTCTCGCGGAACCGGGCGGGACCGGTGCGGGTCCCCGGCCTGCTCCCGAGGGGACCCTGTGCAAAGGACGGCCCGCGGGCACGTCCTGCTGGGTGGAGTTGGCCAACCTGCCGGGATGCTACGCCTGGAACAGCTATTTCCAGCCGGGCGAAGCCGTGACCTGGACCGCGGAGTGCGCGGAGGGGTTGGCTCGGGGAACAGGCACGCTCACGGAGGTCTGGGACGGGGGCAAGAAGACCAAGGAAAAAACAGGGTCCCTCGTGGATGGAAAGGCGCAGGGGCGGTGGATCTACCGCGACCAGGACGGGACCGTCGCGGAAGGCTCGTATGAGTCGGGTGAACGTCATGGCCATTGGGTCGAGCGCTTGCCGGACGGGACCGTCCAGGAAGGCCCCTACGAGGCGGGGAAAAGGCAGGGCCCGTGGGTTTTGCGCTTCGCCTCCGGGACCGTCATGGAGGGCCCGTTCCTGGCGGGGAAGCAGCAGGGCCGGTGGGTCATGCGCTTCGCTACGGGGAACGTTTCGGAAGGCTCGTATATGGCGGGAAAGCGCCACGGCCATTGGGTCGAACGATTCGCTTCCGGGACCGTTCAGGAAGGCACCTATGAGACAGGGAAACGCGAGGGCAGGTGGGTGTTGCGGTTCACTTCCGGGACCGTGATGGAAGGCCCGTTCGCGGCGGGAAAGCGTCACGGTCGTTGGGTCGAGCGCTACGGGGACGGGGGCGTGCAGGAAGGCCCGTATGAAGCGGGGAAGCGCCACGGTCATTGGGTGGAGCGCTACCCGGACGGGAACGTCCTGGAGGGTCCCTACGAGGCAGGGAAGGAGCAGGGCCACTGGGTCTTGCGTTTGCCGGACGGGGGTGTGCAGGAAGGTCCGTACGAGGCGGGGAAACGCCACGGCCGGTGGGTCGAGCGCGAGGCGAACGGGTACGTCATGGAAGGCCCCTATGAGGAATCGCTACGTCAGGGCTGGTGGGTGATGCGCAAGATGGGACGCGAGGTTGACAGAGCGTACTTCGTGGATGGGGAAGGCCAGTGAGGCCACGAATAGGGCGTCCTCCCCAATGACAACGCGAAACCAGGAGCGCGGATCCGGAAACACCCGGGGAATGCGAATCTTATCCAGGAGTACCCGGCAGGATGACGTCATCGGACCTTCGCCCACAACGAAATCCAGCGCGGTAGATCCCGGCTCCCGGCCGTTCTCTACTGATTCCAGCGCTGGCGGATGCTTCGTCAGTCCTCTTGTGCATCCCGCGCTCGCCGTCGGGCCTGCGCCACGATCACTCCGCCGAGCCCCAGTACGCCGCCGATCAATACGAACGCCGGCGTGTCCGCGCCTTGCTCGCCGAGTGAAGCATTGAACGCGCCGCCGGCGAGCATGCCGATCAGTGTGGCGAGCAATGCCCTCATGACGACGCGCGTTTTGGGATGAAATCTTCCTTCGCTCATCGCCCAGTCTCCGGATAGTCACGTGTTCCGCCGAGCCGCAACCTGATGGTCCCGGGCGATCACGAAATCGACTTCGTACATGTGAAACACGGCCCGGGCCATTCCCAGCCGTCGGTAAGCCTTCTGAGCAGCGAGGTTGTCCTTCTCGACATAGAGCCGGATGCCGCACACGCGCCGGTCCCTGGCCTTCTCGAGAACGTGGCGGTAAAGAGCGCGCAGCACCCCTTGGCGTCGGAATTCGGGGCGCACGTAGACACTTTGAAGCCACCAGAACATGCCGTTTCTCCAGTCGCTCCATTCGTAGGTCAACGCCAGCTGCCCGGCCGGCCCGGACTTGGACTCCGCTATGAAATAAAGTCCCAGCGACTGGTCACGCAGAACCGCAGCGACCCCGGCTCTCAGTCGCTCCTTGTCCAAATCCACTCCTTCCGATTCCTGTGCCAGACGCGCGTTGAATTCAACGACGGTTTCGAGATCGGACAGTGCGGCGGGACGGATCTTCATCTTCGCGAGGATAGAACACCGGACGAAGGGTTGGCTACACTCGTCCTCCACATCGTCTTCATCCCGATGGGGACTACGCAGAGACTACCCGTCCAGCTTCTTGCGCCTACAACCGCTTGGTCACACCTGGATGGTCAGGCGTTCGGGGGTTCCTGGATGTGGGGAGCGCCTGCACGGCGGAAGGGCCGAAAAACAACGCGCCTTCGATCCTGGCAATGCGCTCCTCGAAGAGCGACATACGCTCACTCTGCTGGGCGAACTCGGCTCGGATTTCCGCCGCCGCACCCCGCACTGAGAACCAGACACCAGCCACCATGAGAAACAGAATGAAGCCAATAAGAGTGATGCCGAGAAGTTCCGGACTCATAACAGTCCTCTCAGTTCCCTGATAGGGAGTTTAAATTGGTCTTGCAGCGCCTCCTGTTGATGCGTCATGCAGATCCACTCATCGATCTCCAATCGCCCATCTCAGCGTTTCTGCGCGAGACGAGGCCTCGCGCACGGGTCTGCGAGCGCGACAATAGGAGAAACGAGGATTATAGAGGACACGAGTGCAAATAAGGTGACATTTGAAGCCAATTGCGTGACATTACGCTGAACAATCGCCTCTATTCGAAACCGGGGTGCTATTCTCTCGCCGATTCTGGAGCCACGCATGTACACGCTCGCCAAAGTGGTGGGGCCATCAACCAAGATCTTTCTGTCGCCAAGTGACACTGGTTGCGGTCAGGGAAGCGGTGCGACTTCGCGATATCCGGAAGAGTCCGAGGCAGGGTGACCGCCCCGAAAGTTGTATTGGACGAGGGCTGCAGATTCAAAGGCGGCATCAACATGGGCGACAAGATGCGGCCTCCCTCCGGATAATCGAGGTGCTGCGCGGATGGGCACTACGCTCACTCTCTTTGTGAGAATGGTGATGTGGAGCGGCGATTTGGAGGTCGCCGGCTCAAGGAGTGAGGTGGCTGTCCGTAGCGGAGCAGTCAAGTCCGGATCAGCGTCGTTTCACGTCAATGGTTCGTCCGTAGATCCGGCGAGAGGGTGAGGTGTAATAGTCGTAGATCAGGATCCGCCCCGATCGTAGCTGGAGGGTGCATCCCGAGATGATGGGGCCGTCCCCCTGTTCCTCGGTGGGGAACCAAAGTTCCCAAGTCTTGCCGCCGTCGGTGGAGCGCACCGTCCGGGGGATGTCCCGCGGGTAGTTGGGTCCGGTGTACGACTCGGGATTGGGCCGGAGGACGGTCCCCACCACGATGATGGTCCCTTCCCGGATGGTGGTCATGTAGGGGAAGATGGCGTCTTCCATGACCACCCTTTGGGGTCCGACGAGGATCCGCAATGGTTCCTGTCCCGGCTTGGCGGCGCCCGCCGCCGGCGTCGGTTGGGCCCAGAGAACCAGCAAGCACACGATTGACAGGGTTCGGAGCCGCGCTGCCATTGTCACTATCGTCTCCTCCTCAGAGTTGAATCGAGGGAATCGAAACCGGACGAAAAACGCCCGGATTCTGCATAGCCCTGCATCACGCAGGCAGCGAAACCCGGCGCGGCGCAGAGCACGGTCATGGGCAGCCCTGCATAGAGGTCGAACTCGGCTCGACCGAACGTATCGGTGCGCTCTTCCCGATACGTATTGTTGGGATAGAGCAGCAGCACGTGTACGCTGGGCAACGGTTCTCCGGTCCCGTCGTGGCGGATCGTGATGCGCGCCGCGATTCCGTCCGGAGGAGGTGGACTCGCCGCCGGATGAACGAGTTTCAATTCCCTTTCGCCGATCAACTCGAAGACGGGCCTGTGACCGGACAGAGCGAAGGTCTCGTCCTCGATGACGGCGATACCCTCGCCGCGCCGTTCGATGAAGTATCGTCGTCCGCCGGCTCCGGGCACGTCCGCGACCGGACACTGTCCCAGCCGGGACGCCAAGAGCTCGTTACGGGTGAACTGGCTGGTGCGCAGATCTTCGGTCGTCATGGAGTTGCAAAGGCCGCCGGGTGAGTAGAGCTCCAGCCTGTCGTCGAACATGAAGAGACGTATCTTCGATCCCCGCACGGCATAGTCCCGGTGCACGACGGCGTTCACCACGGCCTCGAAGACTGCGCGCTCACTGTATTGGGGCAGATCCTGGCGGGCGGGCCGTTTGCGGGCGGCGATGCGCCGGTTGCGGACCACGAAACGCATCGCGTCGGGGAGCGGAGACCCGGCGGCCCCAAACCTGCGCTTCCTTCAGTTCGAGATCGTTGTCTTCACCGACTCGAACCTGTTCCCAGAAACGGGGAATATCGATGGTCATCGCAGCTATTCTAATCCGACGTCATCATCGGATTCGCGGTTGCGACCGACGCCGCGAACCGACCGTCTTACGCTGACGTCCCCTTCGTGCTTGCCGAAAAAATGGTCAGCAAAAGTTCGGAATCGTCGATGAGGCGATATACGGGCTTCTTTCCAGACAGTTCTTGACTCCTGTCCAGAATAATGGGAACGCCGTCCCCGCGCCTCTCCATGTAGAAACTTCGTCCCACGTCGCCGACCGGATCCTCCACCGGTGTCTCGGCCAACAGGGTTGTGATCAGTTCGTTCCGGGTGGACTGACGGAAGGCGATGTTGTCAACGGTCACGGTGTTGGGAAGAGCCCCCGGCGAATAGATCTCCAAGCGGTCGTCAAACATGAAAAATCGTATTTTCGACGAGAAGATGGAATAGTCGCGGTGAGCCACGGCATTGACGATTGCTTCAAAGACCGCTCGCTCACTGAATTGTTTCACTTCGAAGCGATGTGGAATCTTCACGGCTGACACCGTCTGGTTTTTCCTGAGAAAGACCATGGCTCGTTCGATCTGTCGGTTCAGCGGACCCCGAATCCTCTGAGCATCAACCTGGTAATTGGAATCCTGCTTTTTTCCGCGGTAGCGCACGGCTTCGATGTAGGCGTTGGGGAAGAAGCGTTCGGGTTCCTCACAGCAGAACAGAACGCCGGCGACTGAGGCTCGCACCGATCGATCGTCGTCCTCCGCCAGGAGACCCCGTTTGAGGAGCACGACCTCCGAGGGTTCAGGCGACCGGGTCGTGTAGTTTGTCCACAGGTGTTCCGACAGATCGGCCACGGTCGAATGCGGCGTCGCTTGTTCCTCGAACCGGATCAACCGGGCTTGGCTTCGCTGTTGGAACTGCCGTGCGAGGTGTTCGGGTTCCATCTGTCGCTTCGAGCTTCCCTGGCGAAAGAAATATCCTCCCGGACTTCTGTGGACAAAGAGACTGCGGGGAATTTCTATTTTGAGCACCGGTTGGAGATTGCCCAAGGTATCCGGGATCTCCATGCGGAAACAACGAAAAGCTAGAGGCGGCGTGACGCTCTCGTTACAGATCTCGTAGACGTACCGTTCCACGGCGTCAAGGCGTTCCACCGGAATCCCGATAACGTCCCGCGTTCTGTCGTCCACGCCCAGGACGAGCGTGCCGTCGTGGGTGTTGGCAAGCGCCGCCAATTCGTCGGCCAGTGCATCGCGCCTCGGATCGATAACCCGGTCGCCCCGGAACTGAACGGATTTGTACTCCAAGGAAGTATCTTCCCCGAGTCGGATCTTCCGCAACAGCTCTCCCGAGCTTTCAAACATTTACTTCCTCAAGCGCAATGCGACGATAACGATGTTGGAATGCTTCGCGACCACCTTCCATGATCGTGCAGATGGTCTCTCTGACCTGTCTCTCTTGTAGGCTACCGTCGCACTCTTTCTGCGTTTCTCCGGCAATGGCGTCGAGGGCCACCACCAATTCCGCGTCGCCGTTGACGACGATGTTCGCGTTGTGTGTGACGACGATGGTCTGTCGACGGCGTTTGACCTCCCGCAGTTGGGTCACGATCAGTCCGTAGATCAGGTGGTTGTCCAAATCATCCTCCGGTTGGTCCAGAATCAGCGGTTCCTCACCGTAGGAGAGGAGAAAAGCCAGAAGCGCCGCCGTCTTCTGGCCGGGTGAACCCTCGCGAATCGATCGGAAGCGCCGTCCATCACCGGCCGCGCTGTAGCGAATCTCCAAGGAATCTTCCGGGAACCAGAGGTCGAGACGGTCCATGGCTTCAGGTGGGAGTCTGGAAATATGGGTGGCGAATCGTCGATCTGCCACAGCGAAACGTTGGTCCTTTGCAACTAAATTTTCGTAGTGACCCGAGGCGATCGCTTTGAGGTAGGTTTTGATGAACTTGAGATTTTGTTCCACGGCATCAGTGCCATGGCTGTCTGTGTAGATACTTCCAAGCAGTCCCTCGCCGCCCAGCGATCCGATGTCTCTCTTGAAGCGTCCGTCCGTAATATGGAGTATTCGACGCAACTCGCCTTCGACCGTCTCTAGGGCACCGTAAGGGACGACCTTGATTTGGACATAGCGGTTGTCTCGTAGCACCGTGTCAATGAACCTTCGACGAGATTCCGTCAGCTTCCGTCGAATCTCCAGCAGATGCTGCAAGGAGGAGTCAGCCTGAGTCTTCAGCGCATCGATTCGTTCTGTGCGAGCTTCCAGATCTTGCAGCCGTTGCTCGACGGCTTGCCGGGCCTGGACGAACTCGCCGTATGCTGCGGGATCACCGGCCCCTTCTCTGGCCAGATTCTCGCGCAATTCCCGGTAGGCTCGATCAGCAGCGTCGACCTCCCGTTTCCAGGACGATTCCGATTTCTGTTTCCGCCAACGGGTGGCAACTGCACCCGCTTGTGACGCGAGTGCTTCAATCTCTTTTCGGATCCTGTCCAGATCAGTACACGCTTGGGCCGCAAGGCTCTTCAATTCAACGTCTGCCTGTGAATCTGAATCGAAAGACGTTCCGTCGAGGGGGTCGGGGACGATCTCGGCCGCGGCTTCCCGCAAGCGTTGTGCTATTCCGACCCAGCTTTCTTCCCAGTTATCGACGTCCCGTTGCTGGCGGCTTCGCTTTTGGAAGGATCTGAGGATTTCAGTGTGTCCCGATTGTTCGAAGACGTTCAGCTTTCTCTTCACGTCATCGAGTTCTCCCCGAAGACGCGGCGCCTCGGTAAGTCCGGCTGCCAACTCTCTGGCCTTGGCGCGAAGAGAGAGAAATCGATTTTCCAGTGCCTTCCGTTCTTGAGACCAGGAATGACGATCCACCTCCGGGGCCTCGTCGATGATCTTGAGGAGGGACAGGGGGGTTCCGGCGAGCTGGAAGATTTGCTTCTGACTGTAGATTCGGACGGGGAATCGTTGCCGAACATCGCCTTGAGCAGGTCTCCACCGTCCGTCAACTTCTTGTTCGATCGGTTCAAGATCGCTGGCTGGATTCCACTGAATACGAAACCGGGAGCCGTTTTTCCGATAAACGACCTTGATTTCAGCCTCTTCAGTAAGCAATCCATCATCTTCCCTGTTTAGATAGACTCGACCATACTTTTCAAGCTCGTGCTTCAAACGTTCCGGCGGCTCCCCTTCCCGTCGAAGCGCAATCCGAAGAAACTCGACGAGAGTGGATTTCCCCGTGCCCCGTCCTCCTATGACGGCGTTGAACCATGGGTTCAGCGTCTGAAAAAAGGGATTCGCCCGTCCGATGTAGCGACCGTTGGAAACCGCGATCTTTTCGATGACGGAATCCACATGGCGGTTAGGATCATTTCCCGCCGCAGAGTCCGTCTGGTCGGACCGGCGTACGGAAAGCTGGCCGTCCAACAGGGCGAGTCGCAGTCCCTCGATGCTGGGCGATCCCATCTTGACCCAGGTAAAACGGCTGTCGGGACATATCTGTTCTGCGCTCCCGACAGGATGGTGAGCGTCTGAGCCGAGAATTTCAGTCCAGCGCAACTTCTTGTCGATGTAAATCTGTGGCTTTTGATATCGTTGATTCAGGAGTTCCATCGCGAAGATGCCGTCGCATTCCAATGCCGATTCCAATGTCGACCCCGACCATCGAAAAAGCCCATTATCACCATCCACGTGCGCGGGAATGGCGATGCCGCCAGACGACATGATGGTCTCTACCACTTCGCCAAACGACTTGTTTGTGACGGTATCGCTCCGCCCCGGAGTGCCTGTGTATCCGATTGCACCGCGAAGCACGTCCAGGTCCGAAGACGCCTTCGAAGGATCGAAGATCGCGAGAAGATGGATCCCGCCGTGGACCGAGATTTCCATGCCTGGGAAAAGATGAAGTTCGCGATAATCTGGATGAGGATTTTCTTCCAGTTCCCTGAGTGCGTCCTTCAGTCGGTCGATCCAATGTCCCGTGTTGTGATCGGTCACGGCGACGCAATCCATCTCGGCTCGCATATAATCCAGAAGCCACTCTTGCGGCGTACGCTGTCTCAGCGTCTCTTGGTCAGTCCCTTTGCCGTAATCGTCCGATGCCGGCGTATGGGTATGGAAATCGAACTTCCACCAACGCGCACCATTCCATCGCCAGCCAGTCATGGCTTGTCTCCCGTTCGTGTGAGCGCTTGGTCGTACCACATGAGGAGCTTGGGATCCTCGTGGAGAATCGGTTCGGGGATCTTTCGGGCAACGGCGATGACGGTGGCGTAGTCGCGTTCCTGCATTGCCATGATCCGGTCAGCAACCGATTCCACTTGAGTTCTTTCCCTTCACGCTGTGGCGTTCCGGACGACTGTTCGTCAAAATTGTTTCAGTGACGATATTCGCTCGGCTGTTGGCTCCCCCAAGTAGCTGTCACCCTGTGCTCCGGCAACGGTTCGGGCACGGATGTCAGAACCACGCGCAGAAGGGAGCACATGACCAATGCCAAGAAGGTAGCATGAAGAAAACTCAGGCTGCTACAGCGATGACGGGTTGCCCGAGCCCGGTCAAGCCATGCGGGACGGAGGCTCCACGGTGGGTTTGAAGATCTCCAGCAATTTCTCCCGCCGGTAGTCGAAGATCCGCTTCACGTCTCTCCCGACCGCCAACCGGTTCACCAGCCCGCCGCCCCAGACGGCGTACCGAACCGTGTCCTCGCAGACCGCTCCATGCTCCGAGTCGCGAAATCGGTGCTCGTGGACCCAGAGGCGGTACGGACCCCTGACCTGCCGGTCGACGAATCGATGGGGTGGCTCCCAGGCCGTGATTTCGCTGACCCAACGGATCGGTACTCCCCGGAGGCGCAAACGGTATTCGATCCGGGTTCCCGCCTGCATCCGAATCGGCCCGGGCGTGACCACCTGGAATCGGAGCCAGGGAGGGGTCAGCCTCTCCAGATTGAAGGCGTCCGAGAAGAAGGGAAAAACGTCTGAGGTCCGCCGTGCGACCCGGACTTCGCTGTTCAGCTCGAAGATTCTCATGCAGTGCCTCCAGGTTGACCGCCGAGTTTCCCCTGGTCGATCGAGTCGCGGCGGGCCGGGGCTCGGGAATCCCTGCGCCACCGCTGTCCACAATTCAGTCTATCCCAGGTAAACTGACGCCGAATCGGAGGTTTCCATGGCTGCCCTGGTTACGGATCGTCTCGGCGAACTGCTCGAAGAGCACGAACATCTCTACGGCGTCCTTTGCCGGGACGCGACGCTGACCGACATCGAGTTGATGGCGCAGGCCGGCTACCACCTGGTGTGGCTGGATCTGGAGCACTGTCCGCAATCCATTTCCGAACTGATCCGGCTCACGCGGAGCATCGAGCACCTGGGGATGGTGCCCTTGGTGCGGATCCCCGAGCTGCTGCGCACCAACGTCCAGCCGCTGCTGGACGGGGGCGTCCGTATCGTGACCTTGCCCGACGTCCGGACCGTGGAGCAGGCCGCGCGCCTGGTTCAACTGGGGAAGTTCCCGCCCCTGGGGCAGCGAGGCGTCTCCTCCACCGGCGCCGGAACCGGCTTTCAACTTGGCTCCGATTCCCTGGAGACACTGCGCCAGGCCGACCGGACGGTTCGGCTGATGGTCATGTTCGAAAGTAACGAGGGCTATGGGCACCTGGAAGAGATCGTCGGACTCGACGGAATCGACATGGTTTCCGTGGGCCCCGGCGACTGGGCCACCGGCCTGGGTCTCGGCGGCCGGGAGGCCAAAGAGTACCTGGCCCCCAGGATCGAGCGCATCCTGCGGGCGACCCGGGACGCAGGCAAGATTTCAGTCATGTCGGCCTCCGGACCCGCCGATGCGCGGTACTATTTCGAACTGGGCGTCCGAATTTTCATCGTGGGCGTCGACGTGGCCATGAAGCGCATGGCGCTGGTGAAGACGCTGCGCCGATTTCAGAACGGGGAGGTGTGATGACGGTTCGACTCGAGTTCGTAGGGCATGCCTGCTTTCGCGTCTTGGAAGAGGGAAGGCCGACCCTGGTCACGGACCCGTTCTCCCTCACCATCTCCAGCATGGAGTATACCGGCCTGAGTGTCGACGGAGACATCGTGATCGTCAGCTCACTCACCGATCCCGCCCACGACAACGTCTCTCTGGTCAATGGCGATCCTCGCGTGATCAACGCGCTGGACGTGGCCAACGGCCGGGACGAGGCGAACATCAACGGCCAACCGTTGGCGGCGATTCCGGCGGGGGAGATTCCGGATCACCCCGACGGTCCGGAAGACAACGCACTGTACTCATTCCGGGCTGGAGGCCTCTGGTTCGCCCACATGGGAGACGTGGGATACGAACTGGGACGGGAGGAGCTGGCGCCATGGAAAGGCCGGTGCGACGTGCTGCTGGCGCTCGTGGGCGCGGGATTCACGGTGCCGCTGGACGCCCTGGACCGGATGATCGATATCCTCCAGCCCACCTGGATCGTTCCCATGCACTACGCTCTCCCGCCCTTCGGCTTCCGGGGGGTCCCCGGCGCCAACATGAGTGCGGTGGACGTCTTCCTGAACCGGCGGCCGCGCGACCCGGTCATCGTCGCCCGCCATCACACCATCTCGTTCCCGACGCAACGCGCCCGTAACGGACGTCCCACCATCGTGGTCCTGGAGCCGTCGGGCTACCAGGCGACGGCCGGCCTTCCCGAGTTCCGGGTGGCGCCCTATTGAATCGGGCGCGAGTTGCATTGACCTTGCAACCACCATTGCAAGTGTCCCCCGCGGCGGAGACGCACAGGAGATGATCGAGTCTGTCTCCAGGAGGATGGACGGAGAGCGACGTGCAACCCATGGACGTTCTTGATGGATCCGATTTATTGTAGTTACAATAAATCCTGTGCATCGAATTCGACGCGACCAAGCGGGCGGTGACACTTGAGGCCCGAGGGCTGGACATGGCCCGCGCCGGAGAGGTGTTCGTCGGCGAAACGCTCACGGTCGAGGACGATCGGCGAGACTATGGTGAGGACCGTTTCATCACGGTCGGCTTTCTCGACGAAACGATGGTCGTCCTGGTCTGGACACCTCGCCCCGGCGCGTATCGGATCATTAGCATGAGGAAAGCCAATGAACGCGAAAGGAAGCTCTATACCCCGAGATTTTGATCCGGACACCGCGCCGGACCTGTCCACAGACGGCTGGCCGGAAAAGTTTTCCAGGACCGCCGTCCGCCGCGGGCGTCCACCCCTCGCCAGACCGAAAGTGTCCACCACTATTCGGCTGTCGCAGGACGTGATCGATCATTTTCGAGCGGGCGGACGTGGCTGGCAGACGCGGATCGACGAGGCTCTTCGCGAGTGGATCGGGAAACCCGACACGGCGTGAGAAAGAAAGTCGACTCTGGTCTTGGGGTTCTTTCTCCGGGATCGACGCCATCGTGGCCGACGACGCCCGACCATTCCGAATATTATTTGGAGATGAAATCCCCTTCATGGCTCAGGGCCAAAGAGGAGTCGGGAGGGCTGCAAGTATATGAGTGTGAAATAAAAAGGCACGAGGCATGAAGGTCTTCCGAACGGAGACGTGCCAGCAGGATCTCGGAACGAAAACCAGGACGGTCCCAACAGGGTAACGGGGACGACATACAAAGCCAGCCACGCCTAAAACCTTTGTTCGGTTTGTTCCCGAAAATAGGTCTGCGCCTTGTTGATCTCACTCATTATCTTGTCGTCGGGCACGTCTCCCCGAACAAAGATGAGTACTGACGCCGGTTCGGAACCATCAACATCCAAGTGCATCGCCCACAGGTTGAAACCACACTTTCCTGTAGCCGTGCCGTAACGGCGTTTGAACAGCAGGTCTTGATTGGCTTTTCCCCGGCGCATCAGAGCGTAGCAGAAAGGATTCTTTTGCATCTTTCGAATTCGATTCTCTAATAATTTATGTATTCACCTCGGACAACTCGGATAATCCTGTAATTATCTGTGTTTCCCCCGCCGGCCGGTTATCCGGCCCCATAGGCGCCCCAGGGTTTCTTGTCCAGGACCCTCTCGAGAAACCGCAACGCATTCCCGCCCAGAATCTTCCGAATCTCCTCGTCGCTGAAGCCGCGGGCCACCAGGCCGACGGTCCAGTAGGGCCAGTTGCTCCATTCCATGGGCCGGGCTGAATAATTGGGAATATAGGTCAAATCGGTCCCGATGCCAACATGGTCGATGCCGGCCACCTTGACGGCGTGTTCCAGGTGGCGAGCGAACTGTTCGAACGTCACCGGACGGGGCGGATCACTGTTCCACCTGGAACGGTTCGCCGGGTCTCCCTGCTCCCAGAGCCGGTGGTCGACGATGTAGATCCCGATGAGGCCGCCCTTTCCCGCCACCACCTTGAGGTAGTCGTCGTCCACGTTGCGCTGGTCGATGTCCCGGTAGACGGCGGAGCAGGCGGTGTGGCTGTTGATCACCGGCTCCCGAGAGATTTCGGCCGCGTCCAGCGCGGTCCGGCGGGCGGCGTGGGAGAGATCGACGGCGACTCCGAGTTCATTCATCCGGCGAACCAGTTGACGTCCTTCCCGCGACAGACCCGGGTCGCGGTGCCAGAGCTGGTAGGCGTCCCAGGCCACGGCGTTGGAGTGGGTGTGGGAGAGCTGGGCCATCCGCACGCCGAGTCCGTAGAACAGGTCCAGGTGCTCCACCGACTTCCCGGGGACCCAGAGGGCGTGGACGCCCTGGAGTTGGGAGAGGAGTCCCAACTTTCCCTGGCTGCGGGCCCCGCGCAGATCCTTGGCGCCGGCAATCCGCACCACGTCGGGCAAACGGCCGTAGGCCAGATTCGAGGTGGCCATCCAGCGCAGGCACTGATCGAAGGTGTAGTGTCCCGCGTTGTCCTCCACCGCCATGTCCAACCCCGTGAGCTGGTAGAGAGCCCTCCAGTCCTCCTGCCAGCCGGTTTCGAAGGCCGACTCCAAGGGTTTGTGTTCCCACCAGGTCCGGCGCACCCTTCGGGAGGCCTCCCCGGGGTCGACACCTCCGGCTTCCAGCTCCCCCCGGTCCCACGCCAGCTTGTGCTGGAGTCGTGGCCCCGGCTGTCCGATGGCGGCGGCAACGTAGACCGCGCCCAAGAGATCGGCGACGTAGGCGTCATGGTGGAGCTGCAGGCCGTGTTCCAACTGTTTCGGAGTGGGCTTCAGCTCGGCCAGGATGGTTTCTCTTCCGGCCAACACACGTGATCGGAACGGTTCTCTCAGCGCCTGACCGGTCAGAGCCTCGGGCGTGGGGGCGGCGCGGCGCGAGTAGACGTACGGGGCCGCGCCGAGGCCGCCGGCGAGTGTTCCTTGAAGGAGCGAGCGCCTGGAGAATGGCGGTCCTTTCATGATCCGGCTCCTTCGTTCGTCGTCATCTTTCGAATCGGCGAAACCAGCCCGATTCGGGGCTCGATTCCATCGACCCCCAACGGGACCTCCACCAGAAGTCCGCCCGCGACCCGGTGGGAGTGTCCACGTCTCGGACCATCAGGTTCACGCGCAAGTTGCGCCATGTGCCCTCGGCAATCCCGTCCAGGGAGGCATGAGGGATGGCCACCTCCAGGGTGTACCCGTCCGGGTTGAGTGAACTCCAGGCCCGCAGGCCGTCGATGGGGTCCCGTCCCGCGAACACGACGGCGGCTCCGGAGTCGGAGGCCGGGGCGAGGCGCACGGTGCGGTCACGCGTGGTTGCGGTAGCGTCGCCGGACTCGCCCGGGCCACCGGCGGCTTCGGCGGGACGGGGATCCAGGTACAGGATCACGCTGTCGCGGAGCGAAGACCGCCTGCCGGACAGTTGGATCCGCCGATCGTCACGCACGTCCACAGCCAGATACAGGTACGCCTGGTCTTGCGCCAGGCCGAAGCGGAATCCGAGATCTTCGGGGCCGGTCGATTTGGACCAGTCTCCGGTCACCTGCCGGGGCCGGGCCATGGAGGCGGGAAGGGATCGCCAATCGTCGAGTCGTCCGTCCAGGGTCAGCGGTCCGTCGTCCAGGTCGGCAATGAGTGGCCGGCGCTCCACCGCGGCGTACATGTCTCGAGTCCAGGAGACGGGCCGGGTGAGCTTTTCCGGCCGGTAGGTGGTCCGGACTTCCGCCGCCAAGGCGTCCTCGATGGCGGGTTGCCAGGTGTCGGGCCAGTTCAATGCGACTTTCAGTCTCTCCGTTGTACCCGGAGCCAGGGTCTTGACGACGGCGTAAGGAGACGGTGTCAGGTGCGGGTGGGCATTCCAGCGGACCCGCACCTCCAGCGGAATCTCCGCCCGGTTTTCCAGCTCCAACCAGGTCCGCCCCCGCCCCGGGGACTCGATGGTGATGGGATCGAGCCGCACCGCATGCTCGCCGCGGAGCCGATTCGTGAGCCGGGCCATGGATTCGGTCCGCACGTCCTCTCCCAGGATCCCGTCCAGCTTCAGGTTGGCCATCACCGGTCCGTCGGCGGTCATGGTGATCCAACTGATGTGGTCGAAGCGGCCGTGGGCGATCCCCGAGAGGTCGCTTCCTCCGCCGGTCGTGGCCAGTTGGTAGTATTTGTGCCCGGCGCGCTGGTAGCGGATGTAGCGATGCCGGTGTCCGGCAAAGACGGTGTGGGGCCGGCCGGCCAGGGCCTGTTCCACCACTTTCCATCCCGACCCCTCCGGGTAGTCCCAAAGCGGTTTGTGGAGAAAGACCAGGGTCCAGCGCACCTGAGTGTTGGCTTCCAGGGTCTGACGCACATAGGCGGCCTGCTCCGGTCCGATCCGGCTGAGTGCTCCGTCTTCCGTGTTCAGGCAGAGGAAGAGGACCCCCTTGTAGAGGAAGTGGTAATAGGTGGGGCCGAAACGCTTCGTCCACTCCCGCCGGGCCGTGTCGTCCCAGATATCGTGGTTGCCGGGGACGTAGAAGAACCGCATCTGGAGGATGTCGACGGCGTCCTGGAAATCGGCCCACTCGCGCCCGACCTGATCCAGGTCGTCCGTGGCCCCTTCGATGAGGTCCCCGACGCTGACGACGAACTCGGGCCGCAGATGATTGATCTTGCGGAGCGCGCTACGAAAGATGCCCTCGCGGTGTCCGCCGGTGCGGTCGGAGACGATGATGAATTGGAAGTCTTCGGGCTTGTTCAGCAGCCCCTTGGCGGTCCACGGCGTGGGGCCCTCGATCTCGGGGAAACGGGTCGGGTGCGCCCCGGAGTCCCGGCTCGGAGGGGTCCAGGCGGCGACCAGTCCCAGTCCGGAAAGCACTCCCAGAATCATCAAACGGCGAAAGGTGGTGTTCTTTTTCTTCATGGGCTCAATTCTATGCGGATTGGTGAGGCTTCGTCACGAACGGAAAATGAGAAATAGAAGAATATCGGGAGTTCGGCGTTTGGAATGGCGCCGCTCCACGTCGCCAGCCCGGCGCCCGGAAGGACGCCGATCCCAGACGGCGACTGGAAAGTCGCCGCTCCACGGCGCCCGGAAGGACGCCGGTCCCGGTCGGCGACTGGAAAGTCGCCGCTCCACGGCGCCACGTGGTCGGACAGGGAAATGGTGGGCCTAAGTGGATTTGAACCACTGACCTCACGCTTATCAGGCGTGCGCTCTAACCAACTGAGCTATAGGCCCTTGCAGAAACAGAAATTATATCCCAGCCCGGAAGAGCCTGGCAACCGGCCCGGCCGGCGCCCGGCCCCGTGGAGGGGCCTCCCGCTAAGGTAGAATGAAGCCCGTGGCCAGGAACGTGGGAATCGAAATACCCGACCGGATCGTCGCCGAGATCCGCAAGGATCCGCCGGTGTCGGAAGCCGTTCCGCTCATCAGCGTCGACCCGGAAGGGTATCCCCACGTCGCTCTCCTGTCCTATTTCGAACTGTTCCTGCAGGACGGGTCCCTCGGCTTTTTCGTCCACGAGGGGAGCCGCACGGGACGCTTCCTCAAATCCGGGCGCCGCTGTACTCTCCTGTTCGTGAACCGCGACTACGTGGTCTACGTCAAGGGACGGGCCCGTTGGAAAGGGGACCGGGAGTCCTGCTCGGTGTTCCGGCTCCGGGTGGAGGCGGTGCTGGAGGACTCTCCTCTGCCCGAGGAAGGGGAGGTGTTCCTGCAGAGCGGAATCCGGTTCGGAGCCGGTGAAGAGTGGCTCGAGAAGCGAGCCCGGTTGAGACGGAGGATGGTATGGAACTGACGAATCACCGGGCCGACGTCGTTGTGGTCGGCGCGGGACCCGGAGGCTACGCGTCCGCGTTCCGGGCGGCCGACCTGGGGCTCAGGGCGATCCTGGTGGACGCCCGGGGACGGCCCGGAGGCGTCTGCCTGCACGACGGCTGCATTCCCTCGAAGACGCTGCTCCATGTCGCCGGCCTGCTGGGACAGATCCGCGAGGCGGATCGGCTGGGCATCGAGGTGGGAGAGCCGAAGGTGAATCTGGAACGGCTCCGGGCCTGGAAAACCTCGGTCATCGACCGGCTCGCGGCCGGAGTCGCGGATCTGGCGCGCCGCCGCGGCGTGCGTCTGATGTGGGGAAGAGCTCAATTCCGGTCCTCGGGCCGGCTCGCCGTGGAGGGCGAAGAAACGGCGGAGATCGCTTTCGATCACGCGGTCCTGGCCACGGGATCGCGCCCGGTAACCCTGCCCGGAATGCCGCAGAACAGCTCCCGCCTCCTGGACTCCACCCGGGCCCTCGACCTGGAGACGATTCCCGAAACCCTGCTGGTGATCGGCGGAGGCTACATCGGCCTGGAGTTGGGGACGGTCTACGCGGCCCTGGGAAGCCGCGTCACCGTGGTGGAGATGTTGGACGGCTTGCTTCCCGGCGTCGACCGCGACCTGGTTCGGCCGCTGGCGAAACGCCTCCGGAATCTTTTCGAAGCGATCCACCTGCGGAGCCGGGTCGGCCGCGTTCAGGAAACGGACGAGGGGTTGGAGGTCGAACTGGAGTTGCCGGACCAGACCGTATCCCGCGTCTTCGATCAGGTGCTGGTGGCGGTGGGACGCCGGCCCAACTCGGAGGGCCTGGGTCTGGAGAACACGGGAGTGACGGTCGACGCCCAGGGATTCATCCGGACGGACACACAATGCCGGACCGACGATCCGGCCATCTTCGCCATCGGCGACGTGGCGGGCCAGCCCATGCTGGCTCACAAGGCCACGAGGGAAGCCAAGGTGGCCGCCGAGGTCATCGCCGGCGACGAGTCCGGTTACGAGCCGGAGGCCGTTCCGGCCGTGGTCTTCACCGATCCGGAGGTGGCCTGGTGCGGACTCACCGAAGGGGAGGCCAGGGCCGAGGGTCAGGAGATTCAGGTGGTGCGGTTCCCCTGGGCGGCATCGGGACGGGCCCTGACCATGGGAAGGGCCGAGGGACTGACGAAGATGATTCTCGACCCCGACTCGGGTCAGGTCCTGGGGGTCGGCATCGTGGGCGCCCACGCCGGGGAGCTCATCGCGGAGGGGGTGGCGGCCATCGAGATGGCGGCCCTGGCCGAGGACCTGGCGCTCTGCATTCATGCCCATCCCACCCTTTCCGAGACCCTGGGCGAGGCGGCGGAGTCCTTCATGGGCCAGCCCACCCACCTGTACCGCCCGCCGCGAAGGAGATTTTAGGAGGGGCGTCATTCTTGGCGCCCTCTTTCGAGCGTCGGGCGTACTCGAAGCTCGGCGGCTCGACGTACTGGCCCTTTGCTTTGGAGGGAGGGTCGGTCCATTCGATCTCTTTCGTGCCATGCGGGGAGGACGAGCTGAGGGAGGGAGAGACGACGGGGCCGCCCGATAATTTTTGAATGCGTGGTCGTAAGACGGCGACAGGGATGTCGCCGCTCCTCCCCGTTTGCCTTGCGCTGGCGATCAGGGGTATTTTTGAGGCCGTTGCCGAGAAAGGATCGTCCACCATGGGAGAGAGCGGTGACAGCTTTGGCTGTCGATCCACACTGACGACTGGAAGCGTCGAAGCCGATTATTTCGATCTCACGTCGCTGGAGCGACGCGGGGTGGGCCGCGTCTCCCGGCTCCCCTTCTGCATGAAGGTCCTGCTGGAGAATCTCCTCCGGCATGAGGATGGGGTCACGGTC
This sequence comes from Acidobacteriota bacterium, assembly GCA_022827025.1. Classification (GTDB taxonomy): domain Bacteria; phylum Acidobacteriota; class UBA6911; order RPQK01; family JAJDTT01; genus JAJDTT01. The sequence goes on from JAJDTT010000193.1 coordinate 27,189, forward strand.
ACCGCCAAGGACGTGGAGAGCTTGGCCGACTGGCAACCGTCCGCCGATACCCAGCCCGAGATCGCCTTCCGCCCCGCCCGCGTGCTGCTGCAGGACTTCACCGGAGTTCCCGCGGTCGTGGACCTGGCCGCCATGCGGGACGCCATGATCGGGATGGGCGGGGACCCGGACCGGATCAACCCCCTGGTCCCGGCCGAGCTGGTCATCGACCACTCGGTCCAGGTCGACTCCTTCGGGACCCGCCGGTCCTTCCGGTTCAACGTGGAGAAGGAATTTCAGCGCAACCTGGAACGCTACGCCTTTCTGCGCTGGGGCCAGACCGCGTTCGACAACTTCCGGGTCGTCCCTCCCGCCACCGGAATCGTCCACCAGGTCAACCTGGAGTACCTGGCCCGGGTCGTCTTCCAGCCGGGAGAGAATGGAGACCGCCTCTGCTACCCCGACACCCTGGTCGGAACCGACAGCCACACCACCATGGTCAACGGGTTGGGAGTCCTGGGTTGGGGCGTGGGCGGCATCGAGGCGGAAGCCGCCATGCTGGGTCAACCCATCAGCATGCTTTTGCCGCAGGTCGTGGGGTTCGGGCTGCACGGGGTCCTGCCCGAGGGAGCCACGGCCACCGACCTGGTGCTGAGAATCACCCAGATGCTCCGGGAAAAGGGAGTGGTTGGGAAGTTCGTGGAGTTCTACGGTTCCGGGATCGCGGGCCTCTCCCTGGCCGACCGGGCGACTCTGGGCAACATGTCTCCCGAGTACGGAGCCACGTGCGCCATCTTTCCCATCGACGACGAGACCCTGAACTACCTGCGGCTCACGGCGCGTCCGGCGGAGCAGGTGGCCCTGGTGGAGAGCTACGCCAAGGCCCAGGGAATGTTCCATGGTCCCGACAGCCCGGCGGCGGAGTACAGCGACACCCTGAGCCTGGATCTGGCCACGGTCGAACCCGCCATTGCGGGACCGAAACGTCCCCAGGACCGCATCCCGTTGACGCAATCGAAGCCGGCGTTTCTGGAGTTCGTGTCCCAATCGGCCGGGAACGGAAAACCCGCCGGCGCGGATTCGTTGCCGATCGCGCAGGAAGACGGAGACGGCTCCGGCGCCCTCCACCTGGACCACGGCTCCGTGGTCATCGCCGCCATCACGAGCTGCACCAATACCTCGAATCCGTCGGTGATGGTGGGGGCCGGACTCCTGGCCCGCAAGGCGGTCCAGCGGGGCCTGGCCAGGAAGCCCTGGGTCAAGACCAGCCTGGCGCCGGGTTCGAAGGTGGTGACCGAGTACCTGGAGAAGGCGGGCCTGATGGAGGACCTGGCCGCCCTGGGGTTCGACCTGGTGGGCTACGGCTGCACCACCTGCATCGGCAACAGCGGTCCCCTGGCCCCGCCGATTTCCAAGGCGGTCCACGAGCGCGACCTGGTGGTTTGCGCCGTCCTGTCGGGCAACCGCAACTTCGAGGGCCGGATCAGCCCGGACGTTCGGGCCAACTACCTGGCATCGCCGCCCCTGGTGGTGGCCTACGCCATCGCCGGCCGCATGGATCACGATCTGTACCATGAGCCCCTGGGCCGCGATTCCCAGGGACGGGAAGTCTTTCTGCGGGACATCTGGCCGACCCACCAGGAGATTCAGGCGGTGATCGGGGAAGCCGTGCTGCCGGAGATGTTCCGGGACAAGTACGGCGACGTCTTCAGCGGGAACGAGCAGTGGCAGGCGCTGCCCGCGCCCGAGGGCCAGGGCTTTTCCTGGGAAGAGGAGTCCACCTACGTCCGGAGGCCGACATTTTTCGACGGGATGCCCCGGAGCCCGGAGCCGCTCCGGGACCTGGAAGGAATGAGGGTGCTGGCTTTGCTGGGAGACTCGGTGACCACGGACCATATCTCGCCGGCCGGGGCGATTCCGGTGGAGGGTCCCGCCGGCCGCTATCTCATGGAGCAGGGCGTCGAACCGGCCGATTTCAACTCCTTCGGCTCTCGCCGCGGGAACCACGAGGTCATGGTGAGGGGGACCTTCGGGAACATCCGGCTCCGAAATTTGCTGGTCCCGGGCGTCGAAGGCGGGTACACGCGGTGCTCGCCCGGCGGCGACGTCGTCTCCATCTACGACGCCAGCATGGAGTACCAGCGCCAGGGGACGCCGCTGATCATTCTGGCCGGCAAGGAATACGGCTCCGGTTCTTCCCGGGACTGGGCGGCCAAGGGGACTCGGCTGCTGGGGATCCAGGCCGTCCTGGCCGAGACCTACGAGCGCATCCACCGGAGCAACCTCATCGGCATGGGGGTTCTCCCCCTCCAGTTTGCGGACGGGCAGAATTGCGAATCGCTGGGACTGAACGGTTTCGAGTCCTATGGGCTCACGGGCGTCTCGGGGGGATTGGAGCCGGGGGCCACCCTCCGGATGCGCGTCTCCTCTCCCGGAGCCGGCGACATCGAGTTCCCGGTCCTGGTTCGAATCGACACCCCCAATGAGCTGGCCTATTTCCGGCACCGGGGCATCCTTCACTATGTTTTGAGGTCCCTGGCGAATTGACCCGGGATGAGGGAGGAAACCGGTTGAGGCTGAATCGTTGACGGCTCAAGGCCGAACCATTGAGCTGCCCATCTTTCCCCTCCCCGGAGTGGTGTTCTTCCCCCGGGTGATCCTCCCCCTGCACATCTTCGAACCGCGCTACAAGGCCATGGTGGCCAGCGCCCTGGACGGGAACGGCCGCATCGGCATGGTCCTCCTCCGGGAGGGATGGCGCCCCCAATACCGCGCCTCCCCGCCGGTCTTCGGGACCGGGACCATGGGTCTGATCACTCAGCCGGAAGAGCTTGAGGACGGCAAGTACAACCTGATGCTCCGGGGGCTCCAGCGTTACCGGATCTTGGAATTCCTGCAGGAGACGCCCTTCCGGCTGGCCCGGGTCCGGCTTCTGGAGGACGTGGCCCCGGACGAACGCGACGCGCAGGCCCTTCGCTGGAAGATGGCCAAGCGCCTGAACGAGTTGGCGCCCGAGATCAAGTTTCCGCCGCTGGAGCCAAAATTGGCCGGCCGGATCGATTTCCTGACCATGATCAACCTGATCTGTTGTTGCCTGGACCTCTCCGTCTATGACAAGCAGAGGCTGCTGGAAACGGGCGATCTGGCGGTGAGGGCTCGCGGAGTCCTGGGGGTGCTGGACCGGAAACTGAAGGCCAAGAGGCTGGTCTCCGGTTTTGAGCCCCTACGGCCCGAACATCCGGAGAGGAATTGAGTTCCCGGCTGGGCGGCCCGCCAAAGCCGGCGGGACTGGAATTGCGATGAGAGTATTCGGGCTGCTGGCGCTTTGGCTGACGACTGCCCCGCTCCCGGCGGTCCCGGAACGGAATATCAGCTATGACATCCAGGCCAAGCTGGATCCGGCCTCCAAGACAGTTGAGGCCCAGCAGGTCCTGAACTGGCGGAACTCCTCGGACAGGCCAGTCCGGGAGTTCCACTTCCATCTCTACCTGAACGCGTTCCGGAACAACCGGTCCACCATGATGTGGGAGCTGGGTTTCGCTCCCTTCTGGAGGGACAAGGACCCGATTCCGGAGGACTACTGGGGTTTCATCGACGTCGACTCCATCCAGGTCGAGGCGGACGGACCCGAGGGTCCCACCCGGGTGGTGAAACGCCGCTTCATCCATCCGGACGACGACAACGCCGAGGACCGGACGGTGCTCCAGGTGGAGCTGGACCGGCCTCTTGCCCCCGGCGGGCAGGTGCGCTTTCGAATCGAGTTCACCTCCAAGCTGCCCCGGGGCGCCCGCAGGACCGGCTGGGTGGAGGACTACTATTTCGTGGCCCAGTGGTTTCCCAAGCTGGGCGTCTTCGCCGACGGCGCCTGGTATTGCCACCAATATCATCGCCACTCGGAGTACTTCGCCGACTTCGGGGACTATGAGGTGAGCCTGACGATCCCGTCGGACATGGTGGTGGGGGCCACCGGACGCCTGGTCGGCGAGACCGACAATGGGGACGGGACCCACACGCACCAGTTCCAACAGGAAAACGTGCATGACTTCACCTGGGTGGCCAGCACCCGGCTGATGCCCCGGACCCGCAAGTTCGAACATCCCGGCCTTCCCCCCGTCGACATGCGGCTGCTTTTGCTGGAGGAGCATGAGCACCTGGAGGAACGGTACTTCCGGGCCATGGAGCATTCCCTGCGCCTCTTCGGGACCTGGTTCGGACCCTATCCCTACTCGATCCTGACCCTGGTCGATCCTCCCTACAACAGCCGCACCGGGGGAATGGAGTACCCCACTCTCGTGACCGGGAGGACCGGCTTCTGGTCGCCCCCGGAGACGCTCTCGCCCGAGGGGGTCACCATCCATGAAGTGGCCCACCAGTGGTGGTACGGCCTGGTGGCCAGCAACGAGGCCGAGGAGGCCTGGCTGGACGAGGGCATCACCTCCTGGGCCACGGACCGGGCCTCGCGGGAAGCCTATGCTCCCAGGGTCCACGTGGAGTGGCTCCTGGGAGAGATCCCTCTCTCGTTTCCCTCGGTGACCCGCCCGTTCGAGACCCGGAACCTGGCCTGGGTGCGCCGCGGCGGACGCCTGGACGTCATGACGCGCAACTCCTGGAGTTTCCGGAACCGGCGCAGCTATTTCGTCAACGCCTACGCCAAGCCGGATATGGTGCTGTGGACCCTGGAACGGTACCTGGGCACCGAGGTCATGCTGCGGGCGATCCGGACCTACTTCGAGCGTTATCGCTACCGTCATCCCACGACCGAGGACTTCGTGCGGACGGTCAGCGAGGTGGCCGGCGAGGACCTGGATTGGTTCTTCCGGGAGACGATCCACAGCGCCGAGACGGTCGACTACGCGGTGACCGAAGCCCGTTCCATGGCCATTCCGGACCTGAAGGGGGTCCCTCCGGGCGAAGCCGAAATCGTCGAAGAGGCGACCGTCGCCGAAAATGCCTCGAACCAGGAGGAGACCGCCTCGGAGAAGGTCTACTGGAGCCGGGTCGTGGTGACCCGGCTGCAGGGGGGGCGGTTCCCCGTGGACGTGGTCATGGAATTCGAGGACGGGAAGCGGTTCCGCCGCCTCTGGGACGGGCAGTACCGGTGGGTCCGGTACGAGTTCAAGCGGCCGTCACGGCTCAAGTCGGCCGTGGTCGATCCCGACCGGAAGCTGCTTCTGGACATCAATCCCACCAACAACAGCCGACTGGTGAAGCCGCCGGCAAGTGGCAAGCCCTCCCTGGCCACGCGGAAGTGGACCGCAAAGTGGCTGTTCTGGTTGCAGAACCTGATGGAAATCGCCGCTCTGATCTCATGAACCTCAACGGCTGCGTGGCTCGGGGCTGGCGGAATCTGTCGGCCCACAAGAAGTCGATCCTCTATCTCTACCTGGTGGTCCTGGCATCGGCGTCCCTCCTGCTCCTCCCCTTCATGGAGACCTTCGAGTCCTCCCTGGGCGCCGGCGTCTATCGGGAACGGCTGGTGACGGCTCTGGACTACGACTGGTACCAGCTCTTTCGGGACCGGGCCCGGGGAGCGGCGGAGAGCTTCGGTCCGTGGGTCCTGGGGGCCGGACCCTTCCTCCACACCCTGGAGGTTCTGCTGGAAGACGGCTTTGGCAAGTTGCCGCCGGCGGTTCTCGGGGCCGTTGCCATCTATCTTCTGCTGCACGTCTTCGTGCTCTCGGCGGCGGTCAGCTCCCTTCACCTGCGCCCCGGCGGAGGCAGCACCCGGCAGTTTCTCCGCAACGGAGCCGAGTTCTTCGGCCGGTTCCTGAGGTTGAGCGTGCTGGCCCTGCTTCTCTACTGGTGTCTGAGGCAGGCGCTGACCCCCGTGGACGGGTGGGTCGACTCGATGTCCGCCGCCGCCGCGACCGAGGTCACAGGTTTCTACCTCAGTCTGGCGCGTTATCTTCTGATTCTGGTCCTGATTCTGGGCATGGACCTGATCCTGGACTACGCTCGAATCAAGGTCGTCCTGGAAGACCGCACCAGCATCCTGTTGGCGGTCGTGGCCGCGGCCGGGTTCGTCAAGAGGAACTTCCTGGGCGCCACCGGCCTCTATCTGCTCCTGGCGTGTTTCACGCTGGTCTGGGCCGGCCTGTACCTGGGCGTCGATACCCTGGCCGGCGACGATTCCTGGGGAGGAATCCTCGTGCTGTTCGTGGTGCAGCAGATCCACATGTTGGGCAGAATGGCCCTCAAGCTCCTGGGCTTCGGCGCCCAGATCCAGTTCGTCAAGAGCCGCGACCCCTGGTTCCGCGACCGCGATCCCTCAGAAGGGGGACCAGGAGGGGGGACTTTCCTGTCCCCCAGAGCGGAAGCGGCATCCCCATCACCCACAACTCCGCCGGCAGCACCCGAGGAATCGCCATGATCAAGCGTCTCCAATGGTCATTCCTCGCTCTCCTCCTTCTCACCGGCGCCGCCGGCGCCCGGGACGAAGGACGGCTCCTGGAACACCTGCGCTATCTCGCCTCCGACGAGCTGCAGGGCCGGGGCAACGGGTCGCCCGGCCTGGAGCAGGCGGCGCGCTACATAGCGGAGGAATATCGCCGGACCGGCCTGGAGCCGGTCGGGTCCGACGGCACCTACTTCCAGGCCTTCACCATCACCACGGGTCAGAACCTGGGTCCAAATAACCGCTTGGCGATCCGGGGGCCCGAGAACGCTCGAGAGTTCTCAATCGGCCCCGAGTACAGGCTGCTGACCTTCGGTCCGAATCCAAACATCTCCGGAAAACTCTTCTTCGCCGGTTTCGGAATCACGTCGCACGAACACGGGTACGACGACTACGGCGACTGGGACGTTCGAGGCCGGGTGATCCTGGCGTTCGAGCACGAACCCCAGGAACGATTGGCCTCCAGCCCGTTTCACGGCAAGAACCTGACGTCCTATTCGACGGTGACCCACAAGGCGCTCAACGCCGCGAGCCGCGGCGCCGCGGCGCTGATTCTGATTCCTGATCGATTCAACCATCCCAAGCGACGCTCCCGGCAGGCCCCGCAATTCGAGAGGGTGGCCAACATGGGAATCCCCACCGTTCGCCTGAACGGGCGTTTGGGTGAACTCCTGCTGCGGGAGGCAGGGCGGGATCCGTCCGAGATCGACCGCTGGATCCACCATCATCTCACGCCCTACTCGTTCCCCATGGACGGGGTTTCCGTCCGTCTGGACGTGGACGTGGTCCCGATCCGTCACCAGGTCAGGAACGTGGTAGGCGCCCTGCCCGGCGACTCGGAGGAAGCCGTGGTGATCGGCGCGCACTATGATCACTTGGGTTTCGGCGACGAGTCCTCCCTGGCGGAACACCACTTGGGACAGATCCACAACGGAGCGGACGACAACGCTTCCGGTGTGGCCGCGCTATTGATCCTGGCCCGGGATCTGTCGGCGGCCCGGCCCGGCCGCACCGTCGTTTTCGCCGCTTTTGCAGCCGAGGAGCTGGGTCTGCTGGGCTCCCGCCACTACGTGCAGCATCCGTCATTGCCGCTGGAACGAACCGTGGCCATGGTGAACCTGGACATGATCGGCCGCAGCGACGGCGACGTCCTGATTGGTGGAGTGGGCACGGCGAAGGAGTTCCGGGACCTGCTCCACGAGGTGGAGGCGGACTCTCCCCTGACCTTCAATTACGCCAGCACCCCCCGGGGCTCGAGTGACCACCTGCCGTTCGCCGCGGCGGGAGTCCCGGTCCTCTTCTTCTTTACCGGCCTGCATCCCGACTACCACAAGCCGTCCGACGACTGGGAGAAGATCGACCTGGTCCGGACCTGGCAGGTGGTGGAGGCGGTGCGTCAGACGGTGGACCGGCTGAACCGCCTGGAGAGCCGGCCCCGGTATGTGGACCTCCGGCGCGGGAGGACGCCGCTCGACGACCGGCCCTGGCTGGGAATCGCGCCCGACATGAGCTGGACGCTGGGGGGTGTCCGGATCGCGCAGGTCTTGAGCTGGAGTCCCGGCGCCGCCGCGGGACTCCAGGAAAAGGACGTGCTCGTGGAATTCGGCGGGCGGGTGATACGCAATCTCCGGGACCTTCGAAACCTGCTCCGGTCTCGGAAACCGGGAGACCAGGTCAAGATCCTGGTCCTGAGGCAGGGGCAACTCGTCGAGATGACCGCCCGGCTCGATCGGCGGTCCGCACAGTAGGGACCCGGTTGGAAGCGCAGATTCCGCTAAGTCATCCCGATTACGGCGGCCTTCACCCCGGCGTTCGTGAACGTCCCGGCGTCATCCACATTCCAGGACACGTTTGCCGAGCGGCTGCACGGGCCGGAAGTTGTTCGGATAGATGGCGCCGAACGCGGCGATCTGCTCCGGCGACATCGTAAGCGGCTCGTTCAGGACGATCCAATTGACACCCTCGGTGCAGGGTGGAGTCGTGAGCGATCCCCGGTAGCGCCACGTGGTTCGGGTGGCCGGCAGCAACGACGCGGGGTCGAGTTCACCCGGTACCACGCGCGGCGCCGCAGGATCGGGCGGAAGGTGCGCCCAGACTGGCGCCAGAGCGTCGTTTGCCTGTCCTTCTTCAAACAGAACTCCGACCACCGCAAGCGAGCCGCTATCGTTCCGATGCACCAGGTGCATCTCCAGCGGCAACTGAATGCCGTCAACCGTATGCTCGCTGGCATGGTGGAAGTGAAACTGCAGCAGGTCGAAGCGTACCCCGGTGAGGACGATGGCGTTGCCGGGGTCCGGGTTCACCTGAATCGTGTGCCCGTTGTTCTCGACGGCGATCCGGGTCCGCTGGTATTCGAACTCGATCGCGAGCGGATCGGCGTTCCGGCCGGCGGACAGATCGATGGGAGACTGCTCCTCGCCCATGGCGCACGCGCTGAAGGCTGGGTCGAGCGTCCCCCAATGGCCCGGGCCGTTGTGCGGCTCATACCCCCATGACGGCCCGGTATGCTGCGATGCCTCTTTGCCTCCGGCGGGTGACGACTCCTCCGCGCTCCGGCATCCGATCTGAGCCAAGGCGACGATGGCGATCCCGGACAAAAACTTTCGTTTCATGTCTCCTCCGTTTCTCTTGTCAACATCAGACCCGGCAATACCGGATGCCGGACAACCCCATTGAAGAACTTCTCGCTCATGAATTCCCGGAGCCTTGCCTCTGATCCGGATCTCAACTTTCCTTCACCCAAGTCTTGACTCGTTTCACGTGTGCCAACGGCCGCAAAAACGCGGAAAAAACATCGCGCACGATCCCTCGCTCGTCCACAAGGAAAGTCACGCGCCCGGGCAGCCTCCAGGAAAAGGCCCCGTAGAGGCGACGAACGGCATCCTCCGGGTCGCTGGCGATCTGGAAGGGCAAGGCATTGCCTTCGGCAAAACTCCGGTGTGAGTCTACACTGGCACGGTTGATGCCGATTACCTCCACGTCCAGTTCTGCCAAGTCTTCATAAATATCCCGGAGGGCACGAACCTGGAGGGTGCACCCAAGGGAATCGTCCATCGGGTAGAAAAACAACACGACCCTCCGGCCGCGCAACGAACTCAACCGGAAGGTTTCATTCTTCGTTGTCTTCAGAACGAAGTCGGGTGCGGTATCACCGACGGAAACTGCCACCATATGAAATACTTTCCAAATCGAACCGAACGATACGATAAAAGATAGCAGGAGAGAAGACTACAGGCGTAAACCGAACGTCCCGACGATGTGCCGGGTCAGGAAGAATCTTCTGATCACGGGATTGGCAGAGCGGTTGGACCGTAACCCCAAACGTCGAACCGGTTATTCGGCGGAATCCTGCGTGCGGTCGCCCATGTCGACGGTGCCTTTGAAATTGCAACCCTCTTCCAGGACGACTTGGGGAGCGATCAGCTTGCCGCGAACGCGTCCGGTTTGACTCAGAAGAATCTGGTCTTCTCCCCGAAGGAGCCCGTCTACAAACCCATCAACCTGAATCGCCTTGGCCAACAGGTCGGCCTTGATCCGGCCTTCCTTCCCCACAGTGATGTTGCACCCGGTCAGCGAAATTTGTCCTTCGATACGGCCCCTGACGACCACATCCTGGGTTCCGCTCACCTCTCCCCTGATGGTGATGCTGGAGCCGATGACGGATCGGCCCCCGTTCAGCCCCCCGGCGTCCTGCTGGGTAGAAACTCGAGCGAAAGTTCCTCGGGACGCTGTCGATGGTTCCGGCGAATCGTTTGGGGATTATATCGCAAAGTCACAATGTGACTTAGACGCAGAGGCCAAGGTCGGCGCACTCTCGTTTCGCGTCCGCAAGCTCTCGGACGGACTCCTCATAATCTCTGAGTGCCTGAACTGTCTCTTGGATCGATGGGTAGGA
>JAJDTT010000042.1 GCA_022827025.1 Acidobacteriota bacterium
AACGCTCCAGGTTGCGCTCCATTTCCGAGTACCAGATGGTCACTTTGAGGCCGAACGTGGTGGGCTCGGCATGGATCCCGTGGGTCCGTCCCATCATCGGCGTGTCCTTGTACCGGTGGGCCTTGCGGCGCAGCACCTCCAGAAAGCTCACGATGGCGGATTCGATCAACTCGGAGGCTTCCTTGACCTGGAGCGCTTGGGCCGTGTCCACCACGTCGGTGGAGGTCAAACCCATGTGGATGAACCGGGAAGAGGGGCCGACCACTTCCGAGACGGCCCGGATGAAGGCCACGACGTCGTGACGCGTGACCGCCTCGATCTCGTGGATCCGTTCGACGGAAAACCCCGCCTTTTCGCGGATTTCCGACATGGCCGCCGGGGGGATGCGCCCGGCGTCGCTGAGCACTTGGCAGACTGCCACCTCCACGTCGAGCCACTTCCGGAACTTGTTTTCTTCAGACCAGATCCGGGCCATTTCGGGCCGGCTGTACCGGGGAATCATAGGTCCAGAACTATGGAGGGCCGGTTCTGGTGAGTCAAGTGAACCCGGGGACCGGATTCGCCCCCTTCGGCGTCGCCGGAGAGAGCCGCCGAAACCTGTTCCAGGGCCAGTTGGGGATGGTTGTTGGTGCGGCTCAGGTGGGCCAGGAGGATGTGCTTCGTCTTGCCGCCCAGGTGTGTCTTGAGGCACCGGCCCAGGGCAAGGTTGGAAAGGTGGCCCGTCGGCCCCAGCAGCCGTTGCTTGAGGAGCCAGGGGTAAGGACCGGCCATCACCATCTCCTCGTCGTGGTTGGATTCCAGGATCAACCAGTCGCAGTCGGCCAGAGGTTCCGTGATTTCCGGGGTCGGTTCACCCAGGTCGGTGGCAAGCAGGCCTTGAACCCCTCCGGCGGCAAAGCGGAACCCGACCGGCTGGCCCGCGTCGTGGGACACGGGGAGGGCCTCGACCTCCAGGTCGCCGATGTGAAACGGAGATCCCACGGGGACGATCGTCACCCGGTCCACTTCCTGAAGCGCGGGGCTCGCCCGCAAGGTCCCCTCGGTCAGGAATACGGGGACTTTCTTCTTCCGGACCAGGGCCGGGACGCCGCTGATGTGATCCGTGTGTTCGTGGGTCAGGAGGAGAGCGTCCAGCCCATCCAGGGACAGCTCCGCCTGCTGGAGGCGCCGGTCAAGGCTCCGCCGGCCGAAGCCCAGATCGACCAGAATCCGGGCTTTCGCGGTCGCGATGTAGGTGCAGTTTCCCGCGCTGCCACTTCCCAGAACGCAGATTTTCATGCTGGAGTCCGGCCGCGCCGATCAGATGCCGTGATGGCGTTTTGCGCCGGCTGTTAGAATCTACCAGCCCGGTGTGAAAGGGATGATGGGATCCTCGACTGGGAGAAAAGGCGGAATCAGGTGAATCCCAGTTTCCATGTCTTCAGCTTCGGGTGCCGCACCAACCAGTCCGACAGCGCCGCCATCCGGCGCGACTTCCTGGGGCGCGGCTACCGGGAGGCATGGGACTGGCGGACGGCGGGCGTCATCGTCGTCAACTCCTGTACCGTCACGCATCGATCCGATCAGCAGGTGCGGCAACTGGTCCGCCGGTTCCACCGCGAAAACGGGGCCGCCCGGATCCTGGTGACCGGTTGCTATGCCCAGCGGGATCCGGAGAGCCTGTCCCGAATACCGGGAGTCGAAGCGGTCATCGGCAACACCCACAAGAGTGATCTGGTGGGGATCGTGGACACGACGGCGGCGTCCACCCTGACGGCGGACGAGCTGGCGGACGTGTACCGGCAGGAGTTCGTCAAGGTCCGCACCATGGAGGACCCCGCCGCCGGCTCGCCGGGGCGTCGAGTCCGGCCCTTCGTCAAGATCCAGGATGGCTGCGACGCCAAGTGCACGTACTGCATCATCCCGCTGGTTCGCGGACCCGGACGGAGCCTGCCGCCGGAGCAGGTTCTGGCCCAGGTGCGGGAATTGGCCCGCAGGGGGTTCCAGGAGGTGGTTCTGACCGGGATCCACATTGGAACCTACGGGATGCATTTGAAGCCGCGCTATCCTCTGGACCGGCTTCTGGCGGCCGTCGCCGAGACGCCGGGCCTGGCCCGGGTTCGGCTGAGTTCAATCGAGCCCATGGCGCTGTCCCGGCGGGTGATCGAGTTGGCGGCCGGGAACGACAAGATCTGCCCTCACTTCCACATCTGCCTGCAGAGCGGGAGCAACCGGATCCTGAGGAAGATGTTGCGCCCGTACGACACCTCCAGGTTTGGAGAGATCGTGCAGGAGATCCGGGCCAGGTTGCCCCAGGCGTCCATCGGAACCGACCTGGTGGTGGGATTTCCCGGAGAGACCGCCCGGAACCACCTGGAAACCGTCCGCTTCGTCCAGGCCATGCCCTTCACCTATCTCCACGTGTTCCCTTACAGCGACCGGCCCGGGACCCGTGCCTCGGCCATGCGGTCCAAGGTCGACCCGCGGGTTCGCCGGCAGCGGTGTTGGGAGTTGAGGCAGATCTCGGCGGCAAAGAATCGCGCCTTCCGGCGGCGGTTCATCGGCAGGAAGCTCCCGGTCCTGACCCTGGGAGAGACTGCCTCCGGGAGGTGGGAGGGGATCTCCGCAAACTACATCAAGGTTCGTTTTCCGGTCCCCGTGGCGCCCAACAGAATGGTCCGGGTCGAGGCGGTCGGGGAGACGGAGGATGGTCTGGCCGCGAACCCGGGGCCGGCGGTTCAACCGTCGAGGACGACGCAGGCCACTGCGTAGTCGGTGGCGTGGGTGATGGTGAGGTGGCTCCTTCGAGCCTTCGATTCCTCGAAGATGGCCGCCGCTTTACCGTAAAGGGTCAACCGGGGCTCTCCCAGCGGTCCGGCCGTGGTTTCGACGTCGCGCCACCGGATCCCAGCCTGCCAACCGGTCCCCAGGGCCTTCAGGGCCGCTTCCTTGGCCGCGAACCGCCCGGCGAAATGCTGATATTTGTTTTTTCGCTGGGAGCAGTATCGAATTTCCTCAGGGGTGAAGACTCGTTCGGTGATGGATTTGCTGCCACGCAAGGCCTTGGCGATGCGCGCGACCTCCACGATGTCCAGTCCGATTCCGACGACCATGGCGAACCCTCTGTGAACGGCGCACAGTTTACTGTGAGGGGGTTGTCAGTTCCAGGCCATGTTACGCTGGCAGGCCGTGATGCTGGAGAAGACGGCCGGTGATTTCCCCTATCTTGCGTTCCGGGGCCTGACGGGGATCCCGGGTTTCGTGCACGCCGTCACGACGCGCGCGACCGACGGATCCAGGGAGGCTCCTCCGACCGTTCGCTCGCCGGAACCGGACGAGAAATTTCTGGCGGCGCTCGGGATACCGGCCCGGAAACTGATTCTGTTGGAACAGGAGCATGCGGACGAGGTGCTGGCGGTGGAAACAGGAAGGCCGGCTTGCGGCGCAGGCCATCCACCGGCGGATGCCGTGATTTTGACCTCCCCCGGCAGGTACGCGGCGATCCGGACGGCGGATTGCCTCTCCGTGGTGGTCGTGGACCCGCAGCGGCGGGTGCTGGGATTGGTGCACGCCGGCTGGCGGGGAACCTGCAGGGGCGTGACCGCCAAGGCGGCCGCCCGCTTTCTCCGGCTGACGGGCGCGGACCCGGAAGACCTCCGCGTCGCGTTCGGCCCCTGCATCCGGAGTTGTTGCTACGAGGTCGGCGAGGAGGTCCGGGTTGCCTTCCGGGACCGGGGGCACGAAACGGAGAAGATCTTCCAGGGGAGGTGTCTCGACCTGATCCAGGCCAACCGGCTCCAACTGGAGCAACTGGGCGTCACGCGAATTGTGGACTCCGGCCTCTGCACCTGCTGCCGCGACGACCGGTTCTATTCCTACCGGCGGGATAAGACGGAACGGAGGATGTGGACCGTGGCCGGATTCCGCCCCGACTCGGCGCAAAACCTCCCATCCCTGACGTAGGGCGCCGCCGTCCTAGGAGCCTGCGCGGCAGAAATTGATCTGCTGCGAAAGCGTATAATCGGTCCATATTTCCCCGATTTCTCGGCGAATAGAACAACTATGCGCCTCTAAATCGTGAAAATCTGGCCTCGATTCTCCACTTTCTCGCTACG
>JAJDTT010000130.1 GCA_022827025.1 Acidobacteriota bacterium
GGATCTCCGGCGTCAGCAGCGTGATCCGGGAATAGACCATGATCCCCAACAGGCGTTCCTGGATGGCCCTCTGCCTCAGCTTCTCCCTCAGTTGAGCAAGGCTCAAGCCTTGCCGGCGCATGGCCTGATCCATGGCCTCCAGGCTGGGAATTCCACTTTCCTTGCGCATATTCTCGATCTGGGCGGAGACTTCATCGTCCACATTGGGAGCCACGCCCAGTTCCTCGGCCTTCTGCAGCAGCAACCGGGTGTCGATCATTTCACGCAGCACGGCCCGCTTTTGCGTCTGCCAGAACCGCATGGCCCGTTCCCGGTCCTGTATCTGCCTCCGAACTTCGGATTGGACGACGTACAGCTCGTGGTCCAGGTCCCTGCGGGTGATGATCTGGTCGTTGACGCGGGCCACGATCTCGTCCAGGAGAACCGGCTCCGGAGGCGGCGCCTGTTGCTTCCGTTGCGGCGGCCGGGGCGGATCTCCCGCCACTCCCTGGTCCTGTCCGTGGAGAGGACCACACAACAACAGGACCCCAGCAACCGTAATCACCCTAATTCGTTGCGGAAACATGATCATCGCTCTCCCGGAAGTCGAGCTCCCTGTCGTAGATACGGAGCGAGGCCCCGGCCAGCAGACCCTCGATGTAGGAATCCACTGCGGTGCTCTCCTGCTGTGCAATCAAAGTCGAGAAGATGCCCTCTTGGACACGGTAGAGACGCTTGTGGTGCCGCGGTATCCATTCCTCCACCATGAAGAGGTGGTACCCGTGCCGGGATCGAAACACGTCGCTGATCTCACCCGGCTCAAGCGACAAGATGACTTTTTCGAACTCGCCCGGCAGTTGACCCCGTTCGAAGGTCCCCAGGACTCCGCCGGTTTCCGCGGTCAGGCCCTCGGAGTGCAATCGGGCCACCTCCTGGAACTGCCGGACGTTCCCCGGCTCCAGCATGCCTCGAATCTCCTGGGCTCGGGCCCGGCCGTCCGCCAGGATCTCCAGGACCCGTCCCGAGTCACCAACGCGAAACTGCTCGCCGTTGCTCCCGTAGAACTCGCGAATGTCCGACGAGGTCACTTCCACCTGGTCCCGGACCTTCAGCTTCAGCAACTTCTGAAAGGTGAGGAATCGGCGCAAGCGTTCGGAGAATCGGGAGTCTCCCGCTTCGATCTGAAGATTCCCCATCTGCTGTTCCAGCTCTTCGTCGGCCACGCTGATGCCGTCCAGCCGAGCCTGACGCAGAAGCATCTTCTCCACCACGAAGTCACGAAACCGGCTTCTTCGAGGCGGGACCTGTCCCGAGTCCGGCTCCGGCGCCAGGTAGGCTTCGAATTCTCGAAGCGTAATCTGCTCCTCGTCCAACTCTGCCACCAGAGTCTCCCGTTCGGGTGATCGGGCGTCCCCGGCCGGTAGTCCGCAGGCGGCCCACCCCAGAGGAAGCAGCAACGCCGTCCCGATCCAACACCGGGCCGGTGCCCCTCCGTCATGGTTTGATTTCAGACTCGCGAGCATCGCCGCCCATTCTATCAGCCCACACCCGATATCGCCGTGCCGGTCCGCGTGGCAGCACCGAATCCGGCGGCTCGGAGCACGGCACGATCTCTTCCATCGATTCACTCCGCACTCTTGATTCCCCGGTTCTCGATCCTCTCACCGATGCGCTCAAGCACGGCGCCGACGCAAGCGAAGAGGGCCGCGGGCTCGGAAGACGGGACTCGAAGGTTGAGAACCCCGCCTTGAGCCAGAGTGAGATCGGTTCTCCCCTGGACCAGAGCGACGATTTCATGAGGAAGCACCGGCGTGTCATCCCTGAACCTCAAGGAAACCCTCCCCCCTCTGAGGTCGATGGAAATTATTCTCAAGCGATTCGCCCGAAGCCGCAAGGCTCCGTACCCGAAGAGATTGGAGACAGAACGCGGGTACTTGCCGAACCGGTCCTCGACCTCCTCCTTCAGGTTTTCCAGAGATTTCCGGTTCGACAGGATGCTCAGCCGCTTGTAGAGCCAGAGGCGCTGACTCGGGTCGGCGATGTAATGTTGCGGAATATGGATGTCCAGGCCGAGGTCGATGCTGATTTGGATCTCCTCCGCCGTCTCCTCCCCCTTCAACTCCCGGACCGCCTCCTGCAGCAGCTTCAGATAGAGCTCGAAGCCGACGGCGTTGATGTGCCCATGCTGTTCCTGCCCCAGCAGATTGCCCGATCCGCGGATCTCAAGATCCATGGCGGCGATGCGAAATCCGGAACCCAGGTCGCTGAATTCCCGGATTGCCGCAAGGCGTTTGGCGGCGTCGGTGCTCAGAGTCTCCTCGGAGGGAATGAGCAGATAGGCGTAGGCCCTGCGATTGGAGCGCCCCACCCGGCCTCTGAGCTGGTAGAGCTGGGCGAGTCCGAACCGGTGGGCCCGGTTCACCAGCAGAGTATTGGCCCGCGGGATGTCCAGGCCGTTTTCGATAATCGTGGTGGCGACCAGAACGTCGTAGCGATAGTCCAGGAAATCCAGCATGACCTTCTCCAACTGGTTCTCCCTCATCTGGCCGTGTCCCACCGCGACGCGAGCCTCGGGCACCGTCTCCCGGACCATGCGCGCGATGCTGTAGATCGTCTCCACCGAGTTGTGAACCATGAAGATCTGCCCCTGGCGCTTCAGCTCCAGGTCGATGGCGGTGCGAATCAGCGACCGGCTGAACCTGACCACGGCGGTCTGAATGGCCAGGCGGTCCTTGGGAGGCGTCTCGATGATGGAGAGGTCGCGGACGCCCGTCAGCGACATGCTCAGGGTGCGGGGAATCGGCGTTGCCGACAGATTGAGCACGTCCACCCGGGTCTTCAGCCGCTTGAGCCGTTCCTTCTGGGCGACTCCGAACCGTTGTTCCTCGTCCACCACGATGAGACCCAGGTCCCGGAACCGGACGTCCCGGGAGAGGAGCCGGTGGGTGCCGATGAGAACGTCGGTTTTTCCCGATTCCGTGTTCTCGAGGATCTCCCGCTGCTGGCTGCGGTTGCGAAGGCGGCTGATCATCTCGATGGAGACGGGGAACCCTCTGAAGCGCTCGCGGAAGGTGTTGTAGTGCTGCAGCGCCAGGACCGTCGTGGGGGTCAGAACGGCCACCTGCTTGCTGTCGTTGACCGACCGGAAGGCGGCTCTCATGGCCACTTCGGTCTTGCCGTATCCCACGTCTCCGCAGATCAGGCGATCCATGGGACGCGGCGCCATCATGTCCTTCTTGACGGCCTCGATGGCGGCAGCCTGGTCGGGAGTCTCTTCATAGGGGAAAGCGGCCTCGAACTCCCTGACCAGGGCGTCGTCCTCCGGGAAGACATGTCCCCGGGCCATCTCGCGCTGCGCGTACAACTTGAGCAGATCCTGGGCCATGCTCCGCATCGACTTCTTGATCCGCTTCTTGGTCTTGTTCCAGGAGACGCCTCCCAATCGATCCAACCGCGGACGGGACTCGCCGGAACTGCGGTATTTCTGGAGTTGGTCCAGCCGGTCCGCCGGAACGTACAGCTTGTCGTCCCCCCGGAAGCTGACCACCAGGAACTCCCGGGAGTCGCCACCGACACCCAGCGACCGAAGTCCCTGGAAGAGCCCGATTCCATGATCGACGTGAACCACGTAGTCCCCGGACTTCAGATCCCGGAAGTCGGAGAGAAAAGCGGCGGCCGGATCGGATTTGGTCCGGGGAGGCGCGGGGGCCGGGAGGCTCCCGGCGAAGAGGTTCTCCTCGGCCAACAGGTGCAGGCCCAAGCCGGGCGAGTGGAAACCCTCCGAAAGCCGACCCCGGATCACGGCGGTTCCGTGATCCAGGGCGCTGCCGAACCCGGAAGCACGGTGCAGGTGGATATCGTACTCGCGGAAGATATCGACCAATCGGTCGACCATCCCCGGCGTCTTCATCACGAAGACGACGCGTTCCCGCCTGGTCCACTCCTCGAGGTCGGCAAACAATCTTCGAAGCTGACCCGAATATTGCCGTTCCGGCCGGAAATCGAAACATTCCGCCTCTCCCCGGCCCTGAAACAGCCGGCTCAGGTAGAGGGTCGGGCACTTTGCCGTCCAGTCCTCCACCACCTCGGCGGACCAGTACAGCCGGTCCGGCTGCAGGGCGAGATCTCCGTCGGCCGCGCGTTCCCGATAGCTCTCCTCCCACCGTTCCCGAATCTCCCTGTGCTCCTCCCGGAGTTCATCCCAGTCGGAGAGGACCAGCGTCGGGGGAGGCCCGCCTTCCGCTTGCACGAAATCCAGCAGATGGTGGCGGGTCCGCACCACGAGGGGAAACAACGCTTCGAACCCGTTGAAGAGCTCGCCGTTGGCCGTGAACTGGAGCCTTTCCTCCAGGGCCTGTGCAAATCGGACTTCCGACCAGTGGTCCGGAGCTTCACGGTGCCATCGGGAGATGTCGCGGGCCGTGACGGCCAGCTCTCTCATGGGGACCACGCGGCAACCGGGCACCAACGCCACCGACCGCTGCGACTTTGGATCGAATTCGCGAATCGATTCGATCTCGTCTCCGAAGAACTCGATGCGGACGGGAGCCGAATTCGACGGAGGGAAGACATCGACGATGCCGCCCCGCACGGAATATTCCCCCACCGCGCCGACCGGGTCTTCCCGGACGTAGCCCACCTGGTCCAGGGTTCGGGTCAGGTGATCCGGGGGGAAGAACCTTCCCACCTCCAGGTCGAGACACTGGCTCATGAAGGTCTGGGGTGAGGGCAGCCGGGGTGTCAAGGCGGTCAGGGTCGTCAGGATCAATCCCTGCTTCCGGCGGAGTATTCTCCAGAGAGCGACGGCTCGAGCTGCCGCGATCTCGGGGTGGGGAGACAGCCCGCGATAGGGGTCCGCTTCGGACCCGGGAAGCAGCAGGACCCGATTCCGGCACTCCCGGGGCAAAAACAGCCGAAGATTCGCCGCCATCTTCTCCAGATCCCGATTGCTCCGGCCCAACCAGAGATAGGGACCGGGATCTCTTCGGTAGACGGAGGCCAGCACCAGGGCCGTATCGGCCCCGTGCAGCCCTTCGAGACGCCGGTTTCGGAGGGCTTTCCCGGCCAGGGCCTCGAACAGGTGCGAAGCCGCCCGAGACCTTGGGCTCGACGCCGCCGGGGATGGTTGCAAAGACGAATCCGGACTCAAGACGGCTCCTGCCCTCTGGTGCCGGACGTCGCCGCCGGCCGTTCCCGGGAGCTCCGGATCTGAGCGGCGATTCCTTCCACGCATGCTTCCAGTTGCTCCCGATCCTCTCCTTCAGCCATGATCCGGACCACCGGTTCGGTCCCGGAGCAGCGCACCAGGACCCGGCCCCTGCCTTGCAAGAGCTCCTGAACCGATTCGATCCGGCCCCGGACCCTCCGGTCGTCAAGGAGGTCCCGCCCCCGCCTCCCCACGATGACGTTTCGGAGGACCTGCGGGCGGAGCCGCAGCCCGGCGCTCAACCGGGCCAGCGAACGGCGTTCCTGAATCAGCACCTGAGCCATCTTCAGGGTGGTCAGGATACCGTCTCCCGCCAGGGAGTGCTCTCCGAGAATGATGTGGCCCGAAGGCTCCCCACCCAGAGCGTCTCCCCCCTCCAACATGGATTCCAGGACGTTTCTGTCTCCGACCCGGGTCCGGACCAGGCCCACATTCAGGCTGGCCAGGGCGGCTTCGAGGCCCAGGTTGGACATGACGGTGGCCACGACCCGGCGGGTGGGCAGGCGGTTTCGTTCCAACAGGCGCCGGGCCAGAACAAAGAGGATGTGATCCCCGGTCAGGATCCGTCCGCGGTGATCGGCCAGGATGGCGCGGTCGGCGTCTCCGTCGAAGGCGGCGCCGAGGTCGGCCCCTTTTTCCACCACGACACGAGCCATCCGCCGGGGATGGACCGCCCCGCAGTCCCGGTTGATGTTCCGGCCGTCGGGCGGAGCATCGATCATCGTAACGCGAGCCCCAAGATCACTGAAGAGCCGCGGCGCCACCTGGGATGCGGCTCCGGAAGCGCAATCCAGAACCAGATTCAGGGGCTCCAGGCTCTCCACCTCCAGGGCCGACCGCAGAAACCTGGAATACTTCCCGAGACAGCCGGGATCGGTCCGGATCAATGCCGGCGGACTCGGACCGGGAGGCCGCGGCACGCGGACAGAGGCGTGGTCCGACTCCAGAAGCGCTTCGAGCGCCAGCTCTTGACGCCGCGACAGCTTCCGCCCCTGTCCCGTGAAGAATTTCAGACCATTGTCGCTGTAGACGTTGTGCGAGGCCGAGACGACGACGCCGGCGTCGAATTCCGAATCCCGGCAGAGCACGGAGATGGCGGGAGTCGGCAACACTCCCGCAGAGGTCACTCGGGCGCCGGCGTCCGTGAAACCGCGGCTCAAGGCCTCCTCGATCCAGGGGCCGCTCTCTCGAGTGTCCCGTCCCACCACCAATGACCTGCACCCTTGGACGGCGAGACACCGGCCGATTCGAAAAATGGTCGCGGGGTCCAGCGGAGGCTCGCCCGCCACGCCTCGAATTCCGTCGGTCCCGAAGAGAGTGGACATTCGCACGAGTCCGCGTTGCCTGCCGGATCGCCGGGACGATCCCATGTTCAGTCACTCTCCGGTGATTCTTCGAAGTCTCCGGACCCGGAACGCGTGGTGGGAACCGGGGACTAACGCCTGACCCGGACTCTGACCTGTTCCGGCTCCATCGATTCCACCCGGTAGACGTCTGCCAGGTCTTCCTGCTCGGAGACCGACTCGATCTCGGGAAGAATCTCGTAGGCCCGCCGGCTGGGCTGGAGGTCGTCCGCCGACACCCGGGCCCGAAAATCCTTGCCGGAGACCTCGCCCTCGAAGGAGATGGGCAGCGAAACGACCAGTTTCATCGAGCGCGTCAAGAGACTGGTCCCGTCTCTCGGCGGGTCCAATTCCACGGGGATGCGCGTCAGCGTCAGCTCACGCCTTTTTTCCTCGATCAGGAGTTGAAGGACCACGGGTGAGCCACTGTCGATCCTGACGCTCGGATTCGGTGAGTCCAGATCGACCTCCGCGTCGAACCCCGAGGAACGGCCGGAGATGTCCACCGGTTCGGTTGAAATGTCGGAAACCTTGGCCAGTACCGCCTCCAGCCCCGATATCGGAACCTGCTGGGGTGAGCTCAGGACTTCGACCAGTTCGTACCCTTCCGCCGGCTCACCCTCCAAGCGCGGCCGAACCTCCACCATCTTGTGCTGGATCTGTTCCAACTCCAATTGGAGCGGGTTGGGCGCAATGCTCAAGACCCCCACGCCGAGCGGACGATTGCTGATGTTGCGCTCGTTCAGGGAGATCTGGACGTTTCCGGCCACCATGGTCTGGAGGTCGATTTCAGCCAAAAGGCCCTGCACCTCCTCGACGGCGATTCGGCGCCGCGAACGGATGGTCACCTCCACCTGCCGCTGGTAGTCGGTGGAGATGGCCAGGTCCGGCGCCAGGTTGACGAACTGGACCGGGACCGTCACGACCCGAATGACCTCGTCCTTGCCCCCCAACAGGTTCCAGAGCAGGAACGAAAGGCCCAGAGAAACCAACTTCAGACCGGGATTGTTCAGGAGCCACTGGCTTGGACGAATCATGCTGGCTTGGGACTCCTCCGGGCCGCTTGCGCCGATGGACTCCGGCGAGTCCCCATCAATTCCCGCAGCAGCGCCAACAGCTTCGGACCCTCAAGGTCCTGGATCAGATTGCCCTGGAACGCAATCGAGATCCGGCCGTTCTCCTCGGAGACGATGATGGAAATAGCGTCGGTCTCCTCCGAGATCCCGAGACCGGCCCGGTGGCGGCTTCCCAGCCGGTGGCCCAGGTCCGGACTGGTGGTCAGGGGAAGGTAGCAACCCGCGGCGGCGATGCGGTCGGACTGAATGATCACGGCCCCGTCGTGGAGTGGACAGCCCGGACTGAAGATGCTCAGCAACAGGTCATTTCCGAACAGGGCGTCCAGCTTGATCCCCGTCTCGATATAGTTGCGGAGGCCGATTTCCCGCTCCATGACGATCAACGCTCCGGTTTTATCCCGGGACATGTGGGTCGCCGTTGCGACCAGTCCCTTCAAGTTGACCCGCTCGGACGAGGTGAACAAAGGAAGGAAGAATCTTCCCCGGCCCAGCGCCGCCAGTCCCCGGCGGATCTCTCTCTGATAGATGATGATTGCGGCCAGGATGAAGTTGATGAAGAAGTTGGAGAACAGGGTCTCCACCATCTGGAGTTCCAGAATCCGGGCCAGGTAGTAGACCACCAGAAGCCCCATGACTCCCAACGTGATCTGCAGGCCGCGGGTACCCTTGACCAGAAGCAGGATGTGGTAGATGAGGACGGCCACCACCAGGATGTCGAGCAGGTCCCGGACACCCAGATCGAAAAGACCGGAGAAAGCGTCCACCTCAGATGATTCTCCTTTCGCCCAGAATTGAGTCGGCTATTCGGAGCGCGTGGACCATTTCATCAAGATCGTGGACCCTCACGATGTGGGCTCCCCCGACCACCGCCATCACGACCGAAGCCGCCGTCGCCAGCAGCCTCTCCTGCACCGGGATGTCGAGGATTTTGCCGAGAAAGCTCTTTCGGGACGTACCCACCAGTATCGGCAACCGGATCCGGCGCAACCGTGGTAACCGATTCAGGACCTTGAGATTGTCTTCTACTGTCTTGCCAAACCCGATTCCTGGATCGACAACAATTCTATCACGAGGGATTCCGCGGCTGTCGGCAAGGTCCACCGCCCGGCCCAGACTCCGTTCGATCTCCTGCAGAATGTCCGGGCTGGGAGGCAGGGTCTGCATGGTGCGCGGTGTTCCCCGCATGTGCATGAGCACGATGGCGGCGCCGGCCCTTCCCGCAACCTCCGCCACGGCCGGGTCCAACTCCAGCGCTCCGACGTTGTTCACCATGTGGGCGCCTGCGTCCAGGGCGGCCCGAGCCACTTGCGACTTGTAGGTATCGACGGAAACGAGACAGGATGTGCGGCCCCGGATTCCCTCCAGCACCGGCAGCACTCGGTCCGACTCTTCCGCGGCCGAAACCGGGGTCACTCCCGGCCGCGTGGACTCGCCGCCGATGTCCAGGATGTCGGCGCCCTTGGCCGCCAACTCCAGGCAATGGTCCACCGCCTTGCGCGAATCGAGGAACTTGCCGCCGTCGGAGAAGGAGTCTGGGGTGACGTTGATCACCGCCATGGTCCGGGTGACCGGACCCAGCTCCAGGCTCCTGTCCCGGGCTCTCAGGGTGAAGGACTTCCGGCCGTCCCGGAATTCATTTTTTGGCCGATTTTGTCGCATGCAAGAAGAGTGCGGAGGGACAAACGAACCGGTGCTCCTCCGGTCTGCACCCTCGCGATACCGGAGCGGCTGAAAGGAATCAGGCTGGCGCCGGACGCTCTTCCGGTTTCACCAGGGGAGGCAGGGAGGAAGCGGCCTTCTCCTGCGTCTCGGCAGGCTCCTCCGCCTCAACCTGGGCTGAAGGTGTCGGCTTTTGCCGGGGAAGGCGAATCTTCCGGCCCTGGATGACGGCTTCGACTTCTTCGCCGTCCAGAGTCTCGAACTCCAACAAGGTCTCGGCCAGCCGGATCAACGGCGTCCGATTGGTCTCCAGGATCTCCTTGGCCCTGGCGTAGCTGTGAAGAACCAGCCGCTGGACCTCCTTGTCGATCTTGACGGCGGTCTGCTCGCTGTAGTCCTGGTGCTGGGCGATCTCCCGCCCCAGGAAGATCTGCTCTTCCTTCTTGCCGTAGGTGAGCGGGCCCATGGCCTCGCTCATGCCCCACTCACAGACCATCTTGCGGGCCAGGTCGGTGGACCGCTCCAGGTCGTTGGAGGCTCCGGTGGTGCAACTTTCCAGGAAGATCTGCTCCGCCACCCGTCCGCCCATGAGAATGGTGATGGAGGACTCCATGTATTCCTTGGTGTAGTTGTACTTGTCCTCCTCGGGCAACTGCATGGTGACGCCCAAGGCGCGTCCGCGAGGAATGATGGTGACCTTGTGCAGAGGATCGGATTCGGGCAGCTTGTACGCGACCAGGGCGTGTCCGGCCTCGTGGTAGGCGGTGCTCCGCTTCTCCTTCTCGTTCATGATCATGGACTTGCGCTCCTTGCCCATGAGCACCTTGTCCTTGGCCTGCTCGAAGTCCTCCATGTTGACGGCCTTGCGATCGTACCGCGCCGCGTTGAGGGCGGCTTCGTTGACCAGATTGGCCAATTGGGCGCCCGAGAACCCGGGGGTCCCCCGGGCCAGCACCGAGAGATCCACGTCCTCGGCCAGCGGCGTCTTCCGGATATGGACCTTGAGAATCGCGTCGCGCCCCTTGATGTCAGGCAGCGTGACCACCACCTGCCGGTCGAATCTCCCCGGACGCAGCAGGGCCGGGTCCAGGACGTCCGGCCGGTTGGTGGCGGCGATCAGGATGACGCCTTCGTTGGACTCGAACCCGTCCATCTCCACCAGGAGCTGGTTCAGGGTCTGCTCCCGTTCGTCGTGCCCGCCGCCCAGCCCGGCGCCCCGGTGGCGGCCGACGGCGTCGATCTCATCGATGAAGATGATGCAGGGGGCGTTCTTCTTGCCCTGCTCGAAGAGGTCCCGGACCCGGCTGGCCCCCACGCCCACGAACATCTCGACGAAATCGGATCCGCTGATGCTGAAGAAGGGCACGTTGGCTTCGCCGGCGATGGCCCGCGCCAGCAGGGTCTTGCCGGTTCCCGGAGGTCCCATCAGGAGCACGCCTTTGGGAATTCGTCCTCCCAATTTCTGGAATTTCTGGGGCTCCTTGAGAAAGTCGATGATCTCCTGAAGTTCTTCCTTGGCCTCCTCCACGCCGGCCACATCCTTGAAGGTCACCTTTTTCTGTTGGCTGGTGGAGAGGCGGGCGCGGCTCTTGCCGAAAGACAGGGCCTTGTTCCCGCCGCTCTGCATCTGACGCATCAGGAAGATCCAGAAGGCCAGGAAGAGGATGATGGGAAACCAGGAGGTCAGGATCACGTAGATCCATGAACTCTGCTCGCTCTCGTTGACCTCGACTACGACCCCCTCCGCGTCAAGTTGATTGGCGATGGTCTCTTCCGAGCCCTTGGGAATGATGACCCGGAAGGAGCGGAGTGAATCGGATGCGGCGGAGATGTACTCTCCCTCGACCTTGTTGCCGGTCATGGTGATCTGCTCAATTTTTTTGTCGGAGAGCATCTGCGTGAACTCCGAATAATTGAGCTGATCCACTTCGCCGCTCTGGACTTGGCTCAGGAACTGCCAGAGAGCCACGACCGCCACGATGACGACCACCCAGAGAAAGATGCTCCTTGCGGTAGTGTTCAAAACCGGACCTCCCGAGGCGCAACCAGGAGTCTGCGCGGTAGAAATGATCGTAGCGAGAGAGTGGAGAATCGAGGCCGGATTTTCACGATTTTGAGGTGCATAGTTGTTCTATTCGCCGAGAAATCGCACGAATATGGACCGATTCTACGCTTTCGCAGTCGATTGATTTCTGCCGCGC
>JAJDTT010000141.1 GCA_022827025.1 Acidobacteriota bacterium
GTTCGAAGTCCTGTTGAACGGGACGTCGCTGTTCAACCACGGTAATGTGCGATTGGCCGACGGTGTCGACCGCGTGCTTCGCCTGTTCGTGGTGACACCGGACATGCATCGGGTCCATCACTCCATCCACAAGGCGGAGACGAACAGCAACTTCGGATTCAATTTTCCCTGGTGGGACCGGCTATTCGGCACGTATCGCGCACAGCCCGCGGCAGGGCATACGGAAATGACCATCGGCCTGGAGCAATTTCGGGAACCATCCCGGCTTGGCGTGTTCCGTCTGTTGCTGATGCCGTTTATCGATCAGACCGGCAGCTATCCGATCGCACAAACAGTCCAAGATCCAGATCCGTCCGAGTAGGGTTAGCCGATGCAACGATGGGGCGGAAGAATCAATTAACTGCCATGACATGCGCCGGCGTGCATGATGTGCCCAGCCCCAGAATACATCACACTCCGTTGAAACACGGTGCCCGAGGTATGGCGGCGAAACAGAGTCCACGCCGTCATTTCGGCCGCCACTGCGGTGCTGCACCTCATTCACGGCCAGAGTATCGATACTACCGCCTGACATTGACCGAGGGATCCAAGGTAGTTTGTCTCACTGCTCTATCAGCCAAGTGGCCGGACCAGGGAAGTCAAAATGAAGTTGAGAACCAGCGAACCGTGGATGCCAGCACCGGAATACGGCCGGTCCTTGTCGGGCTTGACCGTGAACCTGCTGGTTCGCGACATCGAGACGGCGCTCGCGTTCCAGCGCGAGGTACTGGGCGCGGAAATTGTCTACAGCGACCCGGATTTCGCGGTCCTGCGGTCTCGCGACGCGGAATGGATGCTGCATGCGGATCACACCTATCAGGACCATCCGCTCTACGGCAGTCTGAGTGGTGAACTCACCCGAGGGATCGGCAGCGAATTGCGCCTGCATGGCCGTGATCCTGACGAAGCGGAGCAAGCTGCGCGCGAGCACGGGTATACCGTCCTCGACGGTGCCAGCGACAAGCCGCACGGACTTCGTGAAACCTACATCGTGGATCCCGATGGCTACCTGTGGGTCCCCGATGTCCCGTCATCGGATTAGCGCCAAGGAGACCCGCTAGAGGGAGATCGTATTTCCGTCCCAGCGTCGCGCCAAGAGCACCGCACAACCGGCGCCGACCAGGGCCATCATGCCCATGAACAGGAACGCACCGCCGCCAAACTGGGCATACAAGTATCCCGCCAGCGGCATCGTTACACCGAAGCCAACCCCTGTGCCGAGCGCCGAATAGATCGACTGGGCCGAGGCGGACAGGCTCGGCGGCGGCGCCCGGGCGATGAAGTGGACGGCACCGAGATGAGTAGCTGCGAACGTAAAGGCGTGCAGAGCTTGAACCACCAAAAGCGGCACGAGATCGGCGGTCAATCCGGTGACACCCCACCGCAACGCACCCGCCAGTCCGGCTACGACCATCAGCCAGACCGGCCCAAGACGAGCGAGAAGCGTCCCACCAAAGATGAACAATACCACCTCCGCGATAACGCCCTCTGCCCACAGCCATCCGATCATCACGTCGGAGTGCCCGGCCGAACGCCAGTAGAGGGTGGCGAAACCGTAATAGACCGCGTGACTTGACTGTATGAGGCTTGCACCGGCGAGAAAAAGGAAGAACACCGGACTACGCAACAGCCGGAAAGATATCGATTTCCTTTCGTGTGCGGTCGGCCAATGGGCATCGGGCAGGAGAAACGTCGACAACCAAGTGGCGGCCACTGCCATCAACACCATCGCGAGAACCCATCCCTCGGGACGGCCTTCAAGAACGCGGCCACACAGAATCGCGGCTACGATGAAACTGATGGACCCCCACAATCGTACACGTCCGTATTGCAACTCCCGTTCGCTGGCGACACGTACGGTCAAATTGTCGGAAAGCGGGAACAGCGATGAGAGTGCAAAGCCGAACAGGCCTGAGATCAAGAGCAGCGTCCAGAAGTCAGTCGCTATCGCGAAGAGCATGGCGAACACGAGGCTCGCACCCGCCAGAACGATCATCGGACGCCGCCTGTCGCCCCGACGATCCACGACGTGCCCGACGAGCGGATTTGCGAACACCTTGACCCACGTGCCAACCGCGAGCAGGAAGCCGATCTCCGCCGTTGTCATTCCCCGGCTTTCCAACCATATCGGCCAGAAAGGCAGATAGACCCCGATGATCAGGAACAGGCACCAATAGAACAGCGAGAGGCGAGCGCCGGGACCCGGGCGGAAATCATCCGGCAAACGGATCGTGAATCCCGTTGGGTACATGCGGCGCGTCTATCGCCCCATCGAATAGGAGGGCGGAGACCTCATGTACCGGCGCATCCCGGCCGCGCGGCTACTCTCCCGCCATGGACTCGGGGAGGAATCGCTCCCCGTAGGCCGGCGTCTTCTCGGGCATCGGAGGATACTGGGACGCCCCGGTAGGTACCGGCCTGATATCGCCGTCGACGTGGGCATCGATGAGACAGGGCTTCCCAAGGCCGAGCGCGTGTTCCAATGCGCCAGCAAAGTCCTTGTTGTGCGTCACGGTGATACCATCACACCCCGCGGCCCGCGCCATCATAGCAAAGTCCGGGTTGTAGCGTTCCCCATCCTTGTAGAACAGCGTGCCAAGCTCCCGGCCCTGGAACATCCCAAGTTGAATGTCCCGGATGGATGTCCAACCGAAGTTGTTCCACACCACCCAAACCACCGCGATGTTGTATTCGACCGCCGTCGCCACGACATGGGGCGTCATCATGAAACTCCCGTCTCCCACAACCGCGACACACTGCCGTTCGGGCGCTGCGAGTTTGGCGCCCAGCGCGCCACTGGTCCCGAACCCCATGGCCCCGAACCCAAATGCGTTGAGCATCGATTGGGGACGACGAGCCTCCCACAACTGAACAAACCAGTTGTGGTGGGCCCCGACATCGAGCACCAGGATACCATCGTCCCGGAGCACGTTCCGGACGTCACGGACGATGCCCTCGGGCGTAGCCGGAGAAGCACTTTCCTCGAACTTTGGCGCAAGAAATCTTTCCCACTCGCTTTTCCAGGATTGGATCTCGGCACGCCAAGCGGCGGTCCGTGCCGGATCCGGGGCACTCCGCCGACCTACCTCCTCGAGCAACTGCCGAAGGAAGGTTCTCGCGTCGGCGATGACGCCTACTTCCACAGGATACGCTCGGCCAAGCTCTCCCGGATCGATGTCGACATGGATGAGCTTAGTCGGGGGAATATTCCAGGAATAGCCGGGCAGCCAACTGGATGACGATCGGTCGTCGAAGTGGACGCCGACGGC
>JAJDTT010000173.1 GCA_022827025.1 Acidobacteriota bacterium
TTTCCGGTTCGCGGCCTCCCGGCGACGCGAATGATCCGCCTGTTGTCGCCCTGGCCGGCTCTCGCACGCTGAAATCCCGTGGGGTTTTCCCGGAGCGGTCCACTCCCGGCCCCGTGGCCGGCGGACACGTCATGGACAGTCCTGCTTCGGGATGCATGGACGGAGTCGGATTGAAACGTAATGGCCCGCTGACGCGCTTCCAGCGTCCAACCGCAGTTGGGGCAGATGTTCCCACGGCTCCTGGTACGGCAACGCGGACACAACACGCTTATAGATACTAGCAGAAGGGGGAGGAGTGAAATGGGGTCCGCGCCGTTGGCCTCGCCCGTTCGCCGTGCGGAGTCCGGCGGCTGGTGACCGCCGCTCCCTTCATTTTATTTTTCCAGGATCTGCAGCATCTGGGCGACCTGCTCGTCGTCTACGTGTTGGATCTTCTCCAAGCGGCGCGAAATTCTGAAGAGCTGTTCCAGGTAGACGTCGGCCCGGTCCGTTTCCAGGGCCTGGCGGCGTGCATTCTCGAAGGCATCGATGATCGGTTGGCGCGGGCATTCTTCCGGTGCTCGCTCCAGCAGGCCCTCCAGAACGACCGTATGAACCAGATCGAGCCGGTAGGACCTGAGAACCAGGAGAGCTCCCAGAAAGACGAACGGCAACAGGAGGATCGCCACTCGAGTCCGCTTCACCGGTCTCCACCCCCGTCCGTCACAACATCCTCAAAATTTCGAAGCAGCTGCCGTAGTCCAGTTCGATTCCATTTCTCTTGGCGTGTCCCAGAATGGTCGAGAGAAAGAGAGTCCGAAACCACCTCGGCCACCATCGCGACTTACGGGTCCGCCCATGGGCATAGGGATGCTTGAAGTAGAAGTCCACCACGGTCCGGCAGGTGTCGAGATCCAGTCGCAGGATCTCTCCCAGGGAGAGTTCTCTGATTCGCACCGTCCGGCCCTGGACGTCGACACTCCGGAGGTTCAGCTTCTCCTCGATGGCTTCACGATTCAACTCGGCGGCACGCGCCTTGCCGGACATGGCGGACAGCGCATCCCCGTAGCTCGTCACGCCATTCTCGACGTTGACGGCCAAGGTGTTGCATAGCCGGTAATCGGGATAGTATGCGAAGAATTCCCTCGTCAGATCGCGGACTCTGCTTTCAACCGTTTTCATGGACTGATTTTTCGGCATTGTAGCGCCCTCTCATCCACGGAACTACCGCCCCGGCCCGGTTGACTTGCGAGGTAATAGCCTATAAAAGAGATATCTAGCCTGTCTTGGAGTACAATATGTGGAAAAAAGATTCGCCTGAACCTGCTATTCCTGCCGTGAACCCGATTCAACCAGAACCTGCCCCACGAAACCCCATCCAACGGGGCCCCGTCGACCGGCTGAAGGAAAGGGCCATCATCGGGGCGGCCATCGTCATCCACGGGGAGGTGAGCGGAGGCCAGGACCTGTTGGTCAATGGCCGGATTGAAGGAAAGTTATCGCTTGCCAACCAGAGTCTCACCGTGGGCCGGGAAGGTCGGATCAAGGCGGACATGTTCGCCAAGTTGATCAGCATCGAGGGCGACGTCGAAGGGACCATACAGGGTGAAGAGAAGATCGTCCTGCGTGGAACCGGAAGTGTCCGGGGAAACCTCATCGCTCCCCAGGTCGTTCTGGAAGAGGGTTGCCGGTTCAAGGGCAGCATCGACATGGGCGACAATGACGACGACCAGGAACCGGCGGCAGCAGGTGGCAGGGAATCCCAAGGCGCAGACTCGACCGCGGCTGCCGCGCCCGGTTCACCGGGTGTCGTTGCCGAACCTGCCCGCTCCGCCCAGGCCACTTCCCCCTTTCCAAAGGCGTGATGCGGTGGTCCCTTCTCCGGAATCCTGAGCCCAGACCCGCTCCGGAACCGACTCTGCCGGAAGCCGAAATTCACTCCTCCGTCGGCTTCAACATCGCCTACAATCAAATAAGGGGCCAGCGGAAATTGAGCGTTTTGGACCTGGGATCGGCTTACGCCTCGAATCTCAAATTCCTGTCGCAGTGCGTTCGCTTCCTGCACATCGAAATCGAGGACCTCTACGATACCTTGTCCTCCTTCGACTTCTTCGATCCCCGCGAGCCCCGTTCCTATGACGCCGTTTACCGCTACCTTTTCCCCTACGGAGAGGAGACGCGGTTCGATCTCATATTGGGTTGGGACCTGTTCAACTACCTGGAAGAGCTTGAGCTCGCCGGCCTGATCAAACACCTGGACCGCTTTTGCTATCCGGGGACGCTGCTGTTCTCCATGATTTCCACGAACCGGTACATTCCGGAGAGACCGATCCGATTCCGGATCGTCGATTCGGAGCGGCTTCGCTACGAGTACCTCTCCTCGCTGCTGCGTCCTTCGCCTCGATACCACCGGGCGGACCTGAACCGGATGATGCCCCACTTCCAGCTATTCAGCTCCTTCCGGCTTCGAAACGGTTTCAAGGAGTACGTCTTTTCCTTCCAGGGGCGGTCCTGAGCCATGATTCGTCTGCTTCTGACTCCGCTCCTCGCCGGCGTCGTCCTTTGGACCCTGTTCGGGTTGCCCCCCCGGAGCGATTCGGCTGAGGTGACGGAACTCCTGCGTCTCAACAGCCGGGGCGTGGCCTTCATGGAGCAGCTCGACTACAAGGCCGCCGGCAACGAATTTTCCCGGCTTCTGGAACTGGACCCGAATTTCGTGCCCGGCCACTTGAACCTGGGGGTTGCATTGTTCAATCAGCAACTCCACGAGGAAGCGGGCCGATCCTTTCAAAGGGCCCTGGAACTGGACCCCGAGCAGGTCCAGTCCCACTACATGATGGGTCTCATCTATCGGAACCAGGATCAGGCCGCGAAGGCAGCGGAGGCTTTCGGACAGGTCGCCCGGCAGGACCCTCAGGATCCGTCCACCCAGTACTACCTGGGACTGCTGAGTTCCCGCGCCCGCCGTTACGAGGAAGCCATCGGCCACTTCCGAAAGGTCCTCTCCCTGGAGCCGTACAACGCTTCGGCTCACTACAATCTGGCCATCGCTCTGACCCGTAGCGGGCAGGCGGAGGAAGGCCGTGTGGAGATGGAGAAGTTTCGAACCCTGCAGGGCATGTTCGGGGCCACGACGCTGGGACTCCAATATCTGGAGCAAGGACGCTATGCCCTGGTGCTGGAGGATCTCGACGACTACCTTCCACAGCCGCCCGCCGAGAGCCGCGGGGAGTTCCTGGTTCGGTTCCGGGAGGAGGGAGCGGCTGCGGGCCTGAGCTTTCGGCATGAGGGCCCGGGGAGTGCCGTAGCAGAGGTGTCTTCGGTTCAGGAATTGGAGGATGGCCTGGTCCCCTGGATCGGATCGGGAAGTTCCTTCGGCGATTACGACGGAGACGGCCACGTGGACCTGTTCCTGGCCAACGCCGGGCCGGGAGGAAGCCGGAGCTCCCTCTTCCGAAACCAGGGAGACGGCACTTTTCAGGAGACGACCCGGGAGTCGGGACTCGACCGGAGAGTCCATGCCATGCACGGCGTCTGGGGTGACTACGACAACGACCAGGACCTGGATCTCTACCTCATCAACTACGGACCCAACATCCTCTACAGGAACGAAGGAAACGGCCGCTTCCTGGACGTCACGGAGCAGGCCGGGGTCCCCGACCCCGCCTGGGGGAGCGGGGGAGCGTTCGTCGACTACGACCACGACGGAGACCTGGACCTCCTGGTGACCAACCTCACGGCGCGTCCCGGGAACCTCAAGCCCGGGACCCGATTTCCCCAGGACTTCCCGGGAGCGAACAACTCCCTTTACCGCAACAACTCCGACGGGACCTTCACCGACGTGAGCGAATCCTCCGGACTGGCCGGCGAATCCCGGCAGACCTGGTCTTCCGTCTGCACGGACTTCGACAATCGACGGGACATCGACTTCTATTTCGTCAATCGGGGCGCCCCGAACCAGCTCTTCAGCAATCAGCGGGATGGAACTTTCGTGGACATGGCCGAAGCGGCCGGAGTCGCCGGCGGCGGTGAAGGAGTCGGCGTCGGAATCGGAGATTTGGCGCACCGGGGCGTCCTGGACCTGGCGCTCCCCGCACTGGCCGGCCCCGAATTCAGCCTCTGGACCCAGCAAGCGAGGAACCGCCGGTACGCACGCCGCCA
The DNA here is from genome assembly GCA_022827025.1 of Acidobacteriota bacterium. Lineage (GTDB taxonomy): Bacteria > Acidobacteriota > UBA6911 > RPQK01 > JAJDTT01 > JAJDTT01. The sequence goes on from JAJDTT010000173.1 coordinate 4,141, forward strand.
GGACTGGATGCCGGAAGACTGGAAGACGCCCGGCCAGGTGCATACGGCTCACCTTCTGGACTTCGACAACGACGGAGACCGGGACCTCCTGCTCGTTTCGGCTCCCCTGTTCACCCCGAACCGGGAGGACCCGCGCCGCAATTTCCACCTCTTGGCCAATCACCGGGGCCGTTTCCGGGACGTGAGCCGGCAGGCCCGCCTCGATGAATTCCGCGGACTCCCGGTGCGCGGCGTGAGCGCCGCCGACTACGACCGGGACGGCGACCTGGACCTGGTCGCCAACGTGAACGGGGGCCGTCCCCTGCTGCTGCGGAATCAGGGAGGCAACCGCAACCATTGGGTCTCGGTCACCGCCCGCGGGACCAACAGCAACCGCAGCGGGATCGGAACCAAGGTCGAGGTCCGCAGCGGCCGCCTCCTGCAGAAAGGGGAGGTGCGGGGGGGCTACGGATTTCTGAGCCAGAACGCGGCCACCCTTCATTTCGGACTGGGCCGCCGGCAGGACATCGATATCGTCCGGCTGCTTTGGCCCGGCGGAGTCCTGCAGTCGGAACTCGACCAGCAGGTGAACCAGGCTGTGGAGATCCAGGAGTTGGACCGCAAGGGGACCAGTTGCCCCCTTCTCTACGTCTGGAACGGAGAGCGCTACGTCTTCCAGACCGATTTCCTGGGAGGGAGCGCCTACGGTTACCTGCTGGCGCCGGGGACCTTCAACTATCCCGACACCGACGAATACGTGAAGCTGAACCGGCGCCAGGTGGCTCTGAAAGATGGACGGTTGGCGATCACGTTGAACAACCAGTTGGAAGAATTGATCCTGTTCGACCAACTCGAGCTGGTGGTCGTGGACCATCCGGAAGACTACGAGATCTACCCGGACGAGAAGCTGCTTCCGGGCCCCCCCTATGCCGGCTTTCGAATCCTGACCTTCTCCGATCCACGGCCGCCCCTTTCGGCCACGGACGGCAAGGGCCGAGATCTTCTGCCGGCCGTCAGTCAACTCGACGGCGACTATCCGGACTTGTTCCGAAACCTGCCCTTCAAGGGATATGCCGAACCTCATGACCTGATCCTGGATCTGGGCCCGGTATCGGGAGAGAGCACGCGTCTCCTGCTCGACGCCTGGATCGACTATGCGGACAGCACCAGCAACCTGGCGGCGTCCCAGGCCGGTCTGAGCCTGAGCCCTCCGGTCCTCCAGGTTCAGGACGAGGGCGGCGTTTGGGTGACCGTCATCGAGCGCATGGGCTTTCCTGCGGGCCTCCCCAAACCCATGACCGTCGATCTCTCGGGCAAGTTCCTGAGCGACAGCCGGAAGGTCCGGATTCGAACCAACATGCGGATCCACTGGGACCGGATTCGGGTGGACGCGAGTCCGCCCCGGCGCGACTTCAGGACTTTCCGGCTCAGTCCCCAGCAAGCCGATCTTCACTACCTGGGCTTCCCGGCCGGAATCGGGAAACCGCTGCTGGCCTACGACCGCAGCCGGATCCTTCCCACGGCTCCCTGGAAGGCGCACATCGGCAACTACACCCGCTTCGGCGAGGTGAGTCCGCTGTTGCTCGAACGGGACGACATGTTCGTGACCACCCGTGCCGGAGATGAGATCGAGGCTTTCTTCGATCTGGACCGGATTCCTTCTCCCCCCGAAGGATGGGTGAGGGATTTTCTGGTGTATGTGGATGGATTCGGCAAGGACATGGACCTTCACTCGGCCTCCCCCGACACGGTCGGTCCGCTGCCTTTCCACGGCATGAGCCGGTTCCCGTACGGGCCGAACGAGCGTTATCCGGACACGCCGGCCCACCAACGCTACCTTCAGGAGTGGAACACCCGCCGCGTCGATCGCTGGTACTGATCCCACAGGAGACCGTTCCCATGAGCCCGATCCTCGCCGCCCTGCTCTGCTTCTGCCTCTACCTCATCGGCTTCAAGTTCTACGGCAAGTATCTGGGCCGCCGGATCTTCCGGCTGGATCCCGACGCCACCACGCCCGCCCATGAGCTGAACGACGGGGTGGACTACGTCCCGGCGAACCGATGGGTGCTGTTCGGACATCACTACGCCTCCATCGCCGGCCTGTCCCCCATGCTGGGCCCCGCCATCGCGGTGATCTGGGGATGGGTCCCGGCCATGCTCTGGGTGGTCCTGGGGACGCTCTTCATCGGAGCCGTCCACGACTTCAGCGCGCTGGTGATCTCCATGCGCGCCAAGGGCATGTCGGTGGGAAAGGTGGCCGAGGACATCCTGGGTCCCCGGGCCAAGAGCCTGTTCCACATCATCATCTTCTTCCTCATCGGCCTGGCCATGGGGGTCTTCGTCCACGTCTCGGCCACGCTCCTGACCACGCAATACAACCCTCAGGCCGTCTACCCCAGCGGAACCCTCATGGTGGTCGCTCTGGTCGTGGGCTGGCTCGTGTACAAACGGAACGCGTCCATCAAGAAGGCCACCGCCGTCGCCTTCACCGTGACCCTGCTGAGCGTCTGGATGGGCGTCCAGCTTCCCAGCCCCGATCTGAGCCTGGGGCAGTGGAGCGTGATCCTGCTGGTCTACAGCCTGGCCGCTTCCGTGTTGCCGGTCTGGTCGCTGCTGCAACCCAGGGACTACATCAACTCACTGCTTCTGTACCTGGGATTGTTTCTGATCTACGCCGGATTCTTCTGGCTCGGTCCCGAGTTCGCGGCTCCGGCCGTTCAGACTCATCCACCCGGAGCTCCCCCCATCTTCCCCTTCGTCTTCATCGTCATCGCCTGCGGAGCCGTTTCGGGCTTCCATGGACTCGTCTCCTCGGGGACCACGGCGAAGCAGATCAACCGGGAAACCGACGCCACCTTCATCGGCTATGGCGGCATGATCGGCGAATCCCTGCTGGGACTCGTCTCCGTGCTCGCCTGCACCGCGGGTTTCCTCACACGAGATCTCTGGATGGTCCATTACCAGTCCTGGGACATGGCCCTGGGCCTGGGCCCGAACATGAAGGCGTTCATCGACGGGTCCGCCCTGTTCATGAGCCAACTGGGCATTCCGCTGGAACTGTCCAAGGCCTTCGTCGCCCTCATCGCCATCTCGTTCGCCCTCACCACGCTGGACTCGGCCACCCGGCTGCTCCGCTTCAACATCAGCGAGATCGGTGAAACCCTGGGAGTCCGGATCCTCTCCAACCGGTACGTCGCATCTCTTGGGGCGGTCGTCACCATCGGATTCTTCGCCTTCTACCGCGTGGACGGGAAGGCCGCCGGCCTGGCGCTCTGGCAACTCTTCGGGACCACGAATCAGGTCTTGGCGGGACTCACCCTGCTGACGGTGACGCTGTACCTGATGCACCGCAGGCGGCCGTTCTGGTACACGGCCGTCCCCATGCTTTTCATGCTCGTCACGACCCTGGTGGCCATGTCCTACAAAATGGCCGATTTCTGGAACTCGGGAGCCCACCTGCTGCTGGTCGTGGGGGGAATCATCCTGGCCCTGTCGCTCTGGCTGGGCGTAGAAGCCGTTCTTCGCCTGAGGAAAGGCGCCGCGTAGGGGCACCCCTACACCCCCACATTTTCTTGCAATCCGGTCCACCTCCCCCTTCGGGAGGAGTCCACAGGATCACCTCCTCCAGAAGGGGACAGTCTCCTCCACAGAAGGGGACAGTCACTTTCATTCCAGTTTCCGTCGCCGTTCTCAATTCTCAATCGTTGTTGTCATCAGAGGCACGAACCGACTCCCTCGCGAGTCCGAGTCCGATCAACCGAGGACAATGACCATGGCCCGAACCGCACGCCACAAAAGTTCAGAAGCCGCCTTCTATCACCTCACCAATCGAGTCGCCGGCTCGGCCGACTGGTTCCCCTTTGAAAAC
>JAJDTT010000272.1 GCA_022827025.1 Acidobacteriota bacterium
GAACGGTTTACTTCCTGGACATGTCCCGAGAGTTGATCGAGGCGACCCATGTCCCCGAACGGGTGATGAAGCACCTGGATTTCACCAGCGGAAGAGACCGGGGACGCATCTATCGCCTGGCGCCCCCGGGTTTCGTGTCGCCGCCTCCGCCCCGGTTGGGCGAGGCGACGATCGAGGAACTGGTGGCCCATCTGGAACACGACGGGGGCTGGTGGCGGGCCACGGCCCACCGCCTCATCCGCGAACGGGAAGACCGGTCGGCGGCGCCCCTCCTGCGCCGGCTCCTGAGAGAGAGTTCCCGCCCCCTGGCCCGGATGCATGCTTTGTGGTCGCTGGAGGGTCTCGGCTCCCTCCGGGACCGCGACCTGCTGCGGGGTCTGGGAGATCCGGAAGCCGGTGTCCGGGTCCACGCCGTTCGACTGGCCGAGTCCCGTTTGGATCGTTCGCGAGCCCTGTTCCGGGAGGTGTCGGACCTGGCCCAGGACCCGGAGATCCGGGTCCGGTTCCAGGTGGCCCTGAGTCTGGGCGAGGCGAGAGGACAGCGGGCGCTTCCTGCACTGGTCCGGATTGCCCAGACGGATACAGGCGACTTCTGGGTCCAGAACGCCGTCCTGAGTTCCTGTGCCGTTTTTCCCCACCAACTCTTTGCCCGGTTGGCGAACGAGGAGACCTTTCTGGCGCAACCCGAATCGGTCCAGTGGTTGTCCCGCCTCGCGCGCGCCGTGGGGGCCCGGAACCGCGCACGGGAGTTGAGGAGGGTCCTGGGCGCCCTGGCCGCCAATCCGGTGCTGGCCGCGAGACCGTCCGCACGGCAGGAGATCGTCATCGGCATGGCCGAGGGTCTGGCCCATTCCGGCGGGTCGCTATTGGGTCTGCGAAGACTCCCGGCCTCCGCCGTCTCCATGATCAAGGCCCACATGGAGCGAGCGGGGAAGAACGCCGCTGACGAGGCCGCTTCCCTGGAGGACCGGCTCCAATCGATCCGGCTGCTTCGCCACGGTCGGCTGGATCGAGTGAAGCCCGTACTGGCCTTCCTGGTGGATCCCCAACAGCCTCAGGACCTCCAGATCGCGGCCATCGACGCCTTGGCCGGCTTCGACAGCTCGGAGGTCCCAGGTCTCCTGCTGGCGGACTGGACGGCGCATTCCCCCCGAACCCGGAGCAAGATCCTGGAGACCCTCTTCGCTCGACAGGAGTGGACCTCGGCCTTGCTCCAGGCCGTCTCGGAGGAGTCCGTCGCAGGCAACCAGATCGACGCCAAGCGCCGGGACCTTCTCCTGAACCATGACGACGAGTCCATCCGGGAGCAGGCAGTACGGCTTCTGGGATCCGAGCAACTGGGATCTCGACAGGACGCCCTGGCCGATTTTCAGGCCAGCTTGACTTTGACGGGGGACCACAAAAGAGGCGAGGTTGTCTATCGGCGGGAGTGCATCAAGTGCCACCGGCTCTCTTCCCGGGAACACCCCATCGGACCGAACCTGATCCGCGGCTCGGAGAAGGATCCCGAGTCCCTCCTGGTGAACATCCTGGATCCCAACCGTTTCGTCGAACCCCAGTATTTGCAATATGTCGCGACGGACCTCAAAGGAGGGCTCTACACGGGCCTGCTGCGGGATGAGACGGCCACCAGCGTGACCCTGGTGGAGGGGGACGACCTGAGCAACACCCTGTTGCGGGAGAACATCCGTGAGATCCGGGCGACGACCAACTCCCTCATGCCCGAGGGCCTGGAAGAGAACATCAGCCACCAAGAGATGGCCGACCTGATCACCTTCATCCTCAAGTATCAATACGAGGTCGGCACCGAAAGCGCCGGCATCGGGTACGGGGAGGAGGTCTACGAGGAGATGATGCTTCACCCGTCTCTGAGGCCGGAGAATCAGGATCCGCAGAAGGGGAATTAGCTGGTTTCAGACGGTGAGAGCGACGGGGAATGTTGCCGTTAATTTCAGTTAACTGAAATCCAACATCCGCGATAACTGAAATCCCGCGAGAACGGGACAGTCACCGCGTCTCAATGCCCGAGTTTCCATGGTCTCCGGGTTCTCCGGGAACAGCTACCTGACGGGTCCAAAATCGGGAATCTTCAGCCAGTCTCCACCCTTCAGAGCCGAGTGGAATCCTACGATTCCGGGCGCCGTGTAGGACAGGGCCTGATGGACATCGACCGCTGGGGGGCGCTGCTCCAGACATGCCGAGACGAACTCGTGAATGATGAAGGGATGGGAACCCCCGTGCCCCTCAACATTCCGCAGTGACGGCGGCAGTTGTGCGGAGTGGTCCGCCTGCAGCAGTTCGGGTTCAGAATCGGGACGGGTCACGTAAGCGGAGGGGCGCAGATCCTTCCACCTCTCGAACAATGACATTTCGGTTCCGAAATAATCTGCTCCTTCACGGCCGGGGGATGCGGTCCACCAGTGGATGTTGATTCGGGAGGAGTTGCCACCCGACGTCTTGAAGAAGAAGGTGGTGTTCATAAACGGGTTGCCGTACTGGTTCTCCCTGTAGAACGGATGATCTATCGGCGTTCCGACCGCCGCGACCTCGACCAGGCTCTCGCCGGTCACATAGATGACCGGGCCGCTGGCGTGGGTGATATAGAGGCCCTGAGCGTTGCCATACCGCCAAGTCCGCCTGCCCTCGTGAAAGAACATCCGCTCCAGATAGTCCGGCATCTCCCCTTTCGCCAGGTAGCTGCCGTGGTCATGGATGTAATCCCCCTGGGTGTAATAGATTCTCCCGAACTTGCCCTCTTGCCTCAGTCTGCGGGCAGTCATGGTGGCTGGGTGAAAGCAGCTGGTTTCGGCCATCATGTAGATCTGGCCGGTTCTTTTGACGGCCTCCAGAAGCTGTTGGCACTGATCCAAGCTGGTGGCGGCCGGAACCGCGCTGATGACGTGCCGGCCGGACTCCATGACCTCCACGCAGTGGGGAACGTGACGGGGCGCCCCGGTGAAGATGGCGACTGCATCGACCAGGGGGTCCTTGAGCATGGCGCGGAAATCGGCATAGGCGTTGGAGCACTCGAACCGCTCTTCGAGCCGCCTCCGCCGGTCCTCCCTGAGATCGGCGACCGCTGTCACCTTGCAGTTGGGATGCCGATGCCAGGGGAACGCGGCGCCGAATCCACCGCCCACTACACCGATCCGCAACTGCTTGCCAGCTTCGAGCGGCCTGTACCGTTGTCCGAATAGCGAAGCCGTCAATGCGGCCGTACCGGCCACCTTCGCACCTTGGAAAAACATTCGGCGGTTAATGGACTGGGATCGCGCTTCAGATTTCACTATGCTGCCCGTCCTTTCTGGGGGCTGGATTTGGGTGAATCCTAGAAAACACTGAATCGGGCGGTCAAGGCAGGGGAACGTCGGTTGGACGAAGAGAAGGGGCCTTCAACTCCTCGTCCCGGATCGGTCACAGTGGGGGAGGTCAGCGTCCCAGGTCTAAATCTCCTCGGCCGTCAGGGTATTCCGGATGCTCACCCCGGGTTGTATGCACTCAATGATCTGGCGGATTTCATCGGGTGACGTCCGGAACCATTCGCGGCCTGGAGCGTCAAGCTTGTGCTTGCCTCGGAATTTCAAGAGCTCGTGGAGCAGCCTCTCCGCTGCCTCTGGCCGGTCCGTTCGCCACACTATTGAGACTTCGGGTTTTTCCGGCATTCCCGTTGTTTGGGCTTTGATCCGATCTGGATAATCGATCGATCGGCCTATCTTGATCGGGAAATCTGCCTCCCCGTTTTCGCGGTACTTGGGATAGTAGTAGGCATAAACTGAGCTGTTCCCATCCCCTATGTCGTAGTCTTTCGGCCCATGCTGGATCGGAGCAGTACCAGGCCGATCCGCCCGGTTCGGAGAAGTACCAGGTCGACCCGTTCTGTTCGGTCGTGTTCGCTCGATCAGCTCGATGAGTTCCTTCTGTCCCAGTGGACGATCCGAATTCCGGACGAGCGTTCCTCTCTCGCCATCATCGTCGAAGCTGAATTCAGGGTGGCGCTCCGACCACCACTTCGCATGACCGCGCCACTGACTGCGCCACTGACCGACCGTGAAAGTTTTCAACCCGTGCGCGTCGTTGTACGCCTGGGCTGTCGAGGCCGCCTCACCCCAGGCAATACCCCCCGGGCGGCGCAGGTAGAAGGTCATTATCGACGACCGCATCCCGGGCTGCTCCCACCAGCTTGCGGGCGGCGTCCAACCCTTGAATTCCGGGTCCACGCGGAGGTTAGCCGGAGCGCTTTTGGTCGTCTTCATAGGAACTTCCGCCCGAAAGGATCTGTGAAATCAAGTCTGCCGCGAACCGACGACGGCGAGTATATCAAGTCAGAGAGCGGGGGGAACGGGAGAAAGGCAAAGGGGACAGTCACCTCCTCTCGTCTTGGCTTGGCGCGGCCGGGATGCATTCCCGGTGGAAGTCCTCACCCTTGGATGAAGGGTGTTATGGTGGCCAACGGTACTTCCATGGTCCTCGCAGACAACACCAAAGACAGTGAACTCACCAAGAACAACATCCAGCGGAAAATGGCTTGGATCCAGGCAGCTTGGTCGGAATCGTGTGGATCGAGGACGGCAGGTACGCCACCCGTGCCCTCGCAGGCGGTAACGGGATGCCTCTGAATGCCGAGGCGCCCGGTTTCCTCCCGAGGGACTTGGGCGATGGGCTGATCCTGAGACAGGCCACCGCCGACGATACTGAGGCTGCCGCGGAGTTTCAGGCTCAGGTCCACCTTCCCCACACGTTTGCCGAGTCGTTCAGAATCTGGACCCGGGACCTGATGAGCGGAGCCCTGCCGGGGTTCCATCCCGGCGACTTCACCCTGGTGGAGGACACGGGCACCGGGGCCATCGTTTCGATACTGAACCTGATCCCACAGACCTGGTTCTATGGCGGCATTGAGATAAGCGTCGGCCGTATCGAGCTGGTGTCCACACATCCCGACTATCGAAGACGCGGGCTCGTGCGGGCTCAGATGGACGCCGTCCATGAGATGAGTGCGAGGCGAGGCGAAAAGATGCAGGTGATCAGCGGCATCCCCTGGTTCTATCGCCAGTTCGGCTACGAGATGGCGCTGGAGTTTGGAATCGGGTACTCGTGCCCCGTCTCCAATTGGCCCGCACTTGACGATGCTGTCCGGGAGCCTTACACGGTACGCCCCGCGACCGACAGAGATCTTTCATTCATAGCTCGCCTGTACGACGAGGCAATGGGGCGCTACCTGGTCTCCTGCGTCCGTGACGAGGGACTGTGGAGGTACGAGCTGAACGGGCGGAGCAAGAACACATATTCCGAGCTGGAGATGTGCGTCGTGGAGGCCGCGACCGGCGAGCCGGTGGGACTCATGGTCCACTTTCGCGGCCTCTGGGATGGTGAACCCTGCGTTCTTCTCTACGAACTGAAGGACGGGGCCTCCTGGCGTGAAGTCACTCCCAGCGTTGTGAGGTATCTCCGGAGGATGGGCGAGGCGTACACCACGGGAAAGACGCGGCGCGAGTTCCGCAACGTGGCGTTCGAACTGGGCACGGAACACCCGGCGTATCAGGTCATGAACGACAGGTCGCCGCGTTCGAAGAGGGTCCGCGCATGGTATGTCCGGGTGCCCGACATTGCCGGCTTCCTGCGTCATGTCACACCGGTCTTGGAACGGCGGCTGGCCGGTTCGGCGGTGGCGGGTTGCAGCGGCAAGCTTACGATTGGCTTCGTCGACTACGGAGTGGACCTTTCATTCGACATCGGACATCTGACAAAGATCGAGAGATTAGCCAGGCCGCGAAAGGGTGGCAGCTGACTGAACTCAGGGACTTGTGACGCATTCTTTCCTGGGCTGTTTTTCTTGCAGATGCTCTTCGGGTTCCGTGCCGCGAATGAGCTCGAGTACGCCGTTCCCGACTGTGATATCGGGTCCCCGGAGACGCGCTGTTTGCTTGACGCACTGTTTCCCAAACAGCCGTCGCACATCTGGGGCATCTGGTGATCTATGGAATCAGGCTGGGCTGCAAAGATCGGCATACTGCCCGGTCGAAATAAAGTGATCCTATCCTCTCGAGAGAAGGGGACAGTCACCTCCTCCCGCTGGCCGTCACCTCCTCCCGCTGGCCAGCAACGGAACATCGTTTTTCAAGTCGTTAACAGCAGTTATCCGCTCGCTACGGACTCCAGGAACTCCCGGGTGATTTCCTCGTAACGGTCCGGGTCCAGGTTCCAGACCCTTCCGTGGGTGGCGCCGGGGACCTCCACGCACCGGACCAGATCCGGGCGGGAGCGGGAGAGCAGTTGGCTGGTTCGGAGAGGAACCAGGGCGTCCGCGCCGCCATGGAAAACCAAGGTGGGCGCATGCAGGTGTCCCGTGTCGCGGAGGTAATTCAGTTCCTGCCACGGAATCCCGAAACGAGTTCGAGCCAGGGCCTTGGCCGCGTCGTAGAAGAGCCGGGGATACCCCTGGTTGCGGGCGGCGAATTTCAACGTTGCTTCCAGGTCCAGGACCGGCGAGTCCAGAATGACTCCCTGGACGGACCGGGCCAGATTCGATCGCCGCAGGAAGCTCATGATCACGCACCCGCCCATGCTGTAACCGGCCAGGATCAGGCCTCCGGCCCCGGACTCCAGGGCGTGGCGAGCGGCTCCTTCCAGATCCTCCCACTCCGTGAGTCCGTACCAGTGGAGGCCGTCCGGGGCGGGCTCGGCCTCCAGATCGTTTCGATACGAGATGACCAGGCCGGGAAATCCCAGGTCCGCCGCCACCTTCAGCAGGGGATAGGTACGGAGAGCTCTGCTGGGCGGCGCAGCCCGCTTTCCGTGGACGAAGATGACCCAGGTGGAGCGGGAACCGGGGGTCAGCCAGGCGGGGAATCGGCCCAGTGGAGAATCGTATCGGAGCGGTTGGACCGACAGCCCGAACGCATCACCCGGATCGTCGGGGAAGGCGAAGCTGGTGAGCGTCACGCGGGTGCCGGGCGCCAGATCTCCATTCAGAAGATGGAGGCGTCGAGTGACCTGCCGGCTCGTCAGATGCAGGATCCTGCCGGCTTGGGCGTAACCCTCCGGCCAACGCAGACCCCAGAGACCCTCCTGACGCCAGTGGCGGCGGGGACCTGTCTCCGGGAGGACTCCCAGGGTCACGCGATCCGACTCGACTTCCAACACCTCAAGCGGCCGCGAGCCTCGCCGGATCGCCGGCTCCAAAACCCGGTGGCGGATCCGGTTGGAGAGGTGCCATGCTCCGGCCAGCCAAACCGCGGCCAGGATGGCTCCAATGAGGACCAGCCACGCCAGGAAGGTCAGCGGGGTCTCCATCGGTTTCGATGGGTCGGAAGGGGGCCGCGAATGGCGTCCCGCGTCACCGGGCCTTACTCCGCCAGCTCCCGTCTCAGCATCTTGCGGTGCTTGGCGGACAGGGATCGACGCCGGCGGCGGGTTTTCGGCCCCGGCTCGGGCTCTTTCCGGTTCTTCAGGAAGACGGCGATCAACACGCCCCCACAGGTCAGGACGACGAAGGGGAGGACCCAGGCCACAAGGTTGAATCCCTCGGGTTTGGGTGCCCCGTAGATTCTCTGGCCGTATTCCTTTTCGTATTCCGCAAAGACCTGCTCCTCGGTCATCCCGTTGGCCAGCAACTGCTGGATGTGGGCTCTGATCTGTGGAGCGTGGCCGCATTCGTCTCCGCAGTCCGCCACCAGCTTCGGACATTCACAGAGGCACTTCATGTTCGATTCGATCCGCTTCAGGGTCTCCTTGTCGGAACCCAGCGCACCCGAAACGGCCAGTAGCAGGCAAACGGGAAAAACGAGGACGGCGAGCATCGAAACCATTGTATACCACGGGTTCGCCACCTGCTCCTCAGCTCGGCTGAATGCAGATCCCGACTTGCGCCGGGCGGTGACTTGCGCCATCTTGACGGCTGACGACCATGCCGCGAACTCTGACCGTTGCCGCCGCCCAGTCCGGTCCCGTCTCCCGCTCCGAGACCCGGGCAGACGTCGTCGAACGGCTGCTCTCCCAGATGCGGGAGGCGAGCCGCCTCGGTTGCGACCTGGTGGTCTTCACCGAGGTGGCCCTGACGGCATTCTTTCCCCACTGGTACATGGACGACCAGGACGAGATCGACTCCTGGTTTGAGCGGGAGATGCCGGGGCCGGAGACACAGAAACTGTTCGACGAGGCGGTCCGGCTCGGCATCGGGTTCCACTTGGGCTACGCCGAGTTGACCCGGGAGGAAGGGCGTACGGGCCGTTACAACACCTCGATCCTGGTGGGCAACGACGGCCGGATCATCGGCAAGTACCGGAAGATCCACCTGCCCGGAAACGCCGGGTTCCAACCCGGGGACCGGTACCAGAACCTGGAGAAGTACTACTTCGACCGGGGCAACCTGGGGTTTCGAACCTGGCGGGCCTTCGGCGGGGTGGTGGGATTGTGCACCTGCTACGATCGCCGCTGGCCCGAGACCTACCGGGTGCTGGCGTTGCGCGGCGCAGAGTTGATTCTATTGGGATACAACACCCCCGACTCGTGGCCCGACCGGCCCGGCAAAGCTCCGCTGGCCCGGTTTCACAACCTGCTCTGCATGCAGGCGGGCGCCTACCAGAACGGCGCCTGGGTGGTGGGAGTCGCCAAGGCCGGCGTCGAAGCCGGGGTGAGCCAGATCGGCCAGAGCTGCATCATCTCGCCGGAGGGAGAGATCGTGGCCATGGCCACCACCCTGGAAGACGAACTGGTGGTGGCCCAATGCGACCTGGACCAGACCGCGAGGTACCGAAAACACGCCCTCAACTTCGACGAGAACCGGAGCATCCAGGACTATCTCCCGATCACCGAGAGAGCGGGGGCCGTATCTCCGGATGAATCCCTCGACACGCCCTGATGCCGGACCGGCCCTTCCGCGCTGCCGAGACGACGCCATGAGCCCATTCCTGCTCCTCTTCTGGGGACTCTTCCTGGTCCTGATCGAACCCGCCGGCGCCGCAGGTGCCGGACAAGTCCGCCTCGACCGCAACGATCTCCTCAAATACCGGGACTCCCAGGGAGAAATTCGGCCGGTCGAGACGCCGGAGGACTGGGAACGGCGCCGAGCCGAGATCGTGCGGGGGATGCAGGAGGTGATGGGCGAGATGCCCGGGGAGGATCGGCGGGTTCCGCTGGAACCCCGGGTCGAGGAGGAGGTGGATCGCGGGACCTACGTCCGGCGCCTCATCACCTACAGGTCCGAACCGGAGTCGCGCACTCCGGCCTACCTCTGCATTCCCAAGGAGGTGCTGGCGGGAAAGCGGCGGGCCCCTGCGGTGCTCTGTCTGCACGGGACCAACATGGACGTGGGACGCAAGATCGTCGTCGAACCAGGGTCCCGGCGGGGACGCGCCTACGCCAAGGAGCTGGCCGAGCGGGGCTACGTCACCCTTTCGCCCGCCTATCCTCACATGGCCGACTACTGGCCGAATCTGGGAGCCCTCGGCTACGACAGCGGCACCATGAAGGCCATCTGGGACAATTCCCGCGGCCTGGACCTG
>JAJDTT010000287.1 GCA_022827025.1 Acidobacteriota bacterium
GCATGATCCGGCCAGAAACTGGGCGGCGATGGTGTCGGCAGCGGCGCCTGTCCGCGTTGCGGTCTGACGAACGACCCGGTCCCGACCGGACCGGGTGGCGGGGAACGATGCGACGCCGGAGGGCACCCGCAGTGCCCCTACGGTCATCGAGGAGGTGAAGTTACTAAGAAGAAGAGGGCAGGCGGCCAGGGGGAGCCTGCGCAATCAATCAAGTTAGCCCTTCGGGCGCGGAGGCCCCGCTGCAGACTCCCGAGTCGGCGACTGGAAAGTCGCCTGCACACATTGGGGGGGGACGGGGGACAGGAAAGTCCCCCCTCCTAGCGGGCGCGTTCGATGTAGCGGCCTTGGGAGGGATCGACGCGGATCAGTTCGCCTGCGCGGATGAATGGCGGGACCTGGACCGTGACGCCGGTCTCCAGCCTGGCCGGTTTCGGCGAGTTGCTGGCGGTCGCTCCCCTCAATTCGGCCTCCGTCTCCACCACCTTCAATTCGACCGTGGAAGGAAGCTCCACGCCGATGGGGTTGCCGTCGAAGAACTCCACCGTGAGGGTCTGTCCTTCCTTGAGATAGTCCCAGCTTTCGGCCAACGCTTCGCGGTCCAGTCCGATCTGCTCGTAGTTCTCAGTGTCCATGAAATGGCAGATATTCCCGTCCCGGTAGAGGAACTCCATTTCCCGATGGTCCAGCGTCGCCCGGTCCACGGCGTCTCCCGAGGCGAAGCGGTGCTCATACGAAGCTCCGGTCCGCAGATTCTTCAGCAGGACCCGGACAAAGGCGGCCCCCTTGCCGGGCGCCCGGTGCTGGGACTCACGCACGCGGTGAGGCTCGTTCTGATGGATGAGGATCATTCCTTTTCGGATCTGAGTGGCGTTGATCATGGCCGGCTCACGATATCAGACCGCATTTTCCGCTTGCAATTTGCCCCGGCCCGGCGGTGCGGATGCAAAATTGTTTGAAACCATTCGGGTCCAAATGCTGTCTTTGTTATTGAACCGCAAGACAACGGCGATTTTCGGCCAAATTCCATCAACAACCATAGGAGACGATCATGGACACCTTTGGCGGGTGTGACCGGAAGCGAATCTCGGGCTATTTAAACAACACCCTGAACCTGGATGACAAGTTGGAATTTCTACTGCACCTGGATCGGTGCGCCACCTGCTGGAATCAGATCTATGTGGCGACGAAGGCCCGGTATCAACAGGACACCAATGTCGTTCAACCGAACCTCGGACGCCAGGGCCAGATCCGCGCCCGCGCCGTCCGGCGCAAGCCCCGTGCCAAGCGGGCCGTCTAGAAGTCTGCGCCGGTGTTTCTCCCGGGCCGTCCCGGTGCCTCCTCGCGCGGCATTCTTTACGGGAGCTTGCTTTGACAATTGGGGCGGAAAGCTCTATACCAATTGGGCAAGAACGGGAGAAGAACCGAAGTGATCTGGTTGAGTTTGGGACTCTTGTTGGCGGGCACGTTGATCCTGACCGTGGTGGGCTTGTCGAGCAGAACCGGCCGCGTCGCCACCCTGGCGCACCGGGGCGGGGTCGTGTTGCTCCTGGCCGGCATGGCGATCGCAATGATCGCCATCTAGGACGATTCGCGATGGCGCTGGAGGAAATCCGGGACGTCGAATTGCTGGGCGACGGTGTCGTCTTCCAGTACTTGGTCTTCTCCCTGCAGTTGGAGGGGGCGACCAAGAGGATCGCCCGGGGCTCCAACTACATCAGTTCCGGAGTGGACAGCGAGGAAGCCCTGATCCGCTGGACCCGGCAAGACCTGGAGGACGCGGGTTTTCTGGATGCGGGCGGAGAGTTCACGGTCCAGGGCGGAGGATCGCTGGCCCGCAATCCCTACTACGGAACTCTCACTCTGTTCGGCAAGAACACGGCCTACGGCGCGGACCCGGACCGGGAATCCCTGGCCCAGACCTTCAAGGCGGAATTTCCCGACTACGAGGTCTCCTGGTTCGGTCCGGACGTGGCGCCGCCCAAGCCCAGGCCCAGGGTGAAACGCCGCCGCCCGGCGAAGCGGCGTCGCCCGGTGAAACGCCGTCGCCCGTTGAAAAGCCGCCGGGCCAAATGAGATAATGGCATTGGAATGCAAGTTGACGTTCTGAAAGACAGCAGCACCATCAAGCGGAACGATAAGCGGAAGCGCAAACCCGCGCTCGTAGCCGTCATCAACGACTGCTGCACCGGCTGTTCCGGCTCTCCGGCCTGCGTGGACTACTGCCCCATCGAGAACTGCATGATCTGGATCCCGGACGACGACCATCCGCCCTTCGGCCGGATCGAGGTCGATCCCCTGCTCTGCATCGGATGCAAGCTCTGCACCAGCAAGGGTCCGGAGGGGACCTTCCTGGACGGATGTCCCTGGGACGCCATCGACATGGTGGCGATCAAGGGCTACGAAGGCAGTCACGGGTCTCTGCCCTACTGATCCCCCGTCCCGCTCTCTGAAATTTTCTCTTCCCGCTGGATTGTTCTCTTGAGAATGGCTTCACGCGTCAGGTGCGCCTGGCTGCGAATGCTCTCGTTGTCCTCACCTGCTCCCAGATAGGGTTCGATCAACTCCAGGTCCTCCTCCGTCCCCACCAGGTAGAGGGCCCGGAGCGCCTCCCAGAGATGCACCGGATCCGGCAACAAGACCATCAGTTCGGCGCCCGCATCGACCCCCTGTCCGTCCTCGGCCAGATTCGCCGCCGTCCCGGCAACGGGGACCTGGACCGCCACGGACAACTCCCCCTGTTCGATCTCCGCCACCGGGGAACCGCTTCGGACCTCGTCGTCCGTCTCAACCAGCAGCCGGAGCCGTCCCGCCCGGGGACTCTCCACCACCCAGGGCCGGAGCATGGACCGCAACTCGGGCCGTCCCCGGCCGTCGCCGAATCGCACCAGGGAAAGGGCGGCGTTCCGGCGAACCAGGGGGTTGGAGTCTTTCAGAAGCTCCGCCAGGCTCAGACGGAAGGCCTCCGCCGAGGCATCCTGTCCCATGAGCCAGGCGGAGAGGTTGCGGATCTCCGGCTGCTCATGCCCCGCCAGCTCCATCAGTCTCGGGTACCATCTCCGGGCTTCCGGGTCCCCTCTGCCGATCCTTTCTCCCAATTGAGCCAATCCATGCTGCATCCGCCGGGGACTGGTCTCGTCGTTGAGATACGCCTCCAGTTCGGCGTTGTCCAGGGCGCGACCGAACCAGACATCGTGCCAGAACATTCCCGGAACCAGGACGAACGCCAACAGGGACGCGAACACCAGAAGATGGGTCTTCAGGGAAACTTTGCCGGCGCCGGACCCTTTATTGGGCATAGAGCTGATAGAGCATGACGTAGATGATCACGCCGGTGACGGAGACGTAGAACCAGATGGGCAGCGTCCACCGCGCGATGCGCCGGTGGGCACCGAAATCCTCCCGCCACGCCCGGACCAGGGTCACGGCCGCCAGCGGGACCACCGCCGCCGCCAGTACCGCGTGGGTCACCAGAATCAGCAGGTAGAGGGTCCGGACCCAGCCCGTCCCGGGAAACCTCGTGGACCCGGCGTGATAGTGGTAGACGACGTAGGAGGCCAGAAACAGGGTCGAGACGCCCACCGCGGCCAGCATGAAGGCCTTGTGCGCCCTCACCCGGCCCCGTCGAATCATGGCATACCCCACCCCCAATAGAGAGCCGCTGAGGGCATTGAGACCGGCGTTGAGCGCCGGCAAGTCCGAAATGTTCATCAGGCCAGGCCCCGCAGCCCGGGCCGGCGGACCAGCCACAGGGAGACGCCGAAGACCGCCAGAACGAAGAGCAGCGTCACGGCCAGGGACGCGGTGAAGGAGGGGAGGCGGATTCCCAGGGTGGGAACCTCCGTGTGGAGAGCATGCCAGAGCAGCGACACCTCGTAACTGAGGGGGTTGATCCGCATCAGGTACTGGATCCAGGAGGACGCCCCCGAAAAGGGGAAGAGGGCGCCCGAGAGGATCCACATGGGAACCAGCATCAGGTTCATGACGGCGTGAAAGCCTTGAATCGACTCGCTCTGCCAGGCGATGACGAAGCCCAGGCCGGTCAGAGAGAGGGCAATCAGGGCCATGACGGCCATCATCCACAGGACCTGTCCCAGGCCGAGGGAAATACCGGCCAGAGGAGCCAGGAGCAGAAAGAGGAGACCTTGCAGGAAGGCCAGGGTCGCCCCTCCCAGGATCTTGCCCAAGACCACGCCGGCCCGGGAGACGGGGGACACCAGGACCGACAGCAGGAAACCTTCCCGGCGATCTTCGATCAGGGAGATGGTGGAGAAGATGGCCGTGAACAGGAGCATCAGGAGAATGGTCCCGGGATAGAAATAGACCAGGTAGTGGAGGTCGTCGGGCGCCGACGCCGGACGAAAGGATTCGCCGACTCCCGATCCGATGAGGATCCAGAAGACCAGTGGAGTGCCCAGGGCGCCGACCAGCCGGCCCCGTTGACGGTAGAAGCGAATGACCTCCCGGCGCCACAACGTCGCAACTGCTTGTGACATGACTCGTGTGTTATATCAGCCCGCCGCCGACGCCGCCACGCCATTCGGCTGGCGAACCGCGCGCGTTTTGGAGAGAATGACTTCAGATCTCCACGGGTCGCTTTGCCGGCAACCGAATACTATCCTGTCCGCAAGGAGATTCAGAGTGAGCGAGAGTGAGAACCTGACCCCTGCCGAACGAAGGCGCCTTCTGTCGCGGCAGTTGGCCGTCATGGAGGAAGAAGGCAAGAGGATTGCTTTCCACGGCGACTACCAGGCCATTGTCGCCGACGGCACCCCAGTGAATCACATCCTTCATCTCATGCTCAGCTTCTTCACCGTCGGCCTGTGGGCGATTATCTGGATGGTCGACATCTCATTCCACAAGGAGTCCAAGGAACTCGTCAGGGTGGACAGCGAAGGGAACGTGACCGTTTCCGGCATTTGATCGTCTTCCCGATCCGGCGAATCCGATTCCGACCGGAAAGGTTTGCTTTCAACATGCATCTGAAATCTCTCGCTCTGCTGACAGCGTTTGCGCTTCTGGCGGCGTCGAACACGGCTGCCCCGCAGGATTCCGGATCTCCCCATGTCCACTTGGCGCCATTGGAATCGGAACCGCCGCTGCAGATCGGCAACCGGAAGCAGCTCCTGGTGGACAACCACGTGCTCGCCGCCTGGTACAACGTGAAGCGGGTTCAGGGCGTGCTGCAAAAACACCCCGCCAACCCGCTGATGGAGGCAGACGCTCCCTGGGAGGAGACAGCGCTCAAGAGCTGGGGAATCCAGCTCGGCACCGCCATCTACGATCCCCAGGACCGGAAGTTCAAGATCTGGTACCAGATCGAGCAGCATACCGGCGGCAACGTGGCCGCCTACGCCGAGAGCGAGGACGGCGTCACCTGGGTGAAACCGGACCTGGGACTGGTCCGCTACCAGGGAACGATGCACAACAACGTCCTGCGCCACTCGGACCACCTGGGGAACCGCCCCCTTTACGGCGCCATCCGGCTGATCCAGGACCCGAGAGAGCGCCCGCCGGAACGCCGGTTCCTCACCTGCGGGGTTCCCCCCTACCACCGGGACGGGGGCCGCTTCGGCGGCTGGAACGGGATGGCCTACAGCGCCGACGGCCTCACCTGGCACCAGATGCCGGGCGGTCTTCGAGGCGGGGGCGGAGGCGGGAATCCCAGCATTGTCTGGGACGAGGACCTGGGGAAATACGTGCTGTTTCACCGGCAACTGACGGAGAAGGCGGACCCCGAGACCGGCACCGGTCCCCGCTACATCGTCCGCCAGGAGAGTCCGGACCTGGTGAAATGGTCCCCCCGGCAGACGGTCTTCCACCCCATGAGCGAGCGTTGGCCCGAAGTGGAGAGCATGAAGGTGTTCCGCTACGAGGGCGTCTACCTGGGGCTGCCCTCCATGCTGGACAACTACGTGAGGGGTGACGTGGAGCA
Organism: Acidobacteriota bacterium; assembly: GCA_022827025.1. GTDB lineage: Bacteria > Acidobacteriota > UBA6911 > RPQK01 > JAJDTT01 > JAJDTT01. The sequence continues at coordinate 5,933 of JAJDTT010000287.1, forward strand.
GCACCTGATCGTCAGCCGGGACGGGTTCCGCTGGGACCATCCCTTCCCCAAGGAAGCATTCATACCCCAGGGAAAAGAGGGCAGTTGGGACGACCGGATCATCTGGTGGCCCTCCATGATCGTGCACGGGGAGAAGATGCTCTTCTACTACGCCGGCGCCCGATACAACCACGGCTCCCGGAACGTGCCGCTGGACCGCCGCCAGATCCGGATCGGCCTGGGCTGGGTCCCGCGGGACCGGCTCATGGGTCTCCGCAGCCGGGAGCGGCTGGAGGGAAAGGGGGCCTTTCTGACCCGGCCGATCGTGGTGGAGGGGGACGAGTTGATCGTCAACGCCGAAGTCGGCGGGGAACTGCGGGTCGAATTGGTGGACCCCACGGGAAGGCAGTTCGACACCGGGAAGAAGGTCCACATGAGTCACTACATCGGCGCCGCCGAGCAGAAGCTGGACGGCTTTCGCCGCGAGGACTGCGAAGTGATCCGGGGGGACGGGCTGGCTCACCGGGTGACGTGGAAGGGCCGCTCGATCTCGTCCCTGAGAGGAAAGGCCGTCCGCCTGCGGTTCCTGTTCCGGGACGCGACCATCTGGGCGTTTCAGGTGGCCGACACCGGGAAAAGTGTCCGCTAGCGGACACTTTGTGCCGAAAACGGACAGTCGTTCGGCGCCCCGTGACAACGGCCCTTATCCGGTGGCAAGAACTGCCACCGTACTCCACCGCGACGTCAGCTCTCGAGAACGTCAATTTGACTGGAGTTCATCCCGCTACGGAGAGCTTCGATCCGGAGACCGCGATTGGTCCCGCCCCAGCAGAGATTCTAATCGGCAGGTTTCGACTTCGGGCGGATATTCCCGTGAATGAGAGCCCCTCTCAATTCCGCCAGCCCCGTTTCCACGGTGCGAAGCCGGTCATCCAGCTTGTTCCATCTGGCCACGATCAGCCCGGCCAGAGCCAAGCCCGTTGCAACGATCGTGCACAAGGTGATGATGAGTTCAAGCACGATGACTCTCTTACCCCAGATCGTAACATGGCCAGCCCAACGGCCGTCGGCCACGGTCAACGCTTTCAGCACCGAGTCGGTGAGGAGATCACTGACCCTCGGCCTGGCGTCGGCAGTAGCGTCCGGCCACCATCCGCGTGTGCGATTTTTGTTCCAGGTCGCCACCGTCTGGGAATTCCAGGTGGCGGACCATCTATCGTGGCAGAACTTGTGGTAGAACCTGTGCCATGAATTCAACCATCGACAAAGCTGGCCGTATCGTGATTCCCAAGGCGATTCGAGACGCGGCGCGGCTGAAACCGGGGACCAGAGTCCGATTTCGGGTCGTTTCCGGAACCGTGGAGATCGAGCCGGTTCCACTTGAAGTCACACTTGAGCAACGTGGCCCACTTGTCGTCGCCGTTCCGAGCCAAGATCAGCCGGCCTTGAAAGCGTCTACGGTCGAGCGCACGATGGACATGGTCCGTGATCGCGGAGCCGCGACGGGGGCCTCCTGATTGAGCCGGTATCTCTTTGACACGAGTTGTCTCATCGCCGCGGTCTGCACTTGGCACGAACACCATGTCCGCACCTGCGCCGAAATAGAGCGCCGCCGCAATCGTGAAGACCTGGTCCTTGCAGCCCATTCTCTGGCGGGAACCTACGCAGTCCTCACCCGGCTCCCTCCTCCCCATCGACTAAGAGCCGACGATGTTTTTTTCTGATTGAGATGAATTGGGGCGCCGCGCCCGTCGTGCACCTGACCGCCCCAGACACCTGGCGGGCGCTGCGAGAAGCGCCGCGTCTCGGAATCGTTGGAGGACAAATGGTCGACGCTCTGATTGCAGCCGCTGCGAACAAAGCCGAGGCGGCGGTGCTCCTGACCTGGAACCTGCGAGATTACTCCCGATTCTCGGCGAGAATCAGCATCCGTGCGCCCGTTTGATCTGTCTTCCGACTGCGTTTGATGTACCCGCCCGAGTCGGTTCGCATTCTGTCCGCAGGTTCTCCACGCCCTTAACTTCGTTCCGGACACGGATTGACGTTGGTATTACCCAGTGCTACCATATTGTCAGGAAGGTGCATTTTGACGGTCAAGTCCTCGATTTCTCTCACGGATGAACAACACGCCTTCGCCAGGGCGTTGGTGGATACCGGACGTTACGCCAGTTTCAGTGCGGTCATTCAGCAAAGTATTGAACATCTGCGGCGGCGTTTAGACGTCGAAGACTTGGAACGCAGGGCGCTTTACGAAATCCTGTCCCGCCGCCGGTCCGGCGAGTTTGTCGGAGCGGAAGAAATGGACGAACGGCTGAGCAAGATGCTTGCCGACAAGCGCCGAACCCATGGCGTTTCAACTTGAGATTTCGGTTGAAGCCGAACACGATTTCGGGCTGATATTCGACCATCTTCTGGAAAGCTATCTCGGCTTCGGCGAGAGTGTAGAGAGTGCGATCAAGCATGCCGAAGCGCGGGTAATGGAAATCCGTGCGACCGGTGATCGCATATTGACTGCGCCGTATCGAGGCATACGGCACGACGATATTCTGCCGGGACTGCGGCACCTGACGATCAATCGCGCAATTTACTGGTTTGACGTCGAAGAAGAACACGAGAGCGTGCGTCTTTTGGCCGTGTTCTTCGGGAGACAAGATCACGTCCGGCACATGATGACCCGGTTATTGGAAAGCTGACGAGGTCCATTCGTGGCAGGTAGGCGACCAGTCGGAGCGAGGGAAGTTTCCGTAGCTGCCGGTTCCGCTACAGCGTGTATCAGATCGGGAGCCTGAGCATCGACCGTTTGGAGTTTGTCTCGGCGGGGGCATGATGCGACCGCCTTCGAGCTCCGATCCTAACCTTTGACGGCCACCACCAGCCCCGTGGACCAGGAAAGCCGGAAAGACGTCAAGGCCGGGTGACTCTGAACCCGTTCCAGCAGGGCGTCCACTTTCGGGGCGTGATCGGGAGGCCAGGGCGGAGCCGGCAACAGGTCGTCGATGACGTAGATCCCTCCCTTGTTCAAAAGATCCACGGCCTTCCGGAAGTCCCAGAATTTTCCGGCCCAGGCATCGGCGAAGATCAGATCGAATCGCGACCCCTGTAGAGCATTCATTTCGTCGGCTCCATCTCCTTGGCGGAAATCCACGCGGCCATCCTTTCCCAGATGGCGTTTCGCCACCTCCAGGCACGCGGGATCGATGTCGACCGTGATCAGCCGGGAGTCCTGATCCATTCCGTCGAGGATCCAAGCCGTCGCCAGTCCCGTCCCGGTTCCCAACTCCAGGAAACGTCCTCCCGGCTTGGAGGCCGCCAGGGTCCGCAGCAGGACTCCGGTCTGGTAATCGGAACCCATGTCGAACTCGAGCCGGCGGGTGGCCTCTTCGATCTCCGGGAGTACGGCCGGCGGTTCAATATAGTTGCTGTCGTCCATGGTTCATCTCCTACCCGTTGCGTCAGACAATGACCGGGAGTGGGCAACGGCACCGGTCCATACGCGCGATCTCTGATCCGAGTCGCTCGAGCGGTTTGGCCTCTCAGGGCTCCAACTGGTATATTCTCGGCTCCCAAAAGGACCCATGGAAATCTCCCCGGATCTTTTTCGCCAGGTTGCCGGCTTTTTCGCCACCGGCGTGACGGTGGTCACGACCGAGGATGGGGAAGGTGTCCCCTACGGCCTCACCGTCAACTCGTTCACGTCCGTTTCCCTGGATCCCCCGCTGGTCCTGATCTGTTTGGACAACGGTCTCACCGGACTCGACATCTTCCTGGAGAGCGGCCGGTTCGCCGTGAACATCCTGACCAAAGACCAGCAGGATATCTCGAACCATTTCGCCAGCCGGGGAACCGACCGGTCTCAGGGGCCCTACGCCCCCGGTGACACCGGCGTTCCGGTGGTGACCGGGTCCATGGCCTGGTTCGAGTGCGAGACCGTCCACCGGTACGCCGGCGGAGATCACGTCATCCTGGTGGGGGAAGTCCAGGCCGCCCGCGTTGGGGACTCCGACGCGGAACCGCTCCTCTTCTACCGGGGCCGCTATCGGGACATTGCCTCAGCCTAGACCTGAAATCCCCGGCCCGTCTCCCGGATGAAGACGTCTTCCAGGGTCGGCTTGCCCAGTGAGACCGCCTGGATCTCACTCGAGAACTCTTCCATCAGGTCCCGGATCAACTCGTGGCCACGGCGTTGTTCCATCCGGACCGCCCCATTCACCACCGAGGCGGGGCCCGGAAATCGCGCCTGGATTCGTGTCTTCAGCCCATTGGGGTCGCGGGAATGCACGACGATCACGTCTCCGCCGATCCGGTCCTTGAGCTCGACCGGGCTCCCCTCGGTCACGACCCGGCCCTGGTCCAGGATGACGAGGCGGTCGCAGACTTCCGCCTCTTCCATCAGGTGGGTCGTGAAGAGGATGGTGATCCCGGCCGAATCGCGAAGGTCGGTCAGATGATCCCAGAATTCCTGGCGGATATGAGGATCCAGACCGGCCGTGGGTTCATCCAACAACAGAATCCGGGGACGATGCAACAGGCCCTTGGCCAGTTCGGTTCGCCGCCGCATTCCGCCGGAAAGAGTTCGGACCCGGGAGTTCCGCCTCCCGCCGAGATCGAACCGCTGCAACAATTCTTCGATCCTGGTCTTGAGGCGGGCCCCCCGCAGACCATGGAGACGGCCCTGGCAGACCAGGTTCTCGGCCACCGTCAATTCCTGGTCCAGGCTGTTGGTCTGGAAGACGACCCCCATTCGCCGGCGGACCCCGGCAGGGTCCGTTGCCGGATCCAGGCCCGCCAACCGAACCTGTCCGCCCTGCGGTTGCAACAGGGTGCAGAGAATCCGGAAAAGGGTGGTCTTTCCGGATCCGTTGGGTCCCAGCAGCCCCAGGATCCGGTGTTGGTCCAGGGAAAAGCTGATTCCATCCAGGGCCTTACGGTCACCGTAGCGGAAGGCGAGATTCCGGACGTCGACGAAGGCCTCCGGAGGGGTCTCGGCGCTTGTTTCGGGTCCCGTGGGGTGCGTAGCGGGCGTGAGCACAGGCGTCCCTCCCTCAGAGCCGATCCAGCGCCATCAGGACCATGAGAAGAGGAAGATAGACCACGGAGGTCTTGAGGAGATGGAGAGCTGCGGAGCGGGACCGGGTCCGGCTCACGCGGAGGCCCGACCAGAGGAGAACGCCGCCCAGAATGACGGCGCCGGCCGCGTACAGGGAGCTGCTGAGCCCCACTTGGGTCGGGAGCAGGCTGACGGGCACCAGCAGCAGGATGAAAACCAGGATCTGACGCGCCGTCTTTTTTCCGCCCGGGTCCATCTGGGGCAACATCCGGAAACCGCCTCGCCGATAGTCATCCCGGTAGACCCACGCAATCGCCAGAAAATGAGGATACTGCCAGAGGAAGAGCACGGCGAAGAGGATCCAGGCCTCCGGATCCAACGTGCCTCTCGCTCCCGCCCAGCCCAGGAGTACGGGAGTCGCACCCGGGAAGGCGCCGATTGTGGTGCAGAGGGGCGACTTCTTCTTGAAGGGCGTGTAGCCGAAAAGATAGAGCGCGGCGGACGCCAAGCCCAAGCCTCCCGTGAGCAGGTTCGCCGCCGCTCCCAGATAGAGTCCTCCTCCCAAGGTGAGAACCACTCCGAGAACCAGAGCGTGCACCGGCGCGATCCGGCCCGACGGCAGCGGCCGGCTACGGGTCCGCTGCATCTGGGCGTCCACCTCCCGCTCCAGGTACTGGTTCGAGACGGCACAACCCGCGGCCAGCAGGGTCGTCCCAACGATGGTGTGGACCAGGAGAACGAAATCGACGCTGGTGGAAGCCAGGTAGAAGCTGACCAACGCCGTCAGGACCACCATCAGCGTGACCCGGGGCTTCGTCAACTCAAGATAAGCCAACATGCGATCCTACTCCGGGGACGGACACCGCCACGGTGGAGGGTGGCGGCCCCTTTCAACCGGCCGTTGCGGAGCGGCCACTCCCAGCCGGCTCGCCGGCATTCGAAAAAGAGATCTGCAGGGTCAGCACCAGGGCCGTCACCAGGAGAATTGCCCCCAGCGCCAGGTGCGACGTGGTCAGGAAGACCCCCAACGGGAATGGCTGTGTTGCTCCCATTCTCACGACGCGGGCCCAAAGTGCACCAAGGCCCAACACGAACTGAATCAGCACCAGAATGACGAGGGCGTACGCTCCACCCGTGTATGCTCCAAGCCTCGGGCTCCTGAACACCTTGACGGCGGCCATGAGGAGAAGTCCACCCGCCAGCACCGCGCCGGCCATGTGGGTCAGGAGCGCGTGGGTCACCAGAGTGACCCCCTTGCTGCCCTCGCTGGTCCCCGTGTGCCGCACCAGAGCTCCCAGAATCAACTGGAGGTAGACGGAGCCCGTGGCCACCGCGCAGAAAACAGCGTTGCGCCGATTCTCCCCGGGACAGAAAGAGGAGAGGCTGCGGCCCCGCCAGGTCGAGGACGTGACCAGGGCGATCACCACCACGGCGCAGAAAAACAACTGCGCGAGACAGGCATGCAGTACCGATATGCCGACGGGCAGGTAGAACAACACGGTGAGGCCGCCCAGCAGGGCTTGGGCCAGGACCATCGCCACTGCGATCCAGGCCAGCCGCCGGACTCGCGGACGCGGCTCCACCCGGCCCAGCCAGATGGCCAGAATCACGGTCAGAATCGCCACCGTCGCGGCGATCAGGCGGTGGGTATGCTCATAGAACACCCCTCCCACCATCTCCGGCATGAGACTCCCGTGGGAGAGGGGCCAGTCCGGGACCGAAAGGCCGGCATCGTTGCTGGTGACCAGGGCCCCCGCCACCAAAAGGAGGAAGGTGGCCGCGGCGGTCACCACCGCGAACCTGTGGACGGAATGAAGATTCTGGGGTCCCAAGCTGGAACTGCCTCGTGAGATTCGGCCTGTTGGGAGGGGGGATTCTTATCCCCCGCTCTCCTTCTCCTGGTCCCGCGTCACGTGATCGTGACTCCGGCGGTCGGCGGCATCGTTGCCGCCGCTCCTCGAAGATTGGAGATCAGCCGGAGAACTCGAAGCTGACTTCCTTGGCCTCGCTGGCCTGGACCGTCACCTGCTGCTCCTGGACCCCGAACTTCTCGTGCCAGGCCTCGATGACGTAGTCGCCGGGCGGAAGGTTCTCGATCGAGAATGCTCCGTCGGTTCCGGTGACGGCATAGTAGGGATGAGGCACGACGCCGATATAGGCCTTCATCCAGGGATGCACGTTGCACTTGACCGGAATCATGATCTCGGCGCGGGGAAACGACCGGACGAGCGGCTTGCCCTTGGCCCGCTGCGACTGGTTCCACTCCCGGTTGTTCCTGGGGAGGGGATGAACGTTGTGCGTGGTTCCGTCGCTGTTGAGAACCTGGAGCTTCTGCCGGGTCTGGATTCCCAGGACGTGAGGCGTGTAGATACACCCCTTCTGGTCCAGCGTGACCGGTTCTGCGGGCGTGTCGAAGCCATATTGCTCGAGACCGCTCTTGACCCAGACGAAGGTGTTGATCAAGGCGCCGTCATCGCCGATCAGGACATCCTGACTCCGGACGATGCCCGAATGTTCCTTGACGCAGACCGGATCGGCATCCATGCGAATGCGGGCGTTTTTCGGCGTCGTGCCGCCGAAGCTGACCTTGCCCGCCACCGAACCGGCCTGAGACAGGTCGGGGGCCGGCTTCGCGTCTGCCGCCGGCGCCGGGGCCTCGTCGGCTGCGGGCTCGGCGTCGCCGCCACCGCCGCCGCATGACGCTACCAGCACTCCAGCCATCACAAGCGCGAAAATGAACTTTGCTCTCTCCATGGTTCTCTCTCCCGGAAGATTGTCTGTCCCGAACGGGCGTTCTGTGCATTGCGGTCCGTGACGCCTCATGTCACGGACCGTCGTGGATCATCGACCTCTGAGCCGACGCTGTTCCTGTCGCGTGAACTGGAACATGTATCGTAGCACAAGGTCGGCGTGGTCCTTCTCGTAGTCCTTCATGATGGGGAGATCCGCCAAGGCGAAGATCCAGCGGTTCTCCTCGCGCTGGAACAGTCCCGAGGGCATGGAGGTCCCCGGCTGTATGATCTCCGGATGGACCATCCAGCGCCGCGTCCAGTCCGGCTGCAGGCGCTCGCTCACCAGCTCGAAGCTGGGCGCCGTCGCATTGCGGTCGTGCTGCAGGTCGCCGGTGGCATGGCACCGCAGGCAGGGCGCCGCCGGGTGAGTGAAGAGCTGGCGGGCCATGGTCAGCTCCCGCTGAGACAGCGGCTCAAGCTTCTTGGGCAGATAGGGCAACGGCTGTTGCGCCAGCGCCCCGAAGAAACGCACCAGCTTCTCCACCTCGCCATCGGAGAGGGTGAAGGTGGGCATCCGGATCTGGAGGTAGGGCCGGACGCCGTTGCGGTGAGGCCGATCCTCGTCCAAAGCGGGGTTCTTCAGAAAGCGAGTCAACCAGTTGGGGTCGACCCTGGCTCCCTCGCCGACCAAGGGGGGCGGCAGTTGCTCGCGCCAATCCTCCTGCTGGTATAGCGGCAGGCTCTTGACCAACGGCTGCTGACCCGGCGCCACCTGGTGGCAACCCATGCAGTTGTACTTGAGAATGATGTCCCAACCCTCTTGGATGTGACTCCTCTGGTCCCGCGGCCGGTAGTGATACCGCTCCGGAACCCGGTCTTCAGGCGTCACGCTTCCCAACAGGTAGGTGGTGAGCTGGGTGATTTCCTCCGTGTCCAGCCCGAAGTCGGGCATTCGGAGACGCTCCAGCGGCTCCTTGATCTTCCCCTCGTCGTAAACGGCCGGATTCTCCAGCTTCCGCTCGAAGAATCCCTTGTGGTTGTACCACCCCTCCCGCTTGGCGGTCTGGGTGAGCAGCGCAAAGTCGAGGCGCTCCAAGGGTTTGCTGCCCTCTTCGGTGAGATCGGTCCCGATCTTGCCTTCCTCCTCCAGGGTCGCGATCTCGTGGCAGCCGGCACAGCCGAAGTGGCGGACCATGGCCCGCCCCTTGGGGGCCAACTCCGAATCCTCCAGCCACGCCGCGGCGGCATATTCGGCTCCGGGGGCCCGGCTCTTCAAATAGGTGGCAATGTCGCGGCTCTCCTCCATGGACAGGCGCAAGTTGGGCATGACCGTGGGGTTCTGCACCTGCAGGGTGCCTCCGCAGATGGGACATTCGTTGTTCTGGAGATCGAAAACGAACGGTTTTCCGGCGGCCGCGTAGTCTTCGGGAGTGATGTCCCGCTTGAGGGTCGGACAATAGGGGAGTGTCCGTTTCCGCGGGTTGTTGATCCAGCGCACCAGGTAGTCGTAGTTCACCTTGTCGCCCACGCGGCTCAAATTGGCCGCAAAGGTCCCTCCGACCGCCTCATCGCCTTCGCCAATAGCGTGACAGGACATGCACCCTCGGGTTTCGAACAGGACCTTGCCCTGTTCCGGATCACCTTGAGCCTGTTCCTCCAGATCTCCATTGACGCCGGACTGCCAGATGAAAGCCGAGATGGCCTGGGCTTGATCCTCCTCCAAGCGAAAGCGCGGCATCTTGGTGGTGGGCCGGAAAGTGTGGGGATTCTCGATCCACCCCGGCAACCAGTCGCGTCGCAACTTGACTCGAACCTCCTTGAGATTCGGCCCGGGTGTCTTGACCTCTTCCAGAAGCTGCCGGCCCCGCTGCCGCTCCCGCTCGGCCCGGGTGTCCAGATCGGCGACCCGCAGTGTGAGACTATCCGCCTCCGCGTAGAGGCGGTTCGCCTCCTCGTTGGTTTCGGCCTCGTCGGCCCGGGCCACCGTCCGCTCGATCAGGAGTCGGACGGCCTCCTTTTCGCCTTCCAAGGTCGCTACGTCTTTCTGGTTGACCAGCAACGCAAGCCGTTCCTGGTCAAAGCCCTGCCGGGGATGGCAGCCCCAACAGCCGCGCCACCGGAACTGCTCGCGGCCCGCGCTCAACACCGGGGCCAGGTCCAGCCGGGCGGCATCCCCGTGGCACCGCAGGCAGCCCGCTTCCATATTCTCGGGCGGGTAGAGGGGCCAGAGCCAATGCTTGTACCGTCCGTGGCCAGTGTCCGTACTTACGGTTCCGATTCCGTTGCCGTTGTGACAGGGGGAGCAGCCGTACACCTCCGTATCGTGGACGTCCAACAACTCCTTCCGGGGATGGCTGGCGAAGAGTTCCATTCCGCCCATGTCGGCGGCCCGGATCGTCACCGGCGCGGTGACCCCCAGGTGACACGTCTCGCACCGGTCCACCAGGCCCATGTCTCCATTGTGGATCTGGTGGATCCCGTACTCGAAGTCGTCCAGCGAATTGATCAGGCCCTGAACCTGACCGGCCGTGAGCCCTTCCATGCGATTCGCCACATAGGTCTGCATCTCTCGCCGGACCCGGCTCGGCCGTTGCAGCACCGCCGCTTTCCGGGCCCGAACCTTTCCCTGCTGCTCTTTCAGGGAATTGAACATGTCCTCCAATTCGACGTAGCTCAATTCCTGAGGGGCGTCTTCTCCGGGAAGCACGATCTCGTAGCGTCTCTGCTCCAACTCCTCGCGGTCTTCTTCGTAACCCTTTCTGGCTGAGCCGGACGTGGTCTCGATCAGGTAGATGGTGGCCTGAATCTCGCTCCGGGCCGTGGCGAAGGTCTTTTCGATGGCGCCGAGCCTGGCGTCGACGGCTCCTTCCTCAGCCGTAATCTCCGCCAGTCGGGGAGTGACGTCGGCTTCCGCTTCCTGTTGCTGCCGCAGGAGGTGCTGGTATCCTTCCGAAGCCTTGATCTCCTCTTCCTGGCTCGCCTGCCGCGGCTTCAGGCCTCTCAGAAACGTGGAATAGCGCTCGACGAACTCGTCCTGGTGCGCCCTCCACGGCCTGAGGCCCCAGCCTTCATCGTAGAAGGCCCAGATGAGCGTCACCATCAGCAGCAGCGAACTCACCGCCATGGGAACGGCCAGCGAGGAATTGACGATGGGATCTTCTTCCGGTACCGGCCGTTCCCAGAAGGGTTTTCGCGACCCTCGCCGGGAAAACGGCCGCCGGAGCAGCGCGATCAAACGTTGAACCATGGGGTCACCCAGACATTTTTAATGCGAAATACCAGCCGAAGAATGATCTTGACCGGCAACGCCACCATGATCAGTAGCAGAGACTGGAGAAGGATGTACTGAATCAGGGTCATCCTGGCGTAGATCTTCCGATTGAACTCGGTGGACAGGATCAACTTGTGGAGAAGGACGCCGAATACCGCCAGATAGAGGCCGATGGCGACGGCTCCCACGATGGCCACGAATGGCTGCTGGGTGATACCCAGCAACTCATGCAGGTCCCGGTTGGTCTCGAAGACCAGGCGGTGGTGGTCCCAGGTGGCCCCGGGCCAGAACCACATCCATCCCGGCCCCCGGATGAAGGTCCCGATGACGATCATGACGCTCCACAGAACCAGAAAACCGAAACAGAAGGCCAGGATGGCGAACTTCCTCTGACGGAAGGTGTAGTAGCCGTTTCCCAGAGGATTCTTATCGATGTAGGGGATGGCCATCAGCCCGATGATGATGAGGGTCGGCATCAGGACCCCGGCGATCCAAGGATCGAAATAGACCAGCATCTCCTGCAGGCCCAGGAAATACCACGGCGCCTTGGACGGGTTCATGGTCAGGTTGGGATTGGCCGGCGCCTCCAACGGGGCGTTGAGGGTGATGGACCAGACCATCAGAATCACGGTGACGATCACGGTGGCCAGCAACTCCACCCTCAACAGGTAGGGCCAGACGTGGAGCTTTTGCTGCCAACCTTTCCGAAAAGGCTCGATCTTCCGGTAGTGGCCACGGGCCGCCTTGGGATCGGCCTCCAACTGCACGATCAACCGGTCGGTCGCAAACGCTTGCCGGAACGCGTACCAGGTGAAGAAGGGGACCAGCACGATCATGGCCACGATGGGAATGTTGTCGGGAAGGGAGACGATCTCCCAAAGTTGATACCAATCCATGTCAATGTCCTCGCTTCACCCGGCCGGCAGCCCGCAACCGGGACTGCCCGCAGGAGAGATCACCTCCTCCTGACGCGCTTGATCTCCGATTCCAGCATGACCGGCGACGGGCCGGAGATGCTTCCGTCCTTTCGCACCCGCCAGAAATGGACGGCCAGAAATGCCGTGAGCAGGAAGGGGATGGCGATGCAATGCCAGATATAGGCCCGCAAAAGGGCGTTGGCATCCACGATGGACCCGCCCAGCAAGGCAAACCTCACGTCGTTGTAGGCGGTGATCCCCAACTCGGGCCCGAAGGGGCCCTCGTGTCCCAGCAGGGGCGTGGCGCGGGCCATGTTGGTCCCCACCGTGACCGCCCAGAACCCCAACTGGTCGTCCGGCAACAGGTAGCCGGTGAAGGAGAGGAGCAGGGTCAAAACCAGGCAGATCACGCCGACGGTCCAGTTGAACTCCCGCGGCGACTTGTACGAGCCGGTCAAAAATACCCGGAACATGTGGAGCCAAACCGTCAGGATCATCAGGTGGGCGGCCCAGCGATGCATGTTCCGCAGCAGGCCGCCGAAGGGGACGTCGTTGTGCAGGAACATGATGTCCGCGTACGCCTGACCCTTGGTGGGATGGTAGTAGAACATGAGGAAGATGCCGGTGATGGTCAGGACCAGAAAGAGGTAGAAAGAGAGTCCGCCCATGCCCCAGGTGAACCGGAATCGGACGGCGTCCCGGTTGATCTTGGCCGGATGCAGGTGCAGAAAAACATTGGTCAGAACCGCCAGCGAACGGTTGCGGGGGGTGTCGTCCAGCTTGTGGCGAAAGACCGACTTCCAGAGTTGACTCCCCTTGTACTGCCGGATCGCCTTGACATCATCCTTCCCTTTATCGACGAAAGTTCCGATGTAGGGATCCAGGACGGCCTGGACTTTGTTGAGGAGCGACTTGAGCTTCCCGGGAGGGGGGGCTGGCGCCACCTCTCCCCGCTTTTTCTGAACCATGGTTTTCCTCGCTCAGATCTCCAACGGCTCGACCGGCTCTGCCACCGGGATCAGACCGGCAGATACGACCCGTCTTCCCGAAACTCGCACGGCGCCCCCGGTGGACACTTGTAGATCCGGCTCACGTCCACCAGGATCTGTCCATCCGGGGCCAATTCCACGTGGGCCCGGTCCATGGGGCGGGGGGCCGGACCTTCGAAGTTCCTGCCTTCGCTGTCGTAACCGCTGCCATGGCAGGGGCACTTGAACTTCTGCTCGCTCTCGACCCAGTCGGGAGTACAGCCCAGATGGGTGCAGATGGCGGAAATTACGAAGATGCCCTCCGCGTTGCGCACCACCCAGATGCGGTATTTCTGCTGAAACCGCGTGTCCACGCCGAAGCCGAAATCGGTGGGATAGCCCACCTTGAAGGAGGTCTTCGGCTCGAACAGGGTGCGCGGAAAGAAGAAGCGCAAAGTCATGAAGAAGTTGGCGGTCAAAAAGGCGAATATGCTGGCAAAGGCGAACTTCCGACGCCGGATCAGGCGCCTCTCGCTCTTATCATCCGTATTCGCTCGACTCACTTTTCTTACAGGCATTCTCGATAAAACTCGCAGGTTTCAGAACAATGATTCGACCCGACTCCGGCTCGATGTCTTTCGACAGTTCCCGGACTGTTAAAACATCCTCCGCCGGACCTTGTCAAGAGCGCCCCGGCGCGGTTTCAGCCAAGCGCCCATACCTGCCGGCGGGAACCTCGGGCGGGCTTCAGGGCCGTTGACGAAAGGCCAGATAAAGAAACAGGGCCAGGATCATCACGGGTGGCACCCCAAGCACCAGGATCCCGGCGTTCAACGTTGAGAACTGGCCCAGCACCTGAGCGGAGCTCTTGCACATGGCGCAGCCTTGGGCCATCAGTCCGGACTCCGCCCCGGCGGCCAGTGGAAGCGCCGCCAAGTACGCCGCCGCCCGGCGGTAGAACCGGCTTCTTCCTTCCCCGCGTCCGTCCATTACGGCTTCAACTCCAGCACCCGCGCCCCGTCCGGAAGCGGAAACGCGAACATCAGAATGACGCAGATCAGCAGCATGGGAATCAGGGAGAGGAAGAGGCTGAACTTCTCGAAACGCAGGTGCATGAAATAGGCCACGATGAGAGCCGCCTTGAAGACGGAGAGGATCACCAGCGTGCTCAGCATGAGCATGATCGAGAGGTTGACGTAAGCCAGCACCACCTCCACGACGGTCACCACCAAGAGCACCACCCAAACCGTCAGATAGAGCCGATTGTGGGAATGTTCGTCACTCATGGACTCGCCTTTCTCCGGATCTCAGATAACGTTGGACAGCAGGTAGACCAGGGGGAAGATGAACATCCACACCAAGTCCACGAAGTGCCAGTAGAGGCCGCTCACCTCCACGTCCTCGGAATCGAACCGCCCGCCTCTGAAGCCCTGGGCCACGATCGCCAGATAGATGACACCGGCGGTCACGTGTGTCATGTGGAGCCCGGTCAGGGTGAAGAAGGTGGCCCCGAAGAGCGGAACTCCCCAGGGGTTGCCGAACGGAGTGACTCCATGCTCGATCAACTGCATCCATTCGTAGCCATGGAGCACGATAAAGGCCAACCCTCCCGCGATGGTGGCCCAGATCCACTTGGCCGCCGTCGCCCGATCGCCCCGGTGCGCGGCGGCGACAGCCAGGACCATGGTCAGCGAACTGGAGAGCAGGCAGAAGGTCATGACCGATGCCAGCGCGATGCTCGACGGCTCGAAGGGGCGGGGCCAGCCCTCGTTGGCAACTCGGACGTAGGTGTAGGCCACCAGCAGGGCGGTGAAGGTCAAGGTGTCGGAGAGGATGAAAAGCCACATCCCCAGCTTCTTGGAGCCGACGGCGAATGGGGAGCGCCCACCCGCCCAATCGGAAACGCTCGCGTCGTGTGCCTGCTGAGCCATCCATTACCTCCAGAGCAAAATGAACAACAGAAGATAGACCCAGAGTCCGTCCAGGAAATGCCAGAAGATGGACGTGACGTTGAGAACCGTGCGGGTCGGCGGGCGATCCTGCAACAGTCTCCGGGACCAATAGACCAATGCCGCCACACCGCCCAGAAGATGGACGCCGTGGGCGCCGGTCAGGATGTAGAAGAAGGCGCTGCTGGGATTGGTGCGCAGATAGATGCCGGCACCCGCCAACTGCTGCCAGACCACCACCTGCCCCAACAAAAAGACGACACCGAGGATCGTGGTCGCCAGCCACCATCGGGCCACGGCCGCCGTGTCGCCGTAGAGCCTTCGGGCCCTTTCCACCGTGAGGCTGCTGGCCAGCAGCACAGCCGTGTTCACCCAGACCAGCGTGGGAATGGCGGTTGGAAGCCAATCGTCCGAGATCCCCTTGCGCACGATGTAGGCGCTGGTGAAGGCGGCGAACAGCATGGTCACGCCCGCCATGAGCACCAGCATCCCGGTGTAGTAGCGACGCTCGGGAACTCCCGGACGGTTTCCCCAGGAATCGCCCCAGCCGCCGCGCCCCGCAGGCAGGGCCGGCGCTCCGGGCAGGCCGGGACCTTCGGAGCCCAGCTCGCGGACGCCGGTCTTGGAATCGGGAGGTGGTGCGACCATCGCCATCATTCAGCCGGTGGACCCGCGCGCGTCGGGAGCGGTTTGTGGGACGAAGTCTTCCTCGGCGCCCGGGACGCTGTACTCGTAGGGGCCGCGATACACGACCGGAAACTTGCCGCCGAAGTTGTCATGGGGCGGAGGAGACGGGACCTCCCACTCGATGGTGGTTGCCCGCCAGGGGTTCATTTCCGCCACCCGGCCCTTGAAGAGGCTGTAGACGAAGTTGGCCACGAAGATGATCTGGGCGGCCGCCGTGATGAAGGCGGCTATCGAGATGAACTGCTGCAGCGAGACCAGGGGCTGCAGAAAATCGAAGGCGGTCAGTTCGGCGTATCTCCGCGGCTGCCCCCCGATCCCCAGGTTGTGCATGGGCATGAAGATGCAGTAGACCCCGACGAAGGTGATCCAGAAGTGAACCTTGCCCCAGAACTCGTTGAGGTGGCGCCCGAACATCTTGGAGAACCAGTAGTAGGTGGCGGCGAAGATGCCGAAGATGGCGGCCACACCCATGATCATGTGGAAGTGACCCACCACGAAGTAGGTGTCGTGGAGGTAAACGTCCACTGCGGGCTGGTTCAGGAAGAGTCCGGTCACGCCCCCGCTCACGAACAGGGAGACGAAACCCAGGGCATAGAGCATGGCCGTGGTCAATTGGATCCGCCCTCCCCAGAGGGTGCCCAGCCAGTTGAAGGTCTTGATGGCCGAGGGCACGGCCACCGCCGTCGTCGTCAGCGAGAAGACGATGGCGGTGTAGGGGCTCATCCCGCTCAGGAACATGTGGTGGCCCCAGACGATGAAGCTCACGGCGCCGATGGCGATGATGGCGAAAGCCATGGCGTTGTAACCGAACACCGGCTTGCGGGCGAAGGTGGCCAGGATGTGCGAGACGGCGCCCATGCCCGGCAGGATCGCGATGTAGACCTCGGGATGGCCGAAGAACCAGAACAGATGCTGCCAGAGCAGCGGCGAACCGCCCGTGTGGTCGATGGCCTGGTCACTCACGACCAACCCGCCGGGAATGAAGAAGCTGGTCCCGGCCCAACGGTCCAGGAGCAGGAGAACCCCTGCGGAGAGCAGCACTCCGAAGGCCAGCAGACCCAGGATGGCGGTGACGAACCAGCCCCAGACCGTCAGCGGCAGCCGCATCATGGTGAGGCCCTTGGCCCGCATGTCGATGGTGGTGGTGATGAAGTTCAGGGCGCCCAGCAGCGAGGCCACGCAGAACAGGGCGATGCTCACCACCCAGAGGCTCTGTCCCGTTCCCAACCCGGGTCCGGCGATCTCCCCCAGCGCGCTCAGCGGAGGATAGGCCGTCCATCCCGAGATGGGTGCGCCCCCTTCCACGAAGAAGGCGGCCATGATGACGGCCAGAGCCAGGAAGGTCACCCAGAACGAGAGCATGTTGAGAATGGGGAAGGCCATGTCGTCGGCGCCGATCTGGATGGGCAGGAAATAGTTGCCGAAGCCGCCCTGCGGAGCCGTGGTGAGCACGAAGAAGACCATGATGGTCCCGTGCATGGTGAGCATGGCCAGGTAGAACTCGGGCGTCATGATCCCGCCCGGGGCCCCCTCGGGAAACAACGTGCCCAGAATGGAGATCTCGGTGCCCGGCCATGCCAGGTTCAACCGAATCAACACCGACAGGCCCACTCCCACCAGAACCGAGAACAGGGCCAGCATGTAGTACTGGATCCCGATCACCTTGTGGTCGGTGCTGAATACGTACTTGCGAACCCAACCTGACGGCGCTTCGTGGTGAGCGGCGTGCGTCTGAACCTCTTCTGCCATATCGGTCACACTCCCTGCGTCTCCGGCACCCTATTCTTCGGCCTGGTCCTTCAGCCACTGGGCGAAGTCCGCCTCCGAAAGCACCTCCAGAAAACTCCGCATGTTGTAATGCTGCAGCCCGCACAACTCGGCGCAGGCGATCTCGAATCGGCCGGTCCGGGTGGCCGTGAACTGGATGGGAATGAGCAGGCCCGGGACCAGGTCCTGTTTGACCCTCAACTCCCGCACCGAGAAGGCGTGAGTCACGTCCTTGGAGCGCAGGAGCAGCTCGATGGGCTTGCCCAGGGGGATCGCCATGATGGGAAGCACCAGGTCATCCTGGGCGGCGGTATCGGACAGGTCCAGCCCCAGCGGATTGCCTCCTTCGTCATCGATGAGGTCCGGAGCCAACCGCCCGAACTCGCCGTCGGGGCCGGGATATCTAATGTTCCAGGCAAACTGCTGCCCGGTCACCTCGATGCGGAGGGCGTCCTCGGGGGTTTCGGCGAGATAGAGGTCGGCCCAGATGCTCTGTCCCGGGATCACCATGGCGAAGAAGACCACGGTGGTGGCGACGGTCCAGATCACCTCGAGCTTCTCGCTCCCGTGGGTGTAGTTGGCCACCTTTCCCGCCCCGTCCCGATAGCGCGCAACGGCGTAGCCCAGGCCCACCTGTGCCAGGATGAAAACGACCCCGGTCACCACCAGGGTCAACATGAACTGCCGGTCCAGGTCTCCTCCGTGCGCCGATGCCACTTCGGGAAACCACCAGTACTTGCCGACCATCAGCACCGTGGAAACTATCGTGATGAGCCAGATCGTCACCGCCAATATCATGCGTCGCGCCTCCAAAAATCGTCGCCATTGTACCAACTGCCCGAGCAGATTCAAGACCCGGACATTCCCCATTTTTCTCTCCGGGTTCGCAGGGGCGCCCCTTGTGGTCGCCCTCGCGGCGCCAGCAACCGGGATCGACCGGGCGCCACCCCGCTGATTCCACGCCACGTCCCGGCGGTTGACCCCGTCTTGGTCCGATTCGCGGGAGCCATAGAAGTTCCCTCAGCCTTCCCGGAAGGTGGACGGGTCACTACACTGGCGTTGTGGACCCAAGAGACACCGGCTCCCTCGGCTTCAGGCTGGAAGGGGCCTGGTACACCCTGACTTTTCCCCGGAACGGCTGGCTGGCGGTGGACCTGCTCCGTTACCTGGACGACATCCTGGAAGCTTCCGATCCGGCGACGGCAGTCTTGAAGTTGCTGGGATATACCCTGCAGATCGGTGGCGACCGGCCCCGGCGCACGGCGACTCACTGGGTGGAAGTCGACCTGGCCGCACGCCAGCTCACCACAAACTCCGGCCTGGTGCGGAGAGCCGTCGATCGCACGCCGGCTCCGGCGGACCCGCTACGGACGTTGGAAAGGGTCCATGAAGTCCTGGACCGCTTCGATTTCACCGTGGTGCTTTATCCCGGCAGGGGCTGAGAAGGGCGTTGCCGAGTTGATTGGAGAGAGGCTGATGAATCTCGGTGGGACAAGGGACGCCCTTCTCGGGGACGGATTGTATCTGGTCACCTCTGACATTAATTTCCGGAGGCTGGCCTGAACGGGCCCGCGTGAAAGGCTGGCAGAGAAGTTCACACCTGCCAGGACAAGACTGTTCTTTCAAAAGAACAAACAGGATATAATGATTCCTTGATTCCTTACGATCGCCACAGGAGGTCGCCTGATGCTGGCCAAACTGACATCCAAGAACCAACTGACGTTGCCCAAGACGGTGATCGCCGACTTCCAAGGCTCCGAGTATTTCGATGTGACCAAAGAAAACGGCCGCATCGTGCTCACGCCCGTCCGTCTGACTCGCGCCGGCGCCGTGCGCGCCAAACTGGCTGAACTCAACATCACGGAGGCAGATGTCGCCGACGCGGTGGCGTGGGCTCGCCGCGCCAAATGACTGTTCCGCGCCTGGTGCTCGACACCAATGTGCTGGTCTCCGTTCTGTTGTTTCCCGCCGGATCGGTGTCCTGGCTGCGTCGCGCGTGGCATTCGGGAGCCATCCTCCCGCTCGCCAGTCGAGCGACGACTATGGAGCTGATCCGAGTGCTTTCCTATCCGAAGTTCCGACTGAACGCCGACGAGAAAGCAGACCTGCTGGCCGAATACCTTCCCTGGTGCGAATCGGTGATCGTTTCGCGCCCATCTGCCGTGCCGAAATGCCGCGATCCGTTTGACCGCCCTTTCCTCGAACTGGCGCTGCAGGGACGTGCCGACGCCTTGGTCACCGGTGACGGAGACCTGCTGGCCTTGACGCCGGTGTTCGCCATTCCGATCCTCACTCCAAACGCCGCCAGAAGCCGTTGGGGCCAAGGATCGACGGACCGCATGGTGGATTGAGAGAAGAAGAGCACCCCCAAGTTTTGGCGTCCAACGAATTCCTCTCGCAAGATGGAGCAGCAGCGGCATACGACGGTCGCTTTCCGGCCGCCGAAATCCCTTGTTGCATGGGGGATTGAGAGAACGAGCGGCGAAAAGTCGCCCTCCAAACCAGTCCATGCTACGATTACCGTTCCGCAAGCCATGGATCTCCACTTCTTTCGCCAGCTAGAGCGTCACCTGGACGCCATCCCGGATCAAATGGCCCTGCAGGGCATCAACGATGAGGGGCGGGAAGTCTTCACCTACCGCCGGATCGGACGGGAAGTCTCCTCCGTCGCCCTTTTCCTGCAGCATAAAGGCGTCCGGGAGGGGGACACGGTGGCCATCCTCATGGAGAACCATCCGCGGTGGGGAATCGCTTTCCTGGCGGCCCAGAGCACCGGCGCCGTGATGGCGCCCTTCGACGTCCTCCACACGGACGAGACCCTGGCCTATCTCCTCGAGCATGCCGGGTGCCAGTTCGTGATCTGCTCGGAGCGGTTCCATCCGCGGCTGGAATCGATTTGGGAACACCTGGGCCGTACGCTTCCGGTCCTGGCGGTCGGCGAGGTTCCCGAGGCGGAGAATCAGTGGGACCAGATGCTGGAAGAATTCGACGGGACCGCTTCCATGCCTCTGGTCGAACGGGGGACCGACGAGCCTTTCCTCATCCTCTACACCAGCGGCACCACCGGCAATCCCAAGGGGGTGGTGCTGAGCCGCCGGAACGTGTACCGGAACATGGGCGAGCTCCTGAAGATGATCCAGGTCTCTTCCCGGGATCACGTCCTTTCGGTCCTCCCGCTCTACCACGTGCTGGCCCTGATGACCAACTTCATCATTCCTCTCTACGCCGGGGCCAGGGTCACGTATCTGGACACCCTGGAAGCCCAGCGGGTGCTTCGCGCCTTTCGGGAGGAGATGATCACCATCTTCGTCTGCGTCCCCCAGTTCTACTACCTGCTCCACCGTCGCATTCTCCAGGAAATCGGGAATCAGCCCCTGGTGCGCAGACTCGTTTTCCGTTGCCTCCTGGCCTTTTCCCGATTCTGCAATCGAAAGCTCGGCTTCAACCCGGGGCGCACCCTGTTCCGGCCCCTGCACAGCAAGTTCGGCCTCCAATTCCGCTACTTCGGCGTCGGGGGCGCCCGGTTCGACGAGAAGGTGGCCCTGTCGCTGCGGGATCTGGGCTTCACCATCATCCAGGCCTACGGAATGACCGAGACGGCGGCCCTGGCCACGCTGAACCCACCCTCCACCCGGGAGCTGGGCTCGGTGGGAATGCCTCTGCCCCATGTCCGGATCCGTATCCAGGAGCCCGACTCGGACGGGATCGGGCGCGTCCTGATCCGGGGCGAGAACATCATGCACGGGTACTGGAAGAATCCCGAAGAGACGGAGAAGACCTTCCGGGACGGCTGGCTCGACAGCGGCGACCTGGGCTACGTGTCCGAATCCGGGAGCCTCTACATCACCGGGCGCGACAAGGAGATGATCGTCCTGCCTTCGGGCAAGAACGTCTTCCCCGAAGAGGTGGAGCATCACTATCAGAGCCGCTGTCCCTACATCAAGGAGATGTGCGTGCTGGGCGTCGAGACGCCCGACGGCGAGGTTCAGGAACGGCTCCACGCCGTCATCGTTCCCGACTTCGAGGTGCTGCGCAGCAACCAGGTGGTCAATTCACAGGAAATGATCCACTACCTGCTGGAGGGGATCTCCCAGGAGCTGCCCGCCTACAAGCGGGTCCACAGCTTCGCCATTCGGACCGAGCCGCTGCCCCGCACCACGACCCGCAAGATCAAGCGCTTCGTTCTCCAACAGGAGGTGGAGGCCAGCGCCGCAGAAGAGTCCCCCGCCCGGTTCGAAGCCGCCAGCGCACCCGAGACTCCCACCGAGGAACGGATCTTCGAGCTGCTCCGCCGGACCCGCAAGGCGCCGCTCATCCACCGGGAGATGAACCTGGAGCTGGACCTCCGTTTCGATTCGCTGGAAAGGGTGGAGTTCGTGTCGAGCCTGCAGGACACCTTCGGCGTCCGGATCTCCGACGAGGCGGCGGCCGGGATTCTCACCGTCGACGATCTGGTCCGGGCCGTGGAAGGAGCCGACTCGCCCGCCACCGAGGCGGAAGGGAGTTCCTGGCTTTCCTGGGGAGAGATCCTGGCGAACCCCCTGGAAGGACAGGACGCGGTCCTCATGCGCAAGACCCTGGGCCAAGGGCGCCTGTCGGACCTGGCGTTCTACGCCACGGCCAAGACCGTCCATACGCTGGCCCGGATCCTCTTCCGCGTCAAGGCCCGCGGCACCGAAAACCTGCCCCGCGAGTATCCGTTCATGCTCTGCCCCAACCACCTCAGCTACCTGGACGCGTTTCTGGTGGCGGCCGTCCTTCCCTACCGCTTGACCCGGCGGCTCTTCTTTCTGGGGTACAGCGACTACTTCGTCGGCCGGTTCACGTCGTGGGTGGGCCGGTTCCTCAAAGTGGTGCCGGTGGACTCGGACCGCTATCTCCACCAGGCCCTGCGCCTGGGAGCCGAGGGGCTCAAGAAGGGGAAGGTCCTGTGTGTCTTCCCCGAAGGCACCCGCTCCATCGACGGCCGCCTGAAGCCGTTCCGCAAGGGCCCCGCCATTCTCTCCACGGAACTCAAGGTGCCCGTCGTCCCGGTGGGAATCGCGGGGACCTACGAAGCCTGGCGGCGCGGCTCCAACCGAATCCGCCTCCACCCGGTCGAAATCACGTTCGGCAAGCCCTTCCTGCCGGACCCGGCCGACTACCAGGAGGCGACCCAGCGCATCTTCCAATCCGTGGAGCAGTTGATCCCGACCCGGAAGCCGGCGTAACCGTCCACGAGTCCGCCTGCCCGGAGCAACGCGCCCGGCCGGCCCGCGACGACTTCCGCTACGGGCTGTTAACATGAGAACCATGGCTGCGGCGCCCCCCTCGCTCCCTCTCCAGCACCTGGACACGCTCTGGTTCCAGGTCTCCGGAACGCTCTGCAACCTGCGCTGCAGTCACTGTTTCATCAGTTGCGCCCCGGACAATCACACGCTGGAACTGATGGAAGCTCCCCGCATCTTCCGCTACCTGGACGACGCGCGGAGAATGGGGGTGAAGGAGGTCTACTTCACCGGCGGCGAGCCCTTCATTCACCGGTCCTTCCTGGCCATCCTCGAATGTGCGCTCCGGGATTTCCCGGTCTCCGTGCTGACCAACGGCGTCCTCATTGACGAGGCGAAAGCGGACCGGCTGCGCCGAATCGCCGACGGCTCCCGTTTCTCCCTCGAGATCCGCATCAGCATCGACGACTACGAAGAGGCGCGAAACGACGCCATTCGCGGCAAGGGGACGTTCCGCAAGGCCCTGGACGCTTACAAGCTGCTTTACGACCGCGGATTCCTCCCCATCCTCACGGTCACCGAGATGAGAGACTACCTGACCCCGCAGGGGGGAGAGCGAGACCTTCACGGCCGCTACGTGAAGCTGCTCCGGTCCGTTGGCGTCGACCGGCCCCGGATCAAGGTCATCCCCATCTTCGAAATGGGAATGCTGCCGGCGCCCGCCGGGCAGCGCTCCGTGACGCCGGAGATGCTTCGCGAGCTGGACCCGGACGCCCTTCAATGCTCCTCCTCGCGAATCGTGGCTCACGACGGAGTCTATGCCTGTCCCATCCTGGTGGGCGAGCCGGAGGCCCGATTGGCGGATGACCTGGAGGGAGGCCTCCGGGACTGCTCCCTTTACCATTCCTCCTGCCACACCTGCTACGTCACCGGCATGACCTGCAAGAACTTCTGAGCGGGGCGGAAAGTGATGGCCGAGAAGAGGCCGGACGCCGGCCGAAGATATCGGAGAGTCGCGCTCTTCGGAGGCGTCTACAACAACTACCTGGCGCTCGGCGAACTGGTGCGGGAATGCCGCGCGTCCCAGGTCGACGCCATCTTCTGCCTGGGCGACATGGGGGGCTTCGGACCCCATCCGGACCGGTCCTTTCCGCTGCTGCGGTCCGGCGAGATCCGGAGCATCGCGGGAAACTACGACCTCTCGCTGGCGCAGGGCAATGAGGACTGCGGCTGCGGCTACACCGACCCCGCCGACAACCATTTCGCCCGCATCAGCTACGATTACACGTTCCGGAACACCTCCCGGGAGAACAAGGAATGGCTGGGAACGCTCCCGTCCCGCCTCTCCTTCGGACTGGGCCCGCTGAAGGTCCGCCTCTGCCACGGATCACCCCGCCAGGTCAATGAGTTCCTGTGGGACAGCACGTCGCCCGACCATCTGCTCTCCGGGTTTCTGGACAGTGCCGGAGCGGATGTCCTCTGCTGCACCCATACGGGATTGAAGTGGCATCGGGAGCTGCCCGGCCAAAAGCATTTCTTCAACGTCGGGGTCATCGGCCGCCCCGAGAACGACGGACGCACCAACGTCTGGTACACCGTGCTGGAATACGACGGACGCGGTTTCCGATACGAATTCCGGCCGCTCCGATACGATCACCGGCGGCTGGCCCGGGAGATGCGGGCCGAAGGGCTGCCGGAGGAATTCGTGGAGACCGCCCGAACAGGATGGTGGACCACCTGCCTGGAGATCATGCCCTCCAGGGAACGGCGGAGCGGGAAATTCTAGGAGCCGGGGCGGGCGGGCGAATCCGCCGGTCTCAAACGGGCGGGGGAGCGGCGTAGGCGGTCGGATCGGGCACCCCTGAGTCGGCAAAGGCGTCGATTCGTTCCTTGCACTTCCCGCAGATGCCGCAGTGCACCCCGTCCCGGGACTCGGCACAACTGAGAGTCAGCTCCAGGGGCAGATCCCGTCCCGACCGGATCACTTCCGCCTTGGACATGCCCGCGAGGGGCCGCAGGAGACGCAGCGGAAAATCCAGACCGCGGCTCAGCGTGCGTTCCAGGCCCTCGAAGAACTCGGGCGTGGCGTCGGAGAAGGGATTGGTGCCCAGGATGCCCAAAGCGATCCTGCCCACGGAATTGAGGCGGCACCACACCGCCGCCTTGACCAGGAGAACCAGATTCCTTCCCGGAATCTCCCAGCGCTCGTCCGGCTCGTGGTAGCCGGGAATCCCGGCGCCGGAGCTATGCCACAATCCGCCGTAGACATCGCTCATGGGCAGATCCAGAACCTGCACCGGGTCGATTCGGGGATGAGCCACGGCTTCCAGGAAAGCGTCCAGACGCTCCAGTTCCTCGCTTTCCCAGACCAGACCGCATCTGACGTAGACGGGACTGACCCGGTGAGCCGGCCGGGTCAGCATGACCAGCATCACGCAACTGTCCAGTCCGCCGCTCACCAGGACAGCCGTGCGCTCAGCCGTCATCCCCGCGGTACTCGGCGTAGGCGTCATGCGTTTCCCAGAGACGCACTGCGGTCACCGGCAGGCGGCTCTCCCGGGCTTCGTGGAAAATGAGCTTGGCGATGTTTTCGGCGGTGGGATTCGCCTTCATCACGAAGGGGTCCTCCCCCACTTTGCGCAACGCCTCGATGAGGGGATCGTCCTCCCGCAGAAGCATCCGGTGATCCAACTGCCCGTCGATGAAGCTTGCGACCTCTTTCTTCACGTCGCCGAAATCGTAGACCATGCCACGGTGGTCCAGCTCGCGGCCGGAAAGTTCGATTTCCAGGACTCCATTGTGTCCATGGGGGTGGGCGCACTTGCCGTCGTAATCCAACAGCCGGTGCCCGTAGCAAAAGTGCAGCCGCTTGACGATAGTGTGCCGGCCCGCAACCATCTCCGATCCACTCCAGCTCATCCGCCGTCCTCCGTCAGAATCACGAACCACCTCCGGGGACCGTGCATCCCCTTGACCAGCACCTTCCCGATGTCCGCGGTCCGGCTCGGTCCCGTGACCAGGGTGAGCGCGCTTCCCTCCTCTCCGGGCCGGATCCTCTGGAGAAGCTGATCCATGTTGGAGAGGAGGTCTCCTTGCGCCAGAAAGACGATGTGGGTCTCGGGAAGAACGTTGAGCAGGCGTCCCCGGCCGGGCCCGACCGTCTGCACGATGGTCCCGGTCTCGGCGATGCCGAACGCGGCACTGGACGCGGAGACGGGAATCGCGGCCAACCGGTCCAGCTCGATGGAGCGGGCGGCCAGCGTGATGGGAAGCCGGACCCGCCCCTGGTAGTGGTAGCTGAAGACCAGGTTGGGAGTGGAGAACGACTCGGGAAGACGCAGCCTGTAGGGCAACCCGTGCTTGGTGAAGATCTTCTCTTCCTCCCAGAAGACCTCGGTATGCCCGGTCTGCTCCAGGACCTGCGAGAGCGTCTCCGCCGGGTTCCGGTTCCGCGCATCCAGAAAAACGCCGCCGACCGCCTCCAATTCCCGGCGGAAGACGTCCACCGGATCCTGGAACCTGGGCGCCCCCGGATATCCGGACGGCAGGGGAGCCGGCGGTTTTACCCTGCAAGCCGAACGAACCTTCTGCAGGATCCGCGGGCGGCTCACTTCCCCTCCTTGTTCAGCGCCCGGAACTGCTCCCGGAAACTCTTTTCAGGAAGCGGCGGCAGATCCCGGTACCGGTCCCACCCGCTGAAGGGGGGCATCGGCACCCGCATTCGTCCCTTCCGCACGAAGTAGGGCTGGACCCGGCGCATCAGGTTGCCCAGGAATCCATACCGGTTGGGAGAGCTCATGGCCCAGGCCCAGAACTGCATGGCCCAGGCCTCCAGCGGCAGATGCCGGGCCAGGCGCTGCCGGCTCCGCTGGACCCGCTCCCGCAACTTCAACAGGATGTGGGGAATCTCGATCTTGACCGGACAGGTCTCGTAGCAGGCGCCGCAGAGCGAGGATGCGAAGGGGTGCTCGGGCGCCGCCTCCGCCGAGGTCAGTTGGGGAGTCAATATGGCTCCGATGGGGCCCTGATAGGTGGAGCCGTAGGCGTGTCCGCCGATCCGCTGGTACACGGGGCAGACGTTCAGGCAGGCGCCGCAACGGATGCAGGCCAGCGTCTGCCTCAACTCCGGGTCGGCCAGGATCCGGCTCCGGCCGTTGTCCACCAGCACCAGGTAGAATTCCCGCGGGCCGTCCCACTCTCCCTCCCGCCGGGGGCCGTTGATGAAATTGACGTAGCTGGTGCTCTTCTGCCCGGTGGCGCTCCGGGAGAGGAGCTTCAAAAAGACCGCCAGGTCCCGGGCCCGCGGGATCACCTTCTCGATGCCCATGATGGCGATGTGCACCTCCGGCAGGGAGGCGCAGAGACGAACGTTCCCCTCGTTTTCCACCACCGCCAGCGTCCCGGTTTCGGCGACGCCGAAATTCACGCCGGTGATCCCGGCGCCGGCCGTCAGAAAATGGCGCCGCAGGACGGCTCGCGCCGTGGCCGTGATCGCCTCCACGTCGTCGGTGGGGGGCATGTCCAGCTCCCGGCCGAAGAGCTCGACCACTTCCTCCTTCGACTTGTGCAGGGCCGGGGTCACGATGTGGAAGGGAGTCTCCCGGGAGAGCTGGATGATGTACTCGCCCAGGTCGGTCTCCACCGGGTCGAACTGGGCCCGCTCCAGCTCTTCGTTGAGATGGATCTCCTCTCCCAGCATGGTCTTGCTCTTGGCCACCTTCTTGATCTCGCGCTCCTGGAGAAGGCCCACGATGAACTCCAGGGCTTCGGCCCCGGTGTCGGCCCAGACCACCTTGCCGCCCTGGGCCATGACCTTCCGCTCCAGCTCCTGGAGATAGTGGTCGAGCCGGGAGAGGGTATGCGCCTTGACGTCGTGGGCATGTTGGCGGAGCTCTTCCCAGTTGGAGACCTCCGCCACGGCACGGTCCCGGGACAGGAGCGACTTCTCCAGCGCCGGTTTCAGGTTGGCTTGGAGGGTGGCGTCGGACAAGACCGCCGAGGTGTTGGGCCGGATCCTGAGCTGCATCCGACTACTCCTCGAACTTGGCCAACAGCTCGGCCAGGTGCAGGGTCCGGACCTGCGAACCCCGGCGCTGGAGCAGCCCGCCGATGTGCATCAGGCAACTGACGTCGTTGGCCACCACGTAGCGGGCCCCCGACTGGTGAATGGTGTCCACCTTGTCCTCTCCGATGGCCGCGGAGACGTCGGCGAACTTGACCGAAAAGGTGCCGCCGAACCCGCAACACCGGGCGGCGTTGGGGAGCTCCAGGAAGCGGACTCCTTCCACGCCCTGGATCAGGAGGCGCGGCTGCCGGCCGATCCCCAATTCCCGAAGCTGGTGACAGGAGTCGTGGTAGGTGACGTCCTCCTCAAAGCGGGCGCCGGTCCGGGTCACGCCCAGGACCGAGACCAGGAAGTCGGACAGCTCGTAGGTCCTCCCGGCGATCTCCCGGGCCAACCGGCCCTCCCGCGAGTCGGGAGGAAAAAGAGTCGGGACGAACACCTTGAGCATGGTGGCGCACGATCCGGAGGGCACCACGACGGGGCCGCTGTCGGCATAGGCTTCCAGGAATCCACGGGCCACGGTGCGGCTCTCGTCGGAATGACCGCTGTTGAACGCCGGCTGGCCGCAACACGCCTGGCGTTCGTCGAA
This sequence comes from Acidobacteriota bacterium, assembly GCA_022827025.1. Taxonomy (GTDB): domain Bacteria; phylum Acidobacteriota; class UBA6911; order RPQK01; family JAJDTT01; genus JAJDTT01. The sequence goes on from JAJDTT010000287.1 coordinate 34,111, forward strand.
ATCGACTTCGACTCCCAGCCGATTCAGGATCCTGATGGTGCTGAGTCCCACCTGGGGAAAGACCTGATCCACCAGGCAAGTCACGAACAGCGACACTCTCATGGCAAACGTCCGCGCAGGCGACCGGAACAGGACCGAATTCACGCCCCGGTTCCCGCGGCTCGCACAGTCTACTACGGGCGATTGGCAGGGGCACCCCCCGTGGGCGCCCTCGTCCGCAATGGCCTCCACGTGTCGCCGAGGGTCGACAGCGTCAGGAGTCTGCGCGGTAGAAATGATCGTAGCGGGAAAGTGGAGAATCGAGGCCGGATTTTCACGATTTAGAGGTGCATAGTTGTTCTATTCGCCGAGAAATCGCACGAATATGGACCGATTCCACGCTTTCGCAGTAGATTAATTTCTGCCGCGCAGGCTCCCAGGGTTGCTATAGTGTTAACGGGGATGAAGAGGCGGACGGATAGGCGCATCAGGATCTTCGGAGGTGCCGGCCTGCTGTTGGCGGCCGTTCCGGCTCTGGTTGTCCTCTGTGGCCTGGCGGCCGCCGGTTCTCAAGGTTTTCTCGACAGGTCATGGATCCCGGCCGGCGAGCGGCCGAGTCTGGACCTTTCCGGATCGCTGGCGACTCTCGACGGAGAGCGAGTCTCCTTGCAGGGGCTGAAGGGCAAGGCCCTGCTGATCAACGCCTGGGCCACCTGGTGCGGACCCTGCCGTCTCGAGATGCCCTATCTGGCCGACCTTCACCGGCGGCTTTCCAAGGAGGGCCTGGAGATTGCCGCCGTCAGTTGGGAGGATCCGGGGGCGGTCCGGACGTTTCTCGAAGAGACGGGCGCCGACTATCCCTTCCTGCTGTTGTCGGATCCCGACCGGATCCTGCAAGGCCGCTTTCAGGTCATCGGCCTTCCCACCACACTGATCGTCGACGCTCGCGGAAGATTGGCGTTGCACCATGTGGGAATGTACGTTTGGAACTCTCCCGAAGTCGTGAACCGAATCCGTCACCTGTTGGCCGAATGAGCGAATGTTTTCGCTTCCGCTGCATCGATGACTCCTGCGGCCAGGAGTTTTCCATCCGGAAAAAGCTCTACCAGTGTCCCGGTTGCCGGGACCTGTTGGACATCGTCTATGACTTCAGCCGGACCGACGTGGATTCCCTCAAGGAGAGCTTCTCGCGGAGGCGCCTCTCGAACCGCCCCCTCGACGTGAGCGGAGTGTGGCGGTATCGAGAACTGCTCCCCTTCGAAGCCGGCGACCTGGACCGGGTGGTGACGATGGGGGAGGGAAACAACCCCATCCTGGATGCGCCCCGGTGCGCCGAATACGTGGGCCTGGATCGGCTGCGGGTGAAAAACCTGGGTTGGAATCCCAGCGGCTCGTTCAAGGACTACGGCATGACCGTGGCCGTCTCCCAGGCGATCCGGCTCGGCGCGCAGGTCGTGGCCTGCGCCTCAACCGGAAACACGTCGGCCTCCATGGCCGCCTATTGCGCCCGGGCGGGCCTGCGGTCCGTCGTTTTCCTTCCCGAGGGGCAGATCGCGTTCGGCAAGCTGGCCCAGGCGCTGGACTACGGCGCCCTGACTCTCCAGATCCAGGGCAGCTTCGACGTCGCCATGAAGCTGGTTCAGGAACTGGCTGCCGAAACCGACCTCTACCTGATGAACTCCATCAACCCCTTCCGCCTGGAGGGCCAGAAGACGGTGATCCTGGAGCTGCTGGATCAACTGGGATGGCAATGTCCGGACCGGATCGTGGTGCCCGGCGGCAACCTGGGAAACAGCTCCTCCTACGGCAAGGTCCTGATGGAGCTGAAAGAACTGGGAATGATCGACAGGATTCCCAGAATCACCATCATCCAGGCCGAGGGTGCCGACCCTCTCTACCGGACTCTGGTGACCAGCTCGCAGGAACTGGTCCCGGTCAACGATGCCTGGACCCTGGCCAGCGCCATCAAGATCGGCCAGCCCATCAGTTGGAAGAAGGCGGTCCGGGCCCTCCAGTTCTCCGACGGCTGGTGCGACGAGGTGACGGAGCAGGAAATCGCCGACGCCAAGGCGATTCTGGGGCGGGACGGGATCGGGTGCGAACCCGCTTCGGCCACCACGGTGGCGGGCCTCAAGCGGTTGCTGGATGCGAGCGGCGAGGAGCGTCCCGAGGTGACCATCGACCCCGGCGAGAACGTGGTGGCCATTCTGACGGGGCATCAGCTCAAGGACCCCGACTACACGGTCAACTACCACCTGGACAGCCTCTACGAGCACGCCGCCTACAAGAACCGGATCGTCGACAAGCACGGCAAGATCCGATCCACCTACGCCAACGCCCCGGTTCAGGTGCCGCCCGACAAGGAGCAAATCGTCCGGCTCCTCGGCATTTAGACGGACCCTGATCTGCTAAGATTCGCCCATGGTTTCCCAGCCTCCGGGGCCGGCCGGCGCCGCCCCCGAGTCCGAACCTCTCGAGGCCATCCTGGGCGAGAAGACCAGCAAGCTGCCCTCCCGCGAAGAAGCCAAGCTGGTCAGCCTCGACCCGCTCCGGCGCTACCTTCTGGAGATCAGCCAGTTCGAACCGCTGACGGTGGAAGAAGAGCAGGTCCTGATCCGGCGCTACCAGCAGGAAGGCGACCAGGAGGCCGCCTACCGGCTGGTCACCTCCAACCTGAAGCTGGTGGTCAAGATCGCCCTCATCTACCGGCGCGTCTACAACAACGTCATGGACCTGATCCAGGAAGGGAATATCGGACTGATCCAGGCCCTGGGCCGATTCGATCCCGACAAGGGGACCCGCCTGCCCACCTACGCCTCCTGGTGGATCAAGGCCTACATCATCAAGTTCATCACGGACAATTTCCGGATCGTCCGGATCGGAACCACCAACCAGCGGCGCAAGCTCCTCTTCAACCTGCGCAAAGAGAAGGAGAAGTTACGGCTTCAGGGGATCGAACCGACGACCTCGCTGATCGCCAAGAAACTCGACGTTCCCGTCAAGGAGGTCCGGGCGGTGCAGCACGCCATCGAGTCCTCCGACCTGAGCCTGGACAACTACATCGATCCCAACCGGACCATCCGGCATGCGGACATGCTTGAGGCCACCGGGGAACTGGTGGAGGAGACGCTGGCCCGGGGCGAGTTGGAACGGCTGTTCGCCCACAAGTTTCGCGAGTTCGCCGAGACGTTGAACGAAAGGCAACGGGCCATCCTGAACGAGCGCCTCATCGCCGAGGAGCCCAAGACCCTGCAACAGTTGGCGACCCGCTTCGGTGTGAGCCGGGAGGCGATCCGCCTCAACCAGATCACGTTGACCAAGAAGATCAAGGCCTACATGGAAGAGGCCCTGAAAAACGTCACCGACGTCGAATTCGCCCTCATTTCGTAGGGGCACCCCTTGTGTGTGCCCTCTTACGCCCTTTCAAGGCGAGTCGTCTTGGGGGCATTCCGGCCCCCCTCGCCCTCATTTCGTAGGGGCGCCCCTTGTGGGCGCCATCTTCTCTCCTTCCCCGCTCAGAAAATGAGCATGGCGTCGCCGTAGCTGTAAAAGCGATAGCCGCGATCGACGGCCTCCCGGTAGCTCTCCCGCAGCAGGCGGACTCCGGCAAACGCCGACACCAGGAACAGCAGTGATGTCCGGGGGAGGTGAAAATTGGTGATGAGGCCGTCAATGCCCTGGAATTCGAAGCCGGGCTTGACGAAGAGGTCGGTCCATCCCCGATCCTCCACCACGTCGCCGTGGCGCAGGCAGACCTGCTCCAGGACCCGGGTCGACGTGGTTCCCACCGCGATGACGCGGCCCCCCGCCCTGCGGTGGCGCCGAATCCTCCGCGCCGAATCCTCCGAGACCTCGTAGTACTCCGAGTGCATCCGGTGGTCCTCGACTCGATCCGCCACCACGGGCTGGAACGTCCCGTAACCCACGTGCAACGTGATCTTGCAATGGTTCAGCCGAGAAAGGAGCGTCTCGGTGAAGTGGAGTCCCGCCGTCGGGGCCGCCGCCGAGCCCGGGTTGGCGGCGTACACGGTCTGATAGGCCTCGCGGTCCCGGGAATCGACCTCCCGCCGGATGTAGGGCGGCAGGGGCGGGCGTCCCACCTGCTCCAGGACCTCCTGAAGATTCCCGGCGGCATTGAGCCGGACCTGACGGACGGCGGGACCGGGATCGTCCAACACGCGAATCGACAGCAACTCCGGATGAACGGTGAGCAGATCGCCGGCGCGAGCGCGGCGGCCCGGCTTGAGCAGCGCCCGCCAGACCTGATCTTCGAGGGCATCGAGCAGCAGGACTTCGATTCGCCCTCCCGTCTCCCTGACGGCCGCCAGGCGGGCGGGCAGGACGCGGGAGTCGTTCAAAACCAGGAGGTCCCGCTCCGACACGAGATCGGGGAGATCGGCGAACCGGGCGTGCTCCCAGGCGCCGGTCCTTCGGCGGAGCACCATCAGCCGCGACCCGTCGCGGGGAGAATGGGGACGTTGGGCGATGAGCCGCCGAGGCAGTTCGTAGTCGAAATCGTCCAGCTTCAAGACAGGCGCCATTCTATTCCAGAGCGTCGAGCCGAAGCGGGGGCCCACGAGGGGAGCCCCTGCGCCACGGCGGATTGTGCGAGAATGGCGCGTCCATGGCGATCAGAGTTCCGAGGCCGGTGCTTTCGCTGTCCGGCGGCCATTTCCTCATCGACTGCTACTCCAGCATGTTCGGGGCGTTCCTGCCCTTCCTCCACCAGCAACTGGACCTGTCGCTGGCCGAGGCCGGAATTCTGGGCGGCGTACTGAGTTTTTCCAGCGCGTTCATGCAGCCTGTTTACGGCTACCTGGCCGACCGCATGCGGAAACCCGTCTTCACCGCGTTGGGACCCGGACTGGCGGGGATCTTCATCTCCGCCCTGGGCCTGGCTCCCAATTTCTGGGCGCTGTTGATCATGGTCATCCTGGGCGGCGCCGGGATCTCGGCGTTTCACCCCCAGGCGGCGTCCATCGTCTCGCAGTCCTCCGGCCGCAGAAAGGGTTTCCACATGTCGGTCTTCGTCACCACCGGCATGCTCGGTTTCGCCCTCGGCCCGGTCTACATCACCACCGTGATCGCCCTTGTGGGCCTGGGCTCCAGCCTCTGGGCCGGCCTGCCGGGGGTCGCCATGAGCCTGTATCTCATCCTTTACGGTCCAAAGCCGTCCCGGGCGGCCCCTCTCCACCACAGAACTCTCCTATCGCGGCTCATGGAGCAGCGAAAGCCGCTTCTGATCCTCTATCTGCTCGTGGTCATCCGGGGAACCATCCAGGTCATCTTCGTCGCCTTTCTTCCCCTGTACCTGACACTGCACGGATACGGCGAGGGCGAGGCGGCCCAGGTTCTGAGCCTGTTTCTGCTGGCCGGCGGCAGCGCCGGTTTCCTGGGGGGCATCCTGAGCGACCGCTTCGGCGGTAAAGGCATCCTCGCCGTTTCCATGGTCGGCAGCCTGCCGCTGCTCTTGGCGTTTCTCTGGTCCCAGGGTCCGATTTCCATAGCGCTGTGCATTTTGGGAGGCGGCGTCCTGCTCTCCACCTCGCCCGTGAACGTGGTGATGGCCCAACAGATCGTGCCGGAGGCCACTTCCACGATCTCGGCGCTGCTCATGGGGTTCGCGTGGGGCGTGGGTGGATTGCTCCTGCCGGTGGTGGGATTCGTCAGCCAGACGGTCGGCCTTCAATGGTCCATGACGGTCATCGTCCTCCTCGCCCTGCCGGGGTTCGTTCTGGCCTTGAAACTTCCACCCGGACTGGGACGAGGCGGACTGTCGGCAACGCCGCGGTTGGCGCATGAATGAGATGCGGCCGTCGACGCCAACAAAACGACCGGGGCTATTTACACGATTTCGGGGGTTGGTTTACAATTTGGGGACCGCATGTTGACCACCGCTGGCGCCGATACGATTCAGCTTGCCGCCGACCGGATCCTCGGCAACATCATCGACAGTTGGTACGAGAACGTCGCCAGCTTCTACATCACCAGCGAGCAGGTGGCGAACCTTCCCGGCCAGGAGGGCACCGAGGAGCTCAAGCGCTTCCACGACGACAAGGGCCACCGGATCAAGTTCAACAAGGGCGATCTGGACTTCACCTACGGCTTGCGCTCTGCCTGGAGCGACGACGCGTTCATTCTCGAAGTGAGCGTCAACAACAAGGTGGAATCATTCGACTACGACGATTTTCTGCGGCGGCTCGTGACCCACTACCGGCACCTGGGCAGCGAAATCGTCCCCGCGCCATTCGAGCTGAAGGAAAAGAAACTCCGCTACAACCAGATCTTCCTCCTGGAGCCCAGTGTGCAGGCCGCCTTCGCGGTGGAGAGAAGAGGCGAAGGCGCCGACATCATGCGGCTCTCCTTCCGGGTGGGCACTCCCTACCTGGAGCACTGCTTTCGTCCCAAGGTCGGCAAGCAGATCATCGAGAACTACTGCGTCTCTCCCTTGCGGACCGTGTTCGCCGCCGTCTATCGCCGCCGCTCCAATTGAGGCGGGGCGGCGTCCTCACTTGTAAGTCTCGCGGATCCACCGCTCCAGCGAACCCGCCGGGTCCTCGATGACCTGAGGGTCCACGGACAAGGGCTTGGAAGCCTGTCCGCGAGCCAGCAGCTTCATTCCGTGCTCGTACTCCCGAAACAGGTTCCGGCAGTATTGCAGGACGTCGGCATTCGGGCCTCTCACCCGCTCCGAGATGAGCGCCACGGCTTCCGGCGTAAAGGTGATCTCCACTCCGTACCGCTGGTGAAACTCCGTCTCGAAGCGTTTGAGCTGGAACTGCAGGATGGTGTCGTGATGCAGGTCCGGCCTGGCCAGGAGCTCATCGAGCGACGCCTTCGGATCCTCGACCAGTCTGCGGTCCGCCACCAATTCCGTCACCTCATGATCCGGCAAATGGTACTTGTAGTCGCGGAAAACCCTCTCGCACACGGTCATCAGGCCGCGCGCGCCCGTCTCTTCCCGCTCCGCCAGCTCGGCAAGCGCCCGCATGGCTCCATCCTTGAAGTAGGCGTCGATGCCGTACGCCAGAAAGTCCCTCTTGTACTGCTTGAGCAGAGACCCCTCCGACCGCTTGAGGATCTGAAAGAGGTCGTCGACGCTGAGGCGGCGGCAGTGGGTCACGACCGGCAAACGCCCGATGAACTCCGCCTCGAAGCCATACTCCACGAAGTCCGTGGAACGAACCTGCTGCAGCAGCAACTCTTCCTTCCGCTCCGGCTCCTGCTCTCCGCCCATGAATCCGATCTGTCTCGAGCCCAGGCGTTTTCCGACGATCTCGGTCAGCCCGTTGAAGGCCCCGCTGACGATGAAAAGTATGTGCTTCGTGTTGATGGTCTTCTTTTCCGGCTTGCGGCCCGATTGAATCTCCATCAGGGACTGCATCTGGCTGGCGATGTCCGTGGGGGACCGCAACGGGACCTCCGTCTCTTCCATGAGCTTCAGGAGACCCCTCTGCACGCCGTGGCCGCTCACGTCCCGTCCGATGACGCCCGTGGGTCCGGCGATCTTGTCGATTTCGTCGAGGTAGACGATTCCATACTCCGCCAGCCGAACGTCGTCGTTCGCCTGCTGGACCAGTTCCCGGATCAGATCCTCAACGTCGCCCCCCACGTAACCGGTTTCGCTGTACCGCGTGGCGTCGGCCTTGCAGAACGGTACTCCGATCAAACGGGCGATGTTCTGGATCAGGTAGGTCTTTCCCACCCCGGTGGGACCGGTGATGATGATGTTCTGCTTCTTGTACTCCCGGCTCTCGTCCGGGTCGCTGCAGTTCTGGATGTGGTGGTAGTGGTCGCAGATCGCGGTGGCCAGAACCTTCTTGGCTTCGTCCTGCTGAATGACGAAACGGTCCAGGTACTCCTTGATCTGACTCGGACGATAGTCGAACGTCAGATCGCGAGGACTCGCCGGCTCCTGGGCCGGCTCTTCTCCCGTCCCCTCCCGTTCCGCCTTGGGGAACACTTCGACCCGCACGCCGGTCCCGTATTTGTTCTGGAGCAACTGCTTCAGTTCGTCAGGATTGAATCGCTTGTCGGCAGGCATGGACTTCCTCCCACTTTCAGGTCCGGCTTTTCCGAACGCATGAGCCGCACGGGCCTTCGCGTCAAAAGTACCGCAACAATACTTCCCGTGCGGAAATCAGCGCCATGACGTTGGTGACGGCCGCCCCGGCCACGGCGGCTCCCGAGATCCAGGGAGAGACCCGTTTGGCGGCAGGAAGTTGGCGATTCAACCAGATGGCCGCGATGCAAACGAGGCCCACGCCCACGTTGGTGCTGAAGAGCGCCACCATGTCCACCATGATGATGGGAGTCGTCCCGCTCCAGATAAAGAATCCGGAAAGAACCAGGACGGCGACACCGTAAATGTTCCTCACCCTGGAGAGGGACCAATCCCTGGCGCCCGGCATGAGCTCGCGAAGAAAGCTGTGGGCGCCTCTGCCGTAAATGTCGGGAAGCGCGTTCAGGGTCCCCCAGAGCGCGGCCAGGATGGTGACGTAGTAAAGAGGGATCATGTAGGGAGAGATCCCGGCGAAGATATGCGCCTGCTCCGTCAGCAGATCGTATCCCTGCGGGATCCTGCGGCTGGGATTCAGAATTGCGGCCCCGGCCACCATGAACGCCATGGTCACCAGAAACACGACGACGGCGTTCATTCCCACGTCGAATCGCAGAGGACCCAGAGCGCGCTTGCGGCCGGAGCGTCCGGAAACGCCTTTCAGCGTCCATCCTTTGATCAGGGTCCAGTTGGAGTAGACCACGTAGTTCATGGGGATGCTGCCGGCGTATCCGAAGACCGCCGCCATTTCCAGGAGGCGGCTTCTGTCCTTGATTTCGGCGGGAATCCAGTCCGGATAGGGAGGAACCGTTCCCAGGCTGAGCAATCCCTTGAGAATCCCCGTGAAATCGGGGCGGGCCAGAACCGTGGCGGTCACGGTTCCCACCAGGAGCACCAGGCAGACCAACCCCTGCGATTTCTCCAGAGTGTCGTACCGTTGGACCAGGCCCACCAGGACGGCCAGGCTCAGGAAGGCCAGAGCCAGCCACTTGTAGGAGATATTCAATCCTCCCCCGGCCAGCACCTGGCTCATCAAGCGGCCGCACGGGACGGCGATCACCACGAAGACGAAGGGAGCCACCAGGGACTCCAAGACCAGGACGACCCAGAGAAACCACCCCCGGGGACCGGGCAGTTCCACCAGCTTTTCCGCCACCGTCCGTCCGGTGGCGACCGTATAGTGACCCAGGAGATACAGAGTCAGGAACGACTTGGCCAGGATGGCCAGAAGGATCAGCCAGAGGAGATCGTAACCGCCCCAGGCGCCGGCGCGGACGGCCAGAACCGTCTCGCCGGCCCCCACGGTGGCGGACGCCACGATGGCGCCCGGACCGATCCGCGACAGCCACTTGCCCGGTTTGACCATGAGCGCGTCATGGTAACAGATGCATGTATACTCGATCCTTGAGAAAACAGGTTGTAGCAGAGGAAAGGTCGGAGACGCGAAGAGGGCACCCACAAGGGGTGCCCCTACGATCCATGGACAGCCAGTTTTTGGGAGAGGGGACCCCATGCGTGGCCCAGGTGCCCCTACGACCATGGAAAGCCGGGAGCGCCTGAAGCAGATCTTGTTGAGCCGTTGCCTGAAGGTGGGCCGTTTCCGGCTCGCTTCGGGTCGCCGGAGCCACTACTACCTGGACCTGAAGCAGGCCACCCTGGAGGCCGAAGGAGCCTACCTCTCGGCGCTGCTGATCCTGGAGGAGCTTCGCCGGCGGGAGGTTTCGGCAGCCGCCATCGGCGGCCTCAGCCTGGGCGCCGACCCCATCGTCGCCGCCGTCGCGGCGATGAGCTTCGCCCACCGGTCCAGGTTCGACCCGATTTCCGCGTTCATCGTCCGCAAGCGACCCAAGAGCCACGGGACCCGGCGCTACCTGGAAGGCTACCAGGGTCCGGAAGGGTCTCCGGTGGTGGTGGTCGACGACGTCTGCACGACAGGAGGGTCGGCCCGGAAGGCCATCGTCCAGGCCGAGGCCGAAGGCTACCGCGTGGCCGCCGTCATCTCCATCGTCGACCGGGAGGAGGGCGCCGCCGGGAATCTGGCTTCCTACCGCTATTTTTCGCTGTTCCGCGCCTCGGAACTCCTGGCCGACCCCGGTGTCCGGCGCCAGATCGACGCCCTCTCCGATCCTTCCTGCTGACCTCTGCCACCCTTGGGAACGGTCCTGCGAGATTCATATTAGAATGGAAGAATCATGCCCAGATTCAAGGTGGAATGCCCCGATTGCGGGTGCTGGCTCCTGATCGACTCCAAGACGGGCCTCGTGATTCGAAGTGAGTGCAAGAAACCGGACTACTCCTTCGAGTCGGCCTTGGAAAAGATCGCCGAGCGGAAGTCCAAGGCGGACCAGATCTTCAACCGGGCAATGGACGACGAGAAGCGCCGGCACGCCAGTCTGGAGGACAAGTTTCAGGAAGCCCTGCGGTCCAAGGACGAGTTGGAGGATCCGAAGCGGCTCTGGGACCTGGATTGACGGCCCTGGGAGTCTGCGCGGTAGAAATGATCGTAGCGAGAAAGTGGAGAATCGAGGCCAGATTTTCACGATTTAGAGGCGCATAGTTGTTCTATTCGCCGAGAAATCGGGGAAATATGGACCGATTATACGCTTTCGCAGCAGATCAATTTCTGCCGCGCAGGCT
>JAJDTT010000110.1 GCA_022827025.1 Acidobacteriota bacterium
CAAGTCGTGGCGGGATGGTGACTGGCGGGAAGGTGACTGTCCCCTTCAGAGCGCAGCGCAGCGCGACTTTACACGCACAGCGCCGACGAGAGAATCTTTTGAGGATGGAGTGGCGGTTTCCAACCGCCGAACTCCGATGGAGCATGGAGGAATGCGCGGCTGGAAGTCGTCCCTCCGGTTCTCGCGTTCAACAGACGCCTCCGGTATCATGGCGGCAATCTGGAGCTATTCAATGACATGCAATTCAGGGAACGTCTTGGCCTTTCTCAGGGTCTGCCGCCGGCTCATCTGGCTCGTTCCCTTGTTCTTCGCTCCGGTCTCCGCAACCGGTGAGACGGCGCCGGACGTTTTCGAATCTTCGATCCTGCCCATCATCGAGAACAAGTGCGTGACCTGCCACGGCGAGTCCGCGCCCCAGGCCGAGCTGGACCTGAGAGCCCCCGCTTCGATTCTGAAGGGTGGCAAATCGGGCCCGGCCGTCGTCCCCGGGTCGGCGGACCGGAGCCTGCTGCTGGACAAGGTGGTCTCGGGAGCCATGCCGCCGGGAGACGCGGCGCTGAGCCGGGAGGAGGTCGCGGCCATCCGCGGCTGGATCGACCGGCTGGGTCAAGCGGAAGCGGCCCTGGCCCACGCAGGAATCAGCGAGAAGGACGTTCTTCCCATCTTCCTCATGCGATGCGTGGTCTGCCATGGGAAGCGGGCGCAGGAAGGGGGGCTGGACCTGAGAACCCTGGCCGGACGCCTCCGCGGCGGCAAGTCGGGACCGGCCCTGGTGCCGGGCGACCCCGACGCCAGTCTCCTGTTTCAGCGCATCGTGCGCGAGGAGATGCCCCCCGCCGACCTTCTATTCAAATACCGGGTGCGGCCGCCCAGCACCGGGGAGGTGGAGACCGTGCGCCGCTGGATCGCCGCCGGAGCTCTCGCGGACCCGCCGCATGACCCGGGTCAGGATTCCGACCGGCCCCTGACCGATGAGGACCGGCAATTCTGGTCCTTTCGGAGTCCAGAGAGTCCGCCGGTGCCGGGGGTCGGGCAAGGCGCCCTGGTCCGAAATCCCATCGACGCCTTCCTGCTGGAGAAGCTGGAGGCCCACGGCCTGAGCTTCTCGCCCGAGGCGGACCGACTCACCCTCCTGCGCCGGGCCTACCTGGACCTCATCGGGATGCCTCCCACCGCCTCCCAGGTCCGCGGCTACCTGGCGGACGAGTCTCCGGACGCGTACGAGCGCATGATCGAGGAACTGCTGGACTCGCCCCGCTACGGGGAGCGCTGGGCCCAGCACTGGCTGGACGTGGCCGGCTACGCCGACACCGAGGGGATCAAGCACGCCGACCATTTCCGTCCCCAGGCCTGGCGCTACCGGGACTACGTGATCCGCTCGCTGAACCGGGACAAGCCCTACGACCGCTTCCTGGTGGAGCAGTTGGCCGGCGACGAGCTGGCGGACTACAAGAAGGAGGTCACGCCCGCCGTCCTGGAGCTGTTGGCGGCCACCGGGTTTCTGAGGCTCGCCTCCGATCCCACCGACTCGCCGTCGAACGCCTCCCTGGCCGAGAAGATGGACGTGATCCACGACGAGATCCAGGTGCTGGGCTCCTCGGTCATGGGCCTGACCATGGGGTGCGCCCGCTGCCACGATCACAAGTACGACCCCATCTCCCAGAAGGACTACTACCGCCTCAGCGCCGTCTTTCAGAGCGCCTACGACCCTTACGACTGGCTGGATCCGACCCAGCGCTACCTGGACGTGGGGGACCCGAAGGAGATCGAGGAGACGAAGCGCTTCAACGCTCCTATTCGGGAAGAGATCGACCAACTGGAGAGCGCCTGGAAGACCAAGACGGAGCCGCTTCGAAACCAGGTGCTGGAATCTCGCCTGGCAGCCTTGCCGGAAGCCCTCCGGCAGGATCTCAAAGCTCTGCTCAAGACCCCGGAGGACCAGCGCAGCACGGTTCAGAAATACCTGCAACGCCGCTTTCAGAGGACGTTGAAGGTCACCGACCGGGGGCTGGTCCGTGAGAACGAGGAGCTCAAGCCCCAGTTTGAGGAATACAACAAGTCGCTGGGCGAGTTGAAGAAGAAGCTGAAGCCCAAACCGGCCGTCCGGGCCCTCTTCGACATGGGGAGCGAAGGCTCTCCCACCTACGTCCTGCGGCGCGGCAATGCCGAGACCATCGGGGAGCGCGTCTACCCGGGCGTGCCCGCCGTCCTGCGCGCGGGGTTGCCCGAATACGACCCGGAGATCCCTTCGGGCAGAACCGACACCACCGGCTATCGCCTGGCCCTGGCCCGCTGGCTGACCCATCCGGACCATCCGCTGACCTCTCGGGTCCTGGTCAACCGGGTCTGGATGCACCACTTCGGCCGGGGCATCGTCTCCACGCCGGCCGACTTCGGGCGGACCGGCGCCCGGCCCTCCCACCCGGAACTGCTGGACTGGCTGGCCACCTGGTTCGTGGACCAGGACTGGAGCCTCAAGTCGCTGCACCGGCTCATGATGACCTCCACCGCGTACCGGCAGAGTTCGCGCCGGGGGTTGCAGGGAGACGCCGATCCCGAAGGCCACCTCTGGTCGCGCATGTCCATGCGGCGGATGCAGGCGGAGGTCCTCTACGATTCCATGCTGCGGGCCACCGGCCGGCTGGACCCGGAACCCTTCGGACCGGCCGACGCCGTGGAGAAGATGGAGGACGGCGAGGTCATCGCCCAGGGGACGAAGAACGGTTGGAGGCGGGCCATCTACACCCAGAAACGGCGCCTCATGCGCATGACTTTCCTGGACCTCTTCGACGCCCCGCAGATGGCGCCCAACTGCACCGAGCGAATCTCCTCCAACGTGGCGCCCCAGGCCCTGCAGTTGATGAACGGCTTCCTGGCCCGGAAGCTGTCCCGCCACCTGGCGGGCCGCCTCGTGGACGCGCACCCGGGCCGGGCCGAAGACCAGGTCCGGGAACTCTACTTGCGCGTTCTCACCCGGACGCCCACTCCGGAGGAGATGCAGATGACCCTGGAATCCCTCTCCGGCCTGGCGGAGAAGTGGACCCGCCACCTGGAGAGCGAACAGGACGAGGCTCCGCGCCGGACGACCGCCCACTGGTCGGCCCTGGCGTCCGTGTCCCACGCCCTGCTCACCTCCTCGGAGTTCTCCTACATTGACTAGTGTGTCGTCCCACAAATCAGGCGTAGGGGCGACCCTTGTGGTCGCCCGGCCGGCGCCGGCGACCGAGATCGTCCCAGGCGGGTGGCTTCGTCCTGGTGGTGTGGTTTGGACCGAAGAGGGCGCCCACAAGGGGCGCCCCTACGGGGATTCGATTTCGAGGCTAGACCCGTTGCGAATACGTGTACTTGCGGGACGCCGCACTGGAAGTCTGCGACCATGAAGAATAGACCCGAGAGCCCCCACATCCCCCGGCGGGAGTTCTTCTCCCGGCTCAGCGACGGCCTCTACGGAACCGCCCTGGCCACCCTGTTGGGAGAGGACCTCTTCTCCTCCAATCCGGCGCTGGCCGGCCACGCGGTGCGTGACCTGAAGCCGCGGGCTCCCCACTACCGACCCCGGGCCAAAGCCGTGATCCACCTGTTCATGAACGGCGGACCCAGCCAGGTCGACCTGTTCGACCCCAAGCCGGAACTGGCCCGGCTGGCGGGTGGCGCGCCCCCCAGGGACATCCTCAACAAGATCGAGTTTGCCGACCAGGTGGGAGGGTTGCTCCCTTCCCCCTACAAGTTCCGGCGGCACGGACGTTGCGGGATGGAGCTCTCGGAACTGCTGCCCCACCTGGGCGAGGTGGCGGACGACATCACCCTGATCCGCTCCATGTACGGGGAACACTTCAACCACGAGCCGGCCATCTATCTCATGCACTCGGGACGAACCCTGCCCAATCGGCCCTCGTTGGGTTCATGGGTGGTCTACGGACTGGGGAGCGAGACCCGGAACCTGCCCGGATACGTGGTGCTGGACGACCCCAAGGGGCTGCCCATCAACCGGGAGCAGAACTGGCAGTCGGCCTGGCTGCCTCCCGTCTACCAGGGGACCCGCTTTCGCGCCGAGGGGCCGCCGGTCCTGAACCTGGAGTCGCGGCGGAAGCTGCCCCGCGACCTGATCGAAGCGGAGCGCGCCCTGCTCCGGCGTCTCGACACGGCGCACCGGAACACCCGGCCGATGGAGCCGGAGCTCGACGCCCGGATCGCCAGCTACGAGCTGGCCGCCCGGATGCAGTTGGCGACGTCGGACGCCCTGGACCTGTCCCAGGAGGACGAGGCCACCCGGGAAATGTACGGTCTCAACGACGAGCTGACCCGTTCCTACGGAACACGCTGCCTCATGGCCCGGCGCCTGGTGGAGCGGGGGGTCCGGTTCGTCCAGATCTTCATCGAGGGCCAGATCTGGGACGCGCACACCAACCTGGAGAAGAGCCTGACCTACAGTTGCGGCAAGACGGACCGTCCCGCGGCCGCCCTGGTCAAGGATCTCAAGCGGCGCGGCCTGCTGGAGGAGACCCTGGTGATCTGGGGCGGAGAGTTCGGCAGAATGCCCCTGGCCCAGGTCGCCGACCGGGGCGCCGACGGGCGCGACCACGGCCCCGACGGCTTCAGCATCTGGATGGCCGGCGGCGGCGTCAAGGCGGGGCTCACCTACGGGGGGACCGACGACATCGGACACAAGTCCGTGGACCAGCGGGTCAGCGTCCACGACTTCCACGCCACCCTGCTGCACCTGCTGGGCATGAACTACCGGGACCTGGTCTACCGGCGCCACGGTCTGGATGAGCGCCTGACCGACCAGTTTCCCGCCCGGGTCGTGGACGAGATCCTGGTCTGACCGTCGCGGCGGCCTACCTCTCGTTCCCGGCCGAATCGGTCGCCGGCGGCGGAGGATACCTCCTCCGGAACGCCTCCATGTGGACGTAGAGGGCCGGCGAGCCTCCGGTGTGGACGAAGACCAGCGTCTGTCCCTTTCGGAACACCCCCTTGCGGATCAGGTCGATGGTCCCGGCCATGGCCTTGCCGGTGTAGACCGGGTCCAGGAGGATCCCCTCGGAGCGGGCCACGAGCCCGACCGCTTCCATCATCTCCGGGGTCGGCAGGGCGTATCCCGGGCCCACGTAGTCGCCGTTGCAGTCCACCGACTCCCTGGGAACCGGGGATTCGACGCCCAGCCGGGAGGCGGTCGCCAGGGCCAGTTCGTAGACGCTCGGCTCCTGCAGATCCCGGCTGCGGCTCACGTTGACGCCGGTCACGGCGAGTTCGTACCCGGCGCCCCGGAATCCGGCCAGGAGGCCCGCCTGGGTCCCGGCGCTCCCGCTGGGGACCACCAGGTGGTCGACCCGCAGATCCAGCTCCCGGAACTGGGAGATCAGCTCCAGGGCGCAGGCGGCGTAACCGGTGGCGCCGACCGGGCTGGACCCCCCGACCGGAATCACGCAGGGCTTCCGTCCCCGATCCCGGCACTCGCCGGCCAACCGCTCCATGGCGAGAGGCGCCTCTCCGCGTCCGGAGACGATCCGCAGGCTGTCCGCCCCCAGCAACTGGTAGAGGAAATTGTTGCCGCCGGCCTCGGGGTCGAAGGCGCCGGGCGCCGGTTCCTGCAACACCAGGTGGCACTCGAGTCCCTCCACCCGGGCCCACGAGAGGGTCAACCGGCAGTGGTTGGATTGAATGGCGCCGCTGGTGATGAGGGTGTCCTCGCCCCGGGCCAGAGCGTCTCCGATGGAAAACTCCAGCTTGCGGGTCTTGTTCCCGCCGCCCGCTCCCGGCAACAGGTCGTCGCGCTTGATGTAGATCTCCGGACCGCCCAGCAATCGCGACAGGCGGGGGGCCGGCTGCAGGGGCGTCGGCTGCGTGACGTACGTTCTTCGGGGAAATGACGAAAGAGGTTTCAAGGGTTTCGACTCCGGAATGTGGTTTGGAGAACGATCGGGTCAGGCAAACAGCTCCCGGACCGGTCTCCCCCGGCCGTCCTTGGTGACGAAGAAGGGCCGCTTCTCGACCACGTAGGCCTGATCCGGCGGGATGCCCAGGGCGGCATAGAGGGTGGCGTGGAGGTCCTCGATGGAGACCGGGTTCTCCACCACGCGGCAGGGCCGCTCGTCGTCGGTCCGCCCGTAGAGGAAGCCCCGCTTGAATCCGCCCCCGAAAACCAGCACCGACGAGGCTTCGGTGAAGTGCCGGTGCATGCCGTAGTGGCGCGGCTCGGTCATCCGGTCCGGGACCTCGATCTGCTGCCTCACGCCCAGGTCCGGTTTGCCTTCGATGAGGGCGTCCCGGCCGAACTCGCTGGCCACGACCACGACAGTCCGGTCCAGAAGCCCCCGTTGCTCCAGGTCCAGGACCAGTTGGGCGATGGGGCCGTCGATGGTCCGCTTGAGGCGGATCATGCGGTCGTGGCCGTTCTCGTGCGTGTCGAAGTAACGAAAAGGGATGTACCCGGTGGTGACCTCCACGAACCGGACGCCCGCCTCCACGAGCCGGCGGGCCAGGAGGCAGCCCTGGCCGAAGCGGCCGGCGCCGTAACTTCGGTGACTCCCCTCGGGCTCCCGGGACAGGTCGAAGGCCGCGGCCGCCGGTGAGTCCACCAGGCGGTGGGCCTTTTCCAGGTAGCGGAGCAGCGACTCCTGCTGGTAGGTGGTCCCCTGTCGAAGCACCGGGCTCTCGGCCACCAGCCGGCGGTAGGCTCGGTAGCGGCGCGCGGCGCGGGCCCGGTTCACCCCCTCGGGCGGCCGCATGGCTGCGGCCGCGGAAGACGGGTCCGGGATCAGCATGGGACCGTACTCCGTGCCCAGGAACCCGGCGGTATGGAAGGCCTTGAGAGAGTCGCTCTCCGCCCCGATCTCCATGTCCTGGCCGATGTCCACGAATGCGGGCACGTCCGGATGGCGCGGTCCCAGCGTCCGGGCCACCACCGAACCCATGTGGGGAGCCGCCACCGAGAGGGGCGGCGCGTAGCCGGTGTGCCAGTGATACTGGTGGCGGGAGTGAAGGATGAAGCCCAGGTCTCCCAGACGGTGACTCCGGATCAGGGTGGCCCGGTCCATCACCCGGGCCAGGCGGTCCAGGCCGCTGGAGAGTTGGATGCCGTCCACCACCGTGTCGATGGCGGGAAAGGTGCTCAACACCCGTTTCGACTCGATACCCGGTTCGAACGGGGTGTAGCGCTTGGGATCGAAGGTCTCGGTCTGCGCCATGCCCCCGGCCATCCAGAGCAGAATCATGGCGTCGGCCCGGGCCGGCGGGGATGGCGCCGCCACCAGCCGCGGCTCCGGAGTTCCCCAGGCCGCCAGCGCCGCGGCGGAAAGCTGGAGGAATCGCCTGCGATCGAAGCCTTCCGAAGGGTCTGGACTCAGGTTCCGCACGGTGGGTTCTCCGCCTTGCCGGACAGATCGGGACCGCCGCTCATGTTACGCATTCCGCCTGCGGCCTCGCAAGCTCACGGGATGCTGGTGTCCTGTCCCTCAAAAAGACGTAGGGGCGACCCTTGTGGTCGGCCGCCCGGCAACGGCAGCGGAGTCGTCCCGGGGGGAGCTTGGTACTGGTGGCGTGACTTGGACCGAAGAGGGCACCCACAAGGGGTGCCCCTACGGAGATTCGAAATCGAGGCTCGATCCGTTACGAACACATGTATTTGCGGGACGGCACACTAGCCGTGATCGTGGCTGTGGTCGTGGCGGCCCTGGTGAAACACGGCGTGGAGCAGCGATCCGCCGACAAAGGCCTGGTAGAGCCCGATGCCGCCCCCATCGGCGAAGACCCGGCCACCGATGGCGAATCCAACGACTGTAGCGGCAAGAATGGTCCCGATGCCGATCGACGCGCCCCGGAAGCCGTGGCGGGGCCGCAAGATCCACCAGATCATCAAGCCGACCGGGATTCGGTGGAGGATCACGGCGTAAGAGACGGGCGTGTCCTTGGACACCAGCGCCACACCCTCCAGAAAAGCGTGTATCACGAGGCCGGAAAAGCCGGCCAGGAGAGCAAGATTGTCGGTGTGGCGCGCGAGCGAGCGGGAGATCCGTTCGATGAGATTCGGCGTGCCCATCCCCAGAAGGAGGACCAGAATTGCGAGGACCCCATGGTTTGGCCAGGAATGGAGCAGCACCTGCCAGAGGACGATCGCCGGCACGGCGACATACATGAATCCGTCGAAGAGGCGCACGGCGCCGCTTCGGCCGTGCAGCCACCTGTACAGGAACGCGCCCACGACCGGGGCGGCGAGCGAACCGGCAAGCTGAAACATGAGGATTGTCTCTACAGGATCCCGGTTCAGAGTCCGGTATTGAAGATCGGATCAACCCGTCTCGCGCCCCTCGGCGGCGCGGGGAGCGACGAAGTCTCCGAAGTCGTGATTCTCATCGATGCAGCCCTCCGCCGTGTCTTCCACATGGTGATGGCAACCGGCGTGGTGCTGGTGATGGTCGTTGGACATGGTTTTACCTTACATCATCTATCCCGGACGTCTTACCGTTACAGTAAATCAAAACCGGGCGCTGCACCGGTAGCGTATTTTCCGGATGGGTCCGAAATCCTCGTCCCGAACTGTTAACCTGCGGCTCCAAGGAGCCGGACCGAAGGAGACGCCGCATGCGCAGAGTGGTCGTGATCGGATCCAAAGGGCAGCTCGGATCCGACCTGGTGCGGGAGCTGGGCGATCCGGACCGGGTCGTGCCCCTTTCTCATCAGGATCTGGAGATTTGCGACCATGTCCGCACGCGAGAGTTACTGACCCGGCTCCGTCCGGACGCCGTCATCAATACCGCGGCGTATCACCGGGTCGACGACTGCGAGGATCACGAGACCAGGGCCTTCGAGACCAACGCCGACGCGGTCCTGAACCTGGGCCGGATCTGCAACGACCTGGACGCGCTCCTGGCGCATGTGAGCACCGACTACGTGTTCGGCGGCGATGGCGGCCGGACCGCCCCCTACACGGAGCAAGATCCCCCGTCCCCCTTGAACGTCTACGGGGCCTCCAAGCTGGCCGGCGAAAACCTGCTTCGAGAAGAGTGCCGGCGGCGCCTGATCGTGAGGACATCGGGGCTGTACGGTCTGGCCGGAGACCGCAACTTCGTGGCCATCATGCTGCGATTGGCAAGAACGGGCCGTCCCATCCGGGTGGTGGACGACCAGCGCCTGGGGCCCACGTTCACGGCGCACCTGGCTCGCAAGATGGTCCGGTTGTTGGCTTCGAAAGCCCAGGGAACCGTGCACGTCACCAACCAGGGCGAGTGCACCTGGTACGAATTCGCCCGCCGGCTCTTCGAGTTGGCCGGCATCACGGTGGACCTGACGCCCATCACCTCCCGGGAGTTCGGGGCCAAGGCTATCCGCCCCGCGTACTCGGTCCTGGCCAACGAGTCCCTGACCCGGGCGGGCCTGGACCCCATGCCCCACTGGAGCCGGGGCCTGGCCGATTACCTGGCACGGAAACGGAGCGAACGGTAGGAGCGATTTGGAGTGGGGGTTTTCCTACCCCCACTCCGGGGGGACAGGAATGCCCCCCCTCCTTTGAAACTTCCCATCCCCGATGACCGTAGGGGCACCCCTTGTGGGTGCCCTGCGGGGTCGCATCGTTCCCCGGCTGAGTCGCCGCTCCACGTCGCCATTCCCGGCGCCCGGAAGGACGCCGATCCCAGTCG
>JAJDTT010000299.1 GCA_022827025.1 Acidobacteriota bacterium
GGACTGGACTCCAACCAGCCCATGAGTCCGGGCTTTACGGAACGTAGAGTTCCACTTCCACCCGGCGATTCTCCTTGCGTCCCTCGCGCGTCTTGTTGTCGGCGATGGGCATGGATTCACCGGCGCTCTTGGTCGCGATCCGGGAATCTCCGACGCTGTGCTGCGTGGTCAGGTAGGCCTTCGCCCGGTCGGCCCGCTTGGCTCCGGCCCTCATGTTGCCCTTCTCGCTGCCCACCGAGTCGGTGTGACCGGTGATGGTCGCCATCAGGCTCGGGTTCTGCTGCAATTTGAGGGCGATCTCGTCCAGTTTGGCCTTGGCCACGTTGTTCAGCCGGCCGTTGACCTGGATGACGATGTTCTCGCGGACCTTGAAGGAGGCCGTGGCCATTCCCTTTCCGCCGCGATCGTCGCTGGCCGTGACCGAAACCGCGTGAGAGCCGCCGCCCATTCCACTGGTGTTGACCGTGTAGGTGCTGCCGGAACCGGACATGCTGCGGCCGTTCACCGCCCAGGCGTAGGTGATGGGATCGCCTTCGGCGTCGCTGGCCTTGGCCGTGGCCATGACCGCCTCACCCATCATGACCTCCGACTTGTTGAGGCTCAGGGTCACCTTGGGATCGGTGTTCGGCCGGCGGGCGACGGTCACGTTGAAGGTGCAACTGGCCGTCATGTCGTCCGAGTCCTTGACCGTCACCGTGGCCCGGTGGGCCCCGACGGAACGGCCGGTGGTCCCGAACTGGAAGCTGGCCATGTTGCCGCTCACCGAACTTCCGTCCACCGCCCAGGAATAGGTCAGAGGATCGTTGTTGGCATCCGACGCACTGGCCTTCAGCGTAATGCTCTTCCCCTCGGTCACACTCACCGAGCCGGGGTTGCAGGCGATGGTGGGCTTCTGCTTGTTCTTCTCGACGGTGACGTCGATGGAGCAGGTCTCCTGCAGCTTGCGGTCGTCGAGTTCAGCCGTGACCTGGACCACGCCCGGCTTCAAACCGGTCGCATCGAAGGTGGCGGAAACCGAAACCGGCGTGTTGGCATCCTGGTCCAGCGAGCCTCCCGACACCCGCCCCTGGGTGGCCGACCAGCTGAGCGTCAGCTTGTCGCTGTCTCCACCGAAACCGAACCGGTCGGGATCGGAGGCCTGAACCGTCAACTGCACGGAACTGCCCTCGACCACGGAAGCTCGACCGGC
The DNA here is from genome assembly GCA_022827025.1 of Acidobacteriota bacterium. Lineage (GTDB taxonomy): Bacteria > Acidobacteriota > UBA6911 > RPQK01 > JAJDTT01 > JAJDTT01. The sequence continues at coordinate 1,190 of JAJDTT010000299.1, forward strand.
TCCGCAGTCGATCTGCGGCGGACGATTCACACAACCCGTCGCTACCAGAACCGCAAGACCCAGCGCTGATACCGCCAGGAACCGTTTTCTCCAAGCCATGACATTCCCCCCTGTGATTGAATTCGAAGAACTATACAGTCGGCATTATACAGACGCGGTTTCCAATGTAAATACCCCAAGAGAGCCAAAAAGACCGACGACTTCATGTCTCTTGAAATACTGCCGCGTGGAATACTGCCGCATGATCAGGTCCAGTTGATGCAGACGCCGATCATTTCCGCCTCTCCCGCGTCCATTCTGGCGTAGACGTCCGGCAACTCCTCCCATTCGAACTGGTGGGTGATCATGGGAGCAAATCGCAGGCGCCCGCGGGCGAGGTAATCCAGAGTCAGATCCAGCGAGCGCCGGCGGTCCCAGCGTTGCCCTGGCGGCGGGTGTCCGTAGGAGGTCTTCAAGGAGAGGTTCTTGCGCAAATAGGGATAGTTCACCGGACTGAAATGGGGCTGGTCGGTGTGGCGCGCCACCACGACGACCCTGCCCCCGGGACGGGCGATGTCCAAGCCCGTCTCGACGGCCTTCCAGGTGGAGGCCGCCTCCACCACGAGATCGGCTCCTTCTCCTCCGAAAAGTCCCATGATCCCATCCATGAAACCCTCGTCCACCGGGCTTCCGGTCCAATCGGCTCCCATGGTTCGGGCCACGCTCAGGCGGCTCCGGTCCAGGTCGAGGACCGCCGTCCGGCAACCGAAGACGCGGCAGTAGGCCAACGCCGAGAGGCCGATGAGCCCCGATCCGATGATGGCCACATTCTCTCCGGGCAGGACCTCACCCCGCCGCAGGGCGATGTGAGCCACTTCCACGATACTCAGGAAAACACCGGCGTGGTCCGGCACGGCGTCCGGAAGCCGCGTGGCCGCATCGGCCGGCGACACCGCCACCTGCTTGTGGGTCTGCGGAACGAAGACCCGGTCGCCGGGCCGGAAACCGGAGACGCCGGATCCCGCTTCCACGACATCTCCCACCATGGAATATCCGTTCTCCACCGGAAACTGCAGCGGAAAACCGGGATACAGGTACTTCCCCTCCGTGTCCACGGGAATCCCGCGATAGACACGAAGCTCGGTCCCCGTGCTGATGGCGGTCATCCGCGCCCGGACCAGCAGGCCGCCGGCCGGACAGGCAGGATCGGGAACCTCTTGGAAACGGGCGTTTCGGGGACCGGTAACGATGAGTCGCTTGGACATTCGAGCTTGCGCCTTTCCCAATGCCGCACACTATAATGAATTGCCTTTTGCCATACGACAATTGCCTTTAAGCATACGACCAGTGCGGTATCAAGGAGGGTCCATGAGTTACCAGGAATACAGGGCGGACTACAAGCGGGACGGACATCTGGTCATCCGGCAATTCCTGACGGCGGACGAGTTCCAGGAACTTGCCGACAATGTCGACCGCTACATCCGGGACGTGGTGCCGGGCCAGCCTCCCAGCAAGGCTTTTTATCAGGATCCCGAGAAGCCCGAGACCCTGAAACAGCTCCAGGACATGGAGGAGGATCCCTTCTTCCGGGATTTCCTCGATCACCCGAAGATGGTTTCTCTCGCCGAGACCCTGGTGGGGGAGCCGGTCAGAGGGAATACGGAATGGTTCAACAAGCCACCCAACACCGTGCATCCGACGCCGCCTCACCAGGACAACTACTATTTCTGCCTGATTCCCTGCAACGTCGTGACCCTCTGGCTTCCGCTGGAGCCCGTCGACGAGGAAAACGGCTGCCTGCGGTACGTCACCGGCTCGCACCTGGAAGGCTACCGCCCCCACAACCCGACGGAAGTCATCGGCTTTTCCCAGGGGATCACCGACTACGGACCGCGGGACCGGCTCCGGGAAAAGCAGGTCGTACTGCAGCCGCGCGATCTGGCCGCGCACCATGGGATGATGATCCACAGCGCGGACCCCAACCGCTCCAACCACCGTCACCGTCCGGCGTTCGCCGTGGTCTACAAGGGGGTCAGTTGCCGCATGGACGAGGATGCGGCCCGCCGCTACCGGGAGAACCTGCAAAGACAGCACCAAGAGGCTGGAATGGCCTGAACCGCCTGCCGGGCTTCTGGCGGATGATTTTCGCAACTCTCCTGATCGGTTTCCTGCTCGTCCTGCCGCTGGCGGGTCAGTCCGGTCCCGTTTCCATCGGTTCCGAGAAACAACTCTTCCTGGACCAGCGGCTGATCCAGTCGAGCCGGAACGTGGAGCTGGTGCTGAACCTTCCCGAACAACCCCGGGAGAATCTCATCCTCAAAGACCGTCCCTGGGAGCAGGGGCGGGCGGGCGGGTACGCCCATGTCCTTCGGGACGGCGCCCTGTACCGCATGTTCTACAACAGCTTCGACCGTTCCTACCGGCTCCGGTATTTCTGCCTGGCCGTCTCTCACGACGGCGTTCACTGGACCAAGCCGAACCTCGGCCTGATCCCTTACGCCGGGGACTTCGATACCAACATCATCGGCCTGGACGTCTTCGGCAGCCCCTTCATCGATCTTTTCGACACGCCGGAACGGCGATACAAGCTCTACTCACGGGTCGGGCGGGCCCGGGGAGAGCGCGATCGGATCATGCAGGGCGACTCCCCCGATACGAGTTCGTTCTCCTGGCCGCCGGCCCGGGACGCCGATCCCCAGAGCGTCTACCTGCTGTACTCGGGCGACGGCGTCTACTGGCAGCGGGACCCGGAGCCGGTGATGCCCTTCTATGTGGGCGCGCCCACCTCGGTCTTCTGGGACGAAGACTCCGGCGTCTGGGCCATCTACCCCCGGGCCTATCTTCCCCGCAACCGGGTGCGGGTCTTCAGCCGGACCACCGCCGGCAAGCATGGCCTCGGGGAAGCCTTCGACCTGGACCTCATGTCGCCGTCCCGCCGCCGGCTCCAGCGGCAGACCGGATCTCCGGTCACCGGCCTGCTGGACGAACTTCCGGTGGTGCTCAAGCCGGATCTCCAAGACCCCGACGGAATGCAGGTCTACACCATCTACGCCTACAACTACCCGGCTCAGAGCGCCTACGTGGCGTTTCCCAGCATGTGGTATTCCAGGCGTCCGGACGACTTCGATCGCGTGGACCCGGGCGCCACTGACACCCTGGAGATCCAGTTCACCTTCTCGCGGGACGGGATTGCCTGGCAGCGGCCCTTCCGGCAGCCCCTGATCTCCCTGGGTTCGCCGGGGTCGGCCTGGGAGCATCAGATCTACGGGGCCGGACTGGTCGAGAGCGGCGATCAACTCTACTTCTACTACAACGGCCTGCCCAGCGAGCATATGACCATGGACAAGTCCGCCGACTGGACCTGCGTGACCGCCAGGGCCATCTTCCGCCTCGACGGATTCGTCTCGGCCGACGCGGCCTACGAGGGAGGAGAGTTCACCACGCCGCTCCTCGCCTTCACCGGCTCCAGGCTCCAGTACAACGCCAAGACCGGCGGCGGCGGTTTCATCCGAACCGAGATCCTGGATTCCGCCGGCACTCCGATCCCCGGATTCACCTTGGCCGAATCGCACCGCGTCAACGGCAACAGCGTCCGTCACCTGGCCTCATGGAAAGGCTCCGCCGACGTCTCCTCCCTGGCCGGACAGCCGGTGCGCCTGAGGCTGGTGATGCGGGACGCGAAGCTTTTCGCCCTCCAGTTCGTCCGCTGATCGAGCATGGCGCCCCGCAAAACCACGCCAGGAGGGGCGTCATTCTTGGCGCCCTCTTTCGAGCGTTGGGTGAAATCGTAGCTCGGCGGCTGGACGTCCTGGTTCTTTTTTTCGAAGGGAGGTCGGTCCTTCCGCTCATTTTCGCGCTGTGGGGGTGATGACGAACACATGCAGGTCGAGACGATGCGGCCGCTCGGTTTTTCTCGAATGCGAGGTCGTAAGACGGCGCCGGGGACGACGCCGCTCCTTCACTTGCAACATGCAAACTCCTCGGCGCGGAGGACGATGCCACGCCGGTGCCGGGCGGGTGACCACACACAAGGGTCGCCCCTACGTCTATTTCAGGCACAGCACACCAGCCCGCATTGCTCACCTGGGGGCGTGACGACGTTTACCGCGGGCGGCCAGGTAGGGAATGGTCTGCGGTCCCTGGGGAAGGACTCCGAGGCGGGCTTCGGGACCATATTCGTCCAGCAACTCCAGGACGGTGGCCTCCAGATCCCGAACCGGTTCCAGGTGCGCGCTCCGAACCTGGTGCGGGGTCAACCCGTCCGATTTCAGCAGGACGCGCGCCTTGAGCTGGATCTGGCTCTGGATCTGGACCTGCCACTGGTCGTGCGTGGTGACGTCGTCACGGCGGATCCGATCCAGAAAACTGGCGGGATCCGTGGTCGAGGCCAGGAGCTTGCGGTACTCGCCATGTTCCGGGATCCCGTCGGAGCACTCCGCGGCACAGACGATGGCGCCTCCCCGCCGGACGATGCGCGCCGCCGCCGACATCCCCTTCACCGACTGATAGAGGTTCAGGTCCAGGGGATAACCGCTGTTGGTGGTGACGACCACGTCGAAGGGCCGGGCCACCGGCTGCATGGCCGTTTGCTTGGCAAAGCGACACGCGGACCTGTGGGCCTGGAAGATCTCGCCTGCATGGACGCTGGTAATCTCATGGTCGCGATTCAAGGTGACGTCCAGGCTGAAGTCCACGCCGGAGAGCGCGGCCACCTCGCGAATGGCCGTATGAATGGGATTCCCGCGGGTGATCCCCCAGGTGGCTCTCGGATGGGCGATCAGGGGAGCGCTGTGGAGCTTCATGATGGTGTCGAACCCCGCCAGACCGGGAGCCACCAGCTTGGGTCCGCCACTGAACCCGGCGAAGAAATGGGGTTCCACGAAGCCGGTGGTGATCCGCACGTCGGATTCGAGCCAGATCGAGTTGAGCCAGACCGGAATCCCGGAGGGAAGGGTGCCCCGGTAGCTGAGCGTATCGGGACGGAAGGACCGGTGATTGACGACCCTGTAGTTGCGGACCACTTCCGCTCCCAACATGCCCTCCAGTTCCTCCACGGTGTTGGAACGGTGGGTGCCGGTGGCCACCAGGACGGTGATCCGATCCCGGGGCACATGCGCCAACTCGGCCAGCAGCACGGGAAGAACCCGGGAACTGGGCATGGGGCGCGTGATGTCGCAGACCGAGATGGCGACGGTCTGGCCGGACCCCGCCAACTCTCTCAGGGGGAGCGTGCCCATGGGACTTCGGAAGGCCTTCCGCAGCGCCTCCTCTTCGCACGGGACCCCGGGGAGATAAGAGGGCTCCAGAACCGTCGTCCCTGCCCCGGGAAGCTCCACCTCGAGACCGTTCTTGCCATAGGCCAACTCAACCCGCACGGACATTCTCCGATCTCCGCCCGGCAACGGCGCTACCGGCTCTCCGGGAGGAGGCGCTCTTCCCGCCGCGGCGGTTCGTTCTGAGGCGGGAAAAGAAGTCCTGCAGCAACTGGCGCGCTTCCGCTTCCCGGACGCCCGGCACCACCTCGGGGGAGTGATTGAACAAACCCGGCCTCAACAGGCGGGCCCGGGAGGAGACGGCGCCCGCCTTCAGATCCGGCGCGGCGTAGAACAGGCGCTCCACCCGGGCCCAGACCAGGGCGCCGGCACACATGGCGCAAGGCTCCAGCGTCACGTAGAGGTCTGTGCCGGTCAATCGATAGTTGGACAGAAGCTCGCCAGCTCTTCGCAAGACCAGGATCTCCGCGTGGGCCGTGGGATCGGATTCCTGGATGCTCCGGTTGTGGTCCCGGGCCAGAAGCTCGCCATCGTGCACCAGCACGGCTCCGACCGGCACCTCTCCTTCACGGGCGGCCTGCCGGGCCTCTTCCAAAGCGACCTCCATCCAGCGATCCGCCGCTTCCGTCCCCATCGGGTCCCCAATCCCCCATGTTGAACCGATGCCGGAAGCATAACAGTCCGTGGTGAAGCTCCGGCGCCGCCGAAGCGAGCCGCTTCCGGAGATTTGCAATGATCCCGCAACACTGGCATAACAGCCCGTGGCAAAATCGACTTCCGGAAGCTGCCGGCACACCCTCACAATCCATGTTCGTTCCCCGAATTTCCCCCGTCATCCTGACCGCACTCCTGGCCTCGTGCCAACCTTCGACCGAGACCATCACCTTTTTCCACACCGCGAGCCTGTCTCCCCTGGTCGAGACCGTCTCCAAGCGGTTCGAGAGCATGCATCCCAATGTAGCGGTGATGCGCGAGTCCGGAGCCGGCCTGGACGTCATCCGGAAGTTGGCGGGCCAGTCGCCGGGTCCGGATCTGCTGGCGATTTCGGACCGGCGGCTGCTGGAGCGGCTCCTGGATTCCGGCAGCGTGAGCCGCGCCTTCGAATTCCTGGGGAACGACATGGTGCTGGCCACCCGGGATCCCGAATTCCTGAGCGCAACCCGGCTCTCGGCGAGGTCCCACCGGCGCTGGTACGAGATCCTTCTGGAGCGGGACTACTCCTACGGGATCGCCGATCCCGACCGGGACCCGCCCGGCTACTGCGCCCACCTGGTGTGGAAACTGGCCGAGACCCACTATGAACGCCCCGGCCTCTACCGGCGGCTCCTGAATGGGCTGGATTCGCGCTGGATCCGTCCCGAGTCCGGAGAGCTGGCGGCGCGGCTCCGGTCCGGCGCCCTGGACCTGGCTTTTCTCTACCGGTCCACGGCGCTCCAGAACGATCTGGCCTTTATCGACCTGCCTCCCCAAATCTCCCTGGGTGAAACCCCCTATCGCGAGTCCTACTCGCAGGCCACTCTTCGGGTCACCGGCAAGACTCCCGATTCCATGGCCGAACTCAACGGCGTCCCGATCCGGTACGGCGTCGCCCGGATGAAGGAGAGCAGCGCCTGGGCCGAACGCTATCTGAATTACCTTCTGAGCCCCGAAGTCCAGGCCCTCTACCGGGAGTTGGGCTACCGCAACATCCCTGTGACCCGGATTGATCCCTGGTAGCCAGGGTCGAAGCCTCCCGCCCAATCCGCCCGTTGCTGCCGGGATGACGCCGGTTTCTCCGCACCGGAACCGCGTTTGACCCTCCGCAACCTTCTGCACGGCACCGCTTTGGGGTAAAGTGACGCCACCATGGGAAGAATACGCACGATGATCCCCCTGCTGCTGATTCTGACGGTCTGGGGTGCGCTCGCCGGAGGGATCAGCCTCTACATCGACTATCTCTGGTTCGATGCCGTAGGCTACCTGGAAGTCTTCCAGACCACCCTCGCTTCCAAGTTCCTGTTCTGGCTGGCCGGATTCGCCGTCAGTTTTCTGATTCTGGGTTCGAACCTCTATCTTGCCGCACGGCGTCACCACGGCATCTACTGGATGAGTCCCGAACTCCAGGCAACGGCCCGCAAGGGCACGCAATTCGTCTTCTGGGTCGCCGTTCTGGTCCTGTCCGTTCTGATGGGAATGGTGGTCCAGAGCCAGTGGCTGGCCTTCCTCCAGTACTGGAACCAGGTGCCGGCGGGATCGCAGGATCCGATCTTCTCCCAGGACATCTCGTTTTACATTTTCTCCCTGCCGGTCCTGAGCTTCCTGGTCCATCTGGGATTGGTTCTGATCGTCCTTTCCGCACTGGCCGCCGCCATCACCTATGTGACCCATGGTCACCTGGCCTACCTGCAGCGCCTGCAACTGAGCCACGAGGCGCGGGTGCACCTGACCATTCTGGCCGTGGCGGGATTCCTGCTGCTGGCCGGACGTTTCTGGCTCAATTGTTACGAGATTCTCTACAGCCGCGAGGGGGTCATCTTCGGCGCGGGGTACACGGACGTCTACGCCCGCCTTCCCTGCACCATGATCCTGGCCGGCGTGTCCGTCCTGACCGCGGCCGCCTTCGCCGTCTCCATCTTCGGAAGGAACCTTCGGACAGCCGTCTACTCGGGGGTTTTCTTCGGTGCCGCGTACCTGGCCCTGAACCTCTACCCCATGGTGATTCAGACCTTCATCGTGGAACCCAACGAGCTGCAGATGGAGACCCCCTATCTGGCGCACAACATCGGTCTCACCCGCAAGGCCTACAACCTGGACAAGATCGAAGTACACGACTTCTCCGGGACCGGCGACCTCTCCCGTGAGGACATGGCCGCCAACGAGACCACCATCGGGAACATCCGCCTCTGGGGATGGCGGCCCCTGATGGACTCCTACAACCAGCTCCAATCGATCCGCTCCTACTACGAGTTCCAGGGGGTCGACCTGGACCGCTACGTGATCGACGGGAAGTACCGGCAGGTGATGCTGTCGGCCCGGGAACTGGACTTCAGCAAGATCTCGGAGCAGGCCCAGACCTGGATCAACGAGTATTTCGTCTACACCCACGGCTACGGACTCTGCCTGAGCCCGGTGAACGAGGTCACGCCGGAGGGACTCCCCGAGTTCTTCATCAAGGACATCCCTCCCCAGAGCAACGGGAACTTCGAGATCACCCGTCCGGAGATCTATTTCGGCGAGAAGACCGACAATCCGGTCTTCGTCAAGACCGCTCAGGAGGAGTTCGACTATCCCATCGGCGACCGGAACGCCTTCACCACCTACCAGGCCGATAGAGGTCTCGGCATCGGCTCCTTCGTACGAAAGCTCCTCTTCGCCTGGGAACTGAAGAACTACAAGATCCTGTTCGCCGACGACTTCATGTCCGAGAGCCGCATCCTGCTGCACCGGCGCATCCAGGACCGGGTGCCCAAGATCGCTCCGCCGGGCCTGGATTTCGATCCGGACCCCTACCTGGTGATCCACGAGGGCCGCCTCTTCTGGATTCAGGACGGCTACACCTCCACCGGCCGCTATCCCTATTCGGAGCCGACCCGCGGCGGATTCAACTACATCCGAAACTCACTGAAGGTCGTGGTCGACGCCTATCTGGGAGATGTGACCTTCTACGTCTCCGACCCGGACGACCCCCTGATTCAGGTCTACTCCGCCATCTTTCCGTCCACTTTCCGGCCCCTGGAGACGATGCCCGACGGCCTACGGCTGCACCTGCGGTATCCCGAGGTCCTCTTCAACGTTCAACGGGAGATGTTCCGCACCTATCACATGCGGGATACCGGCGTCTTCTACAACAAGGAGGACATGTGGGACATCCCCACCGAGATCTACCGGGACCAGGAACAGGTCATGGAGAGCTACTACGTGATCATGAACCTGCCCGGGTCTCAGGAGGAGGAATTCATCCTTCTCGTCCCCTACACGCCCCGCAACAAGAACAACATGATCTCCTGGTTGGCCGCCCGGTCGGACGGGGAACACTACGGGACCCTGGTTCTCTACCAGTTCCCCAAGCAGGAGCTGCGTTACGGCCCGCTGCAGATCGAAGCCCGCATCGACCAGGACCCGACGATCTCGCCCCTTCTGACCCTCTGGAGTCAGCAGGGTTCCGAGGTGATTCGCGGCAACCTCCTGGTGATTCCCATCGAAGACACCCTGCTCTACGTCGAGCCCCTCTACCTGCAGGCGGAAAAGAGCATGATCCCCGAGCTGACCCGGATCATCGTGGTGTTCGAGAACCGCGTGGCGCTTGGGGAGACGCTGGACGAAGCCCTGGCCGCCGCCATCTGGCCCGACGAGGCGCCGGGAGAATTCCGGGCGGCGGCCGTGCAGCAGCTTTCCGTCGATTCCGAGATCGAACCGGGACGCGGCAGCCCCTTGATGGTCCGGGCTCTGCAGATCTTCAATCAGAGCCAGAAATACCTGCGCGAGGGAAACTGGGCCGCCTACGGAGAGGAACAGGAACGTCTGAAACAGGTCCTGGAACAGTTGGTCCGGCAGTCCAGGGATTAATGGAGCGGCGTCTTTCACGCGGAGCGGCGTCTTTCACGCGCCGACTGAAACCGGCGTCCGGAGCGGCGTCGTCCGGAGCGGCGTCGTCCTCGGCGCCGACTGGGACCGGCGTCCTTCCGGGCGCCGATCCCAGGGGGGTACGTACGCTTTCCGGCCACCGAGGAACGGGGACAGGCCCCCTCCTCGTTTGAAGTCGAAAGCTCCCCAGCGTAAAATGACGAACCAGGAGACCAATTCTCATGATTACCCTGACGAACAAGGCAGTGAACCAGGTCCAGAAGGTCATCTCGCAACAGGCACACGCGTTTACCGGTGTCCGGGTGGCGGTGGTGGGTGGGGGCTGCTCAGGCTTCCAGTACGCCATGAACCTGGAGCGGCAGGGCCGGGAGGGCGATGACGTCGTGGAGATCGACGGCTTCAAGGTCTTTGTGGATCCTCAGAGCATGCTCTACCTGAACGGGACCGAGATCGACTACGTCGAGACGACCCAAGCCGCCGGGTTTCAATTCAAGAATCCCAACGTGACCGGCTCCTGCGGCTGTGGCGAGTCTTTTCAAGTCTGAACTCGTTTCTGCTCCACGCTTTTTCGATGCGCCGTCCGTATTCTGCAACGGCGGTTCGGCCCTTCCTTGAAGCGCTTCCGTCCTGAACTAGATAATGAGCGGCATGGAGACGACCGACGCATTCGGCAGACCCATGAAGGATCTGCGAATCTCGGTGACGGACCGGTGCAACTACCGTTGCCGGTACTGCATGCCTTTGGACCAGTACGTCTGGATCGAGAAGCGGGAGTTGCTGACTTTCGAAGAGATCGTCCGGCTGGCGCGCCTCTTCGTCGACCTGGGCGTCGGGAGAATCCGAATTACGGGCGGCGAGCCCCTGGTCCGGCGCGACCTGGACCGACTGCTTGGGGACCTCTCCGGTATCGGCGGATTGAAAGACCTGAGCCTCACCACCAACGGCTCGTTCCTGGCCCAATCCGCTCCCGCGTTGAAGCGGGCCGGCCTGCGCCGGATCAACGTCAGCCTGGACACTTTGGACCCCGAGAAGTTCAGGGCCATCACCAAACGGGGACGGCTGGAAAACGTTCTGGAAGGGATCCTGGCAGCCCGGGACTCCGGAATGGCTCCCATCAAGATCAACACCGTCGTGATCCGGGGCACCAACGACGACGAGATCCTGGACTTGGTGGAATATTCGCGAGAGCACGGTCTGCAGGCCAGATTCATCGAATACATGGACGTGGGGAACGCCAACGACTGGAGTCTCGAGAGAACCGTCACCAAGCAGGAGATCCTGGACCGGATCCGATCCCGGTATCCCCTGGAGGCCGTGGGACGGGAGGAGAGCCGCGCGCCCGCGGTCAACTACCGCTTCCTGGACGGCGCCGGACAGATCGGAATCATCGGATCGGTGACCGAACCGTTCTGCTCCACCTGCAGCCGGGTCCGATTGACGGCCGACGGCCAGATGGTCACCTGCCTGTTCGCCTCCGGCGGCCACGACCTGAAACGGCTGCTGCGAGGCGGATCCTCCGACCCGGAGATCCGTTCCTTCCTGGAGCAGGTCTGGTCCGTCCGGGAGGACCGGTTCTCCGATCGCCGTTGGCAACGGATTCGCACCGACGGCTACCATCGGGAAGATCATCGGAAGATCGAGATGATCACCCTCGGTGGTTAACCCGCATTTCTCATCAGGTCGCTATGCGTTTGATAAAAAATAATCTGTTTTTGAGCATTTCCGCGGATTTTGCTAAGGATTTTCCGGGACAGACTGCGCTGGGCGCGCGCTCGCTGGTCTTTTCGCCCTCAGCGCGCACATGCTCCCTCAAGCGTAGTCACCACTACGCTCTCGGTCACGAGCACGCGCTGAGGGCGAAAATCCTGCGCGATCGTCACGCCCCCTGGTGAGAAATGCGGGTTAAGGGCCCATGCCGAGTCATGAAGATTCGGTCAATATGCCCCGGTTTTCTGGTCCGGTCCGCGAGAAAAAGTTAGTCTGGCGTCACCCCCCGGAGAGATACTGTTGCCGTCCGGGGCAGACTGCGAATCCATAGTTTCGATAATTCAGACACCACAGGACAGCCATGACATCAAATCCAGATTCTCCTGTAGTCACTCCCGACCGAATCCGATCCCTCCAGGGGATGGCCGACCGTTTGCGGCGCCACTCGCTGGTCTCCACCACCGAGGCCGGTTCGGGACATCCCACTTCCTGCTTTTCCTGTGCCGACCTGGTCTCCACCATCTTCTTCCAGTTCCTGCGCTTCGACGTCGCCCGGCCGGATCATCCGGCGAATGACCGCTTCGTGCTCTCCAAGGGACATGCCGCACCGGTCCTTTGGGCGGCCTTGGCCGAAGGCGGCGCTTTCCCGACCGACAGGCTGCTCACGCTGCGCCGAATCGACAGCGAGTTGGAGGGTCATCCCACCCCGCGAAGCCGCTGGGTAGACGTCGGCACCGGATCCCTGGGCCAGGGACTGGCCATCGGCGTGGGCATGGCGCTGGCTCTCAAGAACAGCCCGTCGGGAAACCGGGTCTACGTCCTCATGGGAGACGGAGAGACTGCCGAGGGAGCGGTGTGGGAGGCGGCCGCTTTGGCTGGATTCTACGGACTGGACAATCTCATCGGCGTGGTGGACGTAAACGGTTACGGCCAGAGCCAGGGCACCATGTACGGCCATGACGTGGACGGCTACTGCGATCGTTTTCGAGCCTTCGGCTGGCACGCGGTGGCCGTGGACGGCCACGATGTGGGAGAGATCGCCACCGCGCTTCAGGACGCGCGCGACCAGGCCGGAAGGCCCTCGGTCGTTGTCGCCCGCACTCTCAAGGGAAAGGGAGTCTCCTTCATGGAGAACCTGGACGGGTGGCACGGCAAACCGATTCCCCGGGGGACGGACTTGGAGCGGGCGCTGGAGGAGCTGGGTCCGGAGGCGCCGGCAGATCCATCGCTGCGCGTGGCGCTACCGGCCGGGAACGGCGATTCCGGAGCGACAGATTCCGATGATGCCGCCGAGATGGAGCCCCCCAGCTACACCGAAGAGGATCGGGTGGCCACCCGCGTCGCGTACGGGACCGGCCTGCAGAAGCTGGGAAACGCCAATCCCAAGGTGGTGGCTCTGGACGGCGATACCAAAAACTCCACGTACTCGATTCGGTTCATGGAACGACATCCGGACCGGTTCTTCGAGTGTTTCATTGCAGAGCAGGCCATGGTCGGAGCGGCGGTTGGCATGGGCGCCGTCGGAAAGATTCCATTCGCCTCCACCTTTGCCGCCTTCATGACCCGCGCCTACGACCTGATTCGGATGGCGGCCATCTCGCAGAGCAATCTCAAGCTCTGCGGCTCTCATGCCGGCGTCTCCATCGGTGAGGACGGCCCCTCGCAAATGGGGCTGGAGGATCTGGCCATGATGCGGGCCATCAACGGTTCCACGGTCCTCTATCCCAGCGACGCCGTTGCCGCCGAGCGCCTGGTCGAGTTGGCCTCCCGGACTCCGGGCATCGTCTACATCCGAACCACCCGGCCCAAGACCGTCATCCTCTACGATGCGGCGGAGACCTTCGTCCGCGGCGGGTCCAAGACCGTTCGAACCAGTTCCTCCGACCGGGCCACGGTGGTGGCCGCCGGGATCACCCTTCACGAAGCGCTCAAGGCACATGGTCAACTGCAGGAAGAGGGGATCGACATCCGTGTCATCGACCTGTATTCGGTCAAGCCGGTGGACGCCGAGACTCTGGCGCGGGCGGCACGGGAGACCGGAGCCATCGTCACGGTCGAGGACCACTACGCCGACGGGGGTCTCGGAGACGCGGTGGTGGACGCCCTGGCGGGACAGCAGTACCGCCACCGGAAGCTGGCCGTGACCGACCTTCCCAGGTCCGGTCCGTCGGCCGAGCTGATGGACAGCCACGGCATCGGAGCCCGCGCCATCATGGAGGCGGTGCGGGAACTGGTCTCTTAGCCGTTGGCTGAAACCCTTTGAATTTATGGATATCCTGGCGGCGGTTCGCCTGACGTAGAGGCCTACCGATGGAGCGTATCTCCGCCAGACGATGAGTGCATCCACCTCTGTCGCAGCGCAACTCGACCGGTCTCGCCGGGACCTCCTTGACCTCACCCTGCGCAATCCGCTTCTGAACTTTCGCCCTTCCAAGACCCGCGGACTGACCATCACCGGCGAGATCTCACGGGAGATATTCCGGATCATCGCTCGGGATGAACGTCTGATGTATTTTCTGCCGGCGGGTTCGCGTGACGCAGACAAGTCACTTGAAGAGGGGATTCCGCGGGCACTCCTGGCGTCGATAGCCGAACACGAGGACCCTTCCTCCGAGCCGGCAGCTCATCACGTCGACAATCGGCTTCAGACACCCTACTCGGCAACCCAGTTGGAACTCCGGCTCAAGAACACTTTCAGGACGGCTCACACCTCCATCGAAGAGCAAGGCGTCAACATTCTCTTTCTCGCTCTGGGCACCCTCAACTGGTACGAATCCGAATCGAGCGAAATGCGCCGCATGGCACCTCTGATCCTGGTTCCGGTGGAGCTTTCGCGCACCAGCATCCGGGCACACTACCGAATCGGTTACACCAACGAAGAGATCGGGGCCAATCTCTCCCTGGAAGCGAAGCTGAAAGCGGACTTCGACATCCGGCTGCCGGAACTTCCGGATGTGGAAGACCTGGACGTCAGCGACTATTTTCAAAGGGTCCGCCTTGCGATTTCCAGAAAGGAGAGATGGACGGTTGACCCCAACGCCATCTTCCTGGGCTTCTTCTCGTTCAGCAAGTTGCTGATCTACAAGGACTTGGACCCGGCGTCGTGGCCGGAAGACACACCGCCGTCGGATCATCCCGTCATTGAAGCCCTTCTCAGCCCGGATGGTTTCCGAAATGATGCACCGGACGACATCGAAGAAGCTGGCCTCGACCCGCTTCTGACCGCTCCGGACGCTCACCAGATCCTCGATTCCGACAGCTCGCAGACGCTTGCCGTCATCGATGCCATGAAGGGCCGCAACCTGGTCATCCAAGGCCCGCCGGGAACCGGAAAGTCGCAGACCATCACCAATCTGATCGCCGAAGCGATCGCCCAGGACAAGAAGGTGCTCTTCGTCGCCGAGAAGATGGCGGCTCTCGAGGTGGTGAAGCGGAGACTCGACAGCGTCCACATCGGAGACGCCTGCCTCGAACTGCACAGCCATACCGCCAACAAGAAGGCCGTTGTCGACGAACTCAGGCGTACTCTTCACTTGGGGAAACCCCAGCTCAAGGATGTGACCGAAGACCGGTTGCTGATGGACAGGCGGAGAAAACGGCTCGATGAGTACTCGACCGCCATCAATACGCCCATCGGCCAAAGCGGCTTCACTCCCCACGAGGTCATTGGAAGACTGGCCCGGTTCGAGGAATTGGATCCCGGAACCGAATGGCCACTTCTCTCCGGCGGCGTCATGGCCTCTTGCGGGAGGCGCGAATTCCTGATGTTCCGGGAGTCGGTGGCGGCGTTTCAGGAGTCGGTGGGTACCATCGGCAAACCCCGCGAGCACATCTTCTGGGAAAGTACCCGAACATCGTTCCTGCCGACGGAACGGTTGCGGATCCTGGCGGCACTCCGTAATGCAGTGGACGCCATTGGCAAGCTCCGCGATTCGGTCCTGACGCTCCAGGAAGCCGTTCGTTGGATTGATTCGGAGCCGGACCTGGAGAAGGTGGCAAGACTGATCCGCACGGTGTCGCGCGCCACCGGGAAACCGGACCTCGGGGATGTCGATCACCAACATCCGGATTGGAGACTTCGGCACGATGACATCGAGGAAATCGCCCGGGATGTTCTTGAGTTCTCAGAGCTCCATTCCCGGTACGAGTCCATCCTGATTCCCGAAGCCTGGGACCAGAATGTCTTGAGCTACCGTCGCCCTCTGATGGAATATGGCGGCAAGTGGTGGCGGTTTCTCTCCGGCCAGTACCGCGCGGCCCGCAATGGATTGTACGGGCTCTGCCGGAGCGAGACCCCTTCCGAAGGAGCCGCTCAGGTGAAAATCGTGGAGGCGATTCTCCGCGAGCAACGCCTTCGGAGAAGGTTCGAGGGCTCACGTCTTCTCTCCCGTCTCTTCCCCCGATTGAGGATGGACCGGAATCCCGCAAAGAATCGTCAACTGAACGAGGTGATGAACTGGTTTCTCGTCCTTCACCGCGAGATAGCCGGTGAAGCGGTCGATGAGCGAGTCCATGAACTGCTCGACCTTGATCTGGACCGCGTAAAACTGAATCACCTGGCGGAGTCCTGTAGACGCGACGCGGAAAGACTTTCTGGAGCTCTCGAAGCCGTGGCGGGTATTCTCAAGTTGAACACGTCACGCACCCTCACAGGTACCGGACTGACCGATCGCCGATTCTCCGATCTGGAGATCTGGCTCGATACTGCCCGGAACCAGCTCAACTCACTCCACGAAATCGTCCGTTTCAACAACAGCGAGAAACGACTGGCCGAATCCGGTCTGCAGGAGATGATCGATACTGCCGTTACCTGGCAACATGCCGGAAATCATTTGGTCGATCTGTTCGAGCGCAGTTGGCTGGTTGCCCTGATCGAGACAGCCCTTCAAGAACGTCCGGTGTTGAGTGAATTCGATGGGAGAACGCATCAGAAGTTCATCGAAGAGTTCTGCAAGTTGGACACCGATTTTTTCCAGCACAATCGGGCCCTCGTCGCGCAAGCGCATTGGGAGCGGCTTCCTCGTCACCATGGCGGCGGGCAACTCGGTGTCCTGAAGCGTGAATTCGAGAAGAAGAGAAGGCATCTTCCCCTGCGAAAACTCATGGCCAAGGCCGGAAACGCGATCCAACAGGTCAAACCGATCTTCATGATGAGCCCGCTCTCCGTGGCGAAGTTCATACCTCCGGAATCGGTCCGGTTCGATCTCGTCATTTTCGACGAGGCGAGTCAGGTCAAGCCGGTTGAAGCCATGGGCGCCATCCGCCGCGGCCGACATTCGATTGTGGTGGGTGACAGCAAGCAATTGCCACCCACTCGTTTCTTCGAACGGATCGTCGAGGGGGCGGAAGACGAGGATCAGTTTGCGACGAGCGACATCGAAAGCATACTGGGACTGTTCGCCGCTCAAGGAGCCCTGGAGCGGATGCTGCGCTGGCACTACCGTAGCCGGCATGAATCGTTGATCACCGTCTCGAATCATGAGTTTTACGAAAATCGGCTCGTGATCTTTCCGAGTCCGGACGCCGGGCGGAAGGAGGTCGGACTCCAGTTCAGGTGCGATCCCGCCACCTACTACGAGCGTGGCGCTCGGAGGAGGTTTAACCGGGGCGAGGCGCGTGCGGTGGCTGAAGCGGTGATAGAACATGCGCAAACTCAACCCGATCTGACGCTGGGAGTCGCCGCCTTCAGCATTGCCCAGGCCCGAAGGGTCGAGGACGAACTGGAAATTCTCCGCCGACGAGACCCCGCCCATGAGTCGTTCTTCGCCAAGCACCCGGACGAGCCGTTTTTCGTCAAGAATCTGGAGAACGTTCAGGGCGACGAACGGGATGTGATCCTCATCAGCATTGGCTATGGCAAGACCGAGGATGGGCGCTTGCCGATGAATTTCGGCCCGCTCAACCAGGACGGCGGCGAGCGGCGCCTGAACGTATTGATCACGCGTGCCCGCCGGCGTTGCGTCGTCTACTCGAATTTCAACGCCGACGACTTGGACTTGAGACGAACCAAAGCCCGCGGCGTCCAGGCGCTCCAGACCTTCCTGAAGTACGCGGCGACTGGAATTCTTGAAGTCCCGCGACCCTCGGGAGGTGAGGCCGACTCCCCATTCGAAGAGGCTGTCTCTGCGAGATTGAAAGAGCGCGGCCACACCGTGGATCACCAGATCGGATCGAGCGGATTTTTCGTGGACCTGGGGATCATCGACCCGGCTCGTCCGGGACGTTATCTGCTGGGAATCGAATGCGACGGGGCCACCTACCACAGCGCCCGCTCGGCACGTGATCGAGACCGCCTCCGGCAACAGGTCCTTGAAGGGCTGGGATGGACCATCCATCGCATCTGGAGCACCGACTGGTTCCATCATCCGGACCGGGAGATGGAAAAGGTCGAGGAAGCGATCCGGCAAGCCAAGCAGGACGAATCGTTCAGCGAACGGACTCCCAAGAGATCCGGGAGCCGCGCGGCGCCGATTTCACGCGTCGAGGTTCCGGAGACTGCCGAGGTCGCCGAACCCTATCAGGTGGCAACTCCCGAGTTTCGCCTTTGGGGCGAGGAACTCCATGAAGTGGGATCCGAGGACTTGATGAGTTGGATTCTCCAGGTTGTCCAAGTGGAGAGTCCCGTGCACCTTTACGAGGTGGCGCGGCGAATTGCCACTACGGCTGGTGTGAAGCGGGTCGGGAGTCGAATTCGAAATCGTATTCAGACTGCTGCCGACGCTGCCGCCCGTAGCGGGAAAATCTACCGGATAGGCAACTTCCTGTGGCGTGGCGATCACAAACAGGTGCCGCTTCGGCGCCGGGACCATCTGCCGCCCGCGATGCGCCATATCGATCTGATCTCACCCCAGGAACTCGGAGCGGCCCTGCTTCAAGCCGTCCGTGCCAGCCACGGCATCGACGAAGCCGGCGCCATCAATGAGGCAGCTCGGCTATTCGGGTTCAAACGGGTCGGTCCGAGTATCCGGTCAAGCTTCAAGACCATCCTGGGCGGACTTGTCGAGAGCGGCATTCTGACCCACGAACGGCAGCACCTGCATCCGGGTTCAAATGAGATTCCGATTCCGGGGGGAGATGGGAGATAACCCCACGGGATCAGTCCAGATTGTCTTCACCGACTCCCTTGGTGGGGTCTTTCTTGATGGAGATGATGGTCCGGTCATCGGTCTGCCGGCCGGCGCCGCCGAAGGCCGCGACATCCGCCACGATGGCGTCGCAGATCTGCTTGGCGGAGCGGTCCCGGTTGGCCCAGGCCAGCCGTCGCAGGGCCTCAACGCCGTATTCCCTGCCCTCCCCGTTTCGAGTCTCGATGATGCCGTCGGTGTAGCCGACGAGCACGTCGCCCATCTCCATCCTCGTCTCGCCAACCCGATACTCGATGGGTGGAGTCCAGAAGGCCCCGAGGACCAGGCCGCCGACATCCAGGGTCTCGATCCGATCCCTTTTCAGGATCAGGGGGCTGAAGTGGCCGGCGTTGATGTACCTGACGGTCCCGTCCTTGTGAACCTCTCCGTAGAACGCGGAGATGAACTGGTCGGTTCGGGACGACCGGAACATGCGGCGGTTGATCTTGGAGAAGAGGAGATTGGTCGTGTCCCGGGCGTAGACCGCCTCGAAGGCGATGGCCGTATAAAGGGCCGTGTTGAAATCCCGGATCAGCATCGCCGCCACCAGGCCGTGACCGGCGGCATCGGCAATGACGACGCCGAAGCGGTCCTTGAGACCGAATCGCCCTTCCAGGTTGATGAAATCGTAGAAGTCCCCGCCGACGACGGCGGTGGGAAGGGTCATGCCGAAGATGTCGTAGTCGGCATACGCCGTGACCCGACCCGGATCGGGCATGATGCGGCGCTGCATGTCGGCCAGGGAGACGAACTCCTCTTCGATCTCCCTCAGGTCCATGCGGGCGATACGGGTAAGCTTGTCCGG
Organism: Acidobacteriota bacterium; assembly: GCA_022827025.1. GTDB lineage: Bacteria > Acidobacteriota > UBA6911 > RPQK01 > JAJDTT01 > JAJDTT01. The sequence continues at coordinate 20,641 of JAJDTT010000299.1, forward strand.
ATCGCGCGCCTCGGTCACGCATCCTCTTTCGTAAAGCGGTCCACGACCCGCACCTGGACCAGACTCTCGTGACCCATCTCCACACCTAGAATCTGTCCCGGACGGGCGAATGCCCGCCTCACATACCCCAGGGCGATGGGTCCCTTCAGACGTGGAGAAACGGCGGAACTGGTGACCAAACCGATGGCCTTGCCTTCAGGACTCAGGACACGGGCTCCCGGCTCCGGCGGCTCTTCTCCATCCAGGACCAAGCCCATGAGAAACCTGCCGACGCCGCCGATGTAGGTGGCCTTGGCCACGACCTCCTGCCCCAGGTAGCATCCCTTGGTCAGGCTGATGGCCGCATCCAGACGGGCCTCCATGGGGTAGTTGCGCCCGTCCATGTCCACGCCGAATTGGGGTATGGCGGCCTCGATTCGAAGCAGGTTCCAGACCTCCGGATCCAGCCTCCGGACGGGAAACGATCCGTTCCACTCCGACAATGCTCGATTCAAAGAGGATGCGGTCTCGCGCGGCGCCAGGATTTCGCAACCGGCCACGCCGATGTCCGCCTTGTGGACCAACAAGGTGGCGGCTCCGTCCGAATGCTTCTCCAAAACGTGAAGGGGTCGGGCCGGGATCTCGGCTTGAAGCAGCGCTCGCACCAGATCTCCCGTACGGGGACCCTGGAGGGAGAAGTGGCTGAAGCGGTCGCTGTGCGAGAACTCCACCTCGTCCATGATGACGTAGGCTTCCAGCGCCTTCCGGGTCCGCTCGGCCAGGGATAGGTCCACGTCCATGAGAACCATTTGTGGCAACCGGTAGTAGTAGAAATCGGCAACCATCTTGCCGCGGGCGGTCAGAAAGGTGCCATACCGGCCCTGGTAGTCAACCAGACCCTCGACGTCATTGCTGATCATGGAATGGAGAAAGCGGACGCGGTCCGCTCCGGTCACCTGGAGCTTTCCCCGATCCGAAAGGTCCCGCCAACCGACACCGGTACGAACCGAAAGGTATTGGTTCCGACTTTCAGGCTTCATCTTCCGCCGGAGTTGCGTGTGCGCCGAAGGATCCACTCATATCCGGAGCCTTCCGGACTCCGGCCGTCCCGGCGCATTCGACTGTTACAGAGTCTCTCCAGGACTCATGGCGATGACCTCGGTCCCCAGATCGCGGGTCAGCCGGGCCAACTCTTCCGGAGTGCCGGTGAGGATGGGAAAGGTCCCGTAGTGCATGGGAATCACCTTGCGGGCGTTCATCAGCCGACAGGCATAGGCCGCCTCCACGGGCCCCATGGTGAAGTGGTCTCCGATGGGCAGGAAGATCAACTCCGGCTGGTAGATCTCGGCGATGATCTTCATGTCGCCGAAGACGCAGGTGTCGCCGGCGAAATAGATGCGCAGACCGTTTTCGAACTCCACGACGTACCCGGCGGGTTCTCCGCCATTGATCATGGTGCCGTCGTCACCCATGATCCCGGAACTGTGCCGGGCATCCACCATGGTGACGCGAACATCGCCCACCGCGACGGTTCCACCCTTGTTCATGGCCACGATATTGGAGACTCCCTTGTTCTCCAGCCAGTTTCCGACCTCAAGGATGCAGACGACCTGGGGCTCCAGCCGGGTAGCCAGGCTCACGGCATCCTGAATATGGTCGAAGTGCCCATGGGTCACCAACATGACGTCCAGGGAATCGATCTGCGCCGCGTCCTTGGGACAGGCCGGGTTGTGGTCGGTCCAGGGATCGATCAGCAGCCTCCCTCCGGACGGTGAAGTGAACAGGAACGTACTGTGACCCAGAAACTGAATCTCGACTCCGCGACCGATGCCCATGGCAACCTCCTTTTGGGGGCACAATATACTCGCCCCGGCGAATCGAGTAAACTCGCCCCGCTGGTGAGAGTCCCGCGTGACGCCGAGACCGGGAACGCCTGCGGGACACGACGCGGCTACTTGATCGCAACCCGTACGGTTGCCCTTCTCATCCGATCGCCCGAGGCTGCCCGGTCGCCACGGCGGTTCGCATGCGACGCCCGAAATGGATAGCCTCCGCCTGCTGGACATCGAGTGCCGGTCCCGCATCGGCGTGACCCGCGAGGAACGATCGCAGCCCCAATCGATCCGGGTCGACCTGGAGCTGAGCCTGGACCTGGAGGCGGCCGGCAACAGCGATGCCATCGACCTGACGGTGGATTACGTGAAGGTGGTGGACCGCGTGCAGGCCATCGCCGCCGGGAGGGAGTACCGCCTGGTGGAGGCGCTGGCCCGGACCCTCTGCCGGCGCCTGCTGGAAGAAAACCCTATTGACCGGGTTCAGGTGACGGTCAGGAAACGGCCTGAAGAACTGAGAGAAAAACTGAGTGAGGTGGCGGTGACCATGACCCGCCCCGCCTGATCTTCCGACCGGCGACCGCGGTCAGGGGTGACGCACGGGTTCGGAGGCTCCCCGGCAGTCAGATTCCGAAGGACTGGCCGCAACTGCAGGTCCGGCTGGCGTTGGGATTCACGAAGGTGAACCCCTGCTGCATCATCGACCCCTGCCAGTCCAGTCCCATGCCCTTCAGGAAGAGATAGCTCTTCATATCCACGAAGACCTGCACGCCGTAATCTTCGAAGATCCGGTCACCCGGCTTCTTCTCCTCCTCGAATCGCATGACGTAGCTCAGTCCGGAACATCCCCCTCCGCGGACTCCCAGGCGAAGCCCACCTCGCGTGAGCCCTTCCTGCAGGAGGCCCTGCTTGATCTTATCCGCTGCCGCTGCCGTGATGGTGATGGACATGTCCTCTCGGTGCTCCCGCTTCGTCCAGCTACTATACTACCATCCAATGCTGAACCGGGTCGCCTCCGTGATTCTGGCCGCAGGCGACTCCCGCCGCATGGGGCGCCCCAAGGCCCTGCTGCCACTGGGACGCAAAGCCTTTCTGCAACATATTCTCGACGGCCACCTGACTCTCGGTACCGCCCCCTGGGTGGTGCTGGGGCGGCAGCATCGCCAGATCCGGAGCCGCGTGGACCTGACGGGAGCCCGGGTCCTGGTGAACCCCGATCCGGACCGGGGTCCACTCTCCAGCCTCCTTCTGGTCCTGGAGAAACTCGATGGCTACGACGGCGCGCTGGTGCATGCAGTGGACCATCCCCTGGTGGCCAGGTCCACTCTCCATGCCCTTCTCAGGGAGCATTTCCGGTGTCCCGCCTGCATCCTGATTCCCCGGCACCGTGGAAAAAAGGGACACCCGGTGCTGTTCCCGCAACGGTTCTTTGCCGAACTGAAGCAAGCTCCGCTGAACCAGGGGGCGCGCTGGGTGGTGAGGCGCCGATTGAGCTCCCAGTTGTTGGTGCCCGTAGTGGACGCGGGCGTGGTGACCAACATCAACCTGCCGGGGCAGGTGGATCGCCTCCGGCGAACCGGACACCGTGTGGGTTAATACGCCGGGACGGAGGGGTCCACGTCCCGGGCCCAGGCCAGGATTCCGCCCTCCAGGTTCCGGACCTTCCGAAAGCCCGCCTGCCGCAATAGCTGAACGGCTTGGGCGCTCCGGGCGCCTGATCGGCACTGGGCCACGATCTCCCGGGAGGTGTCCAGCTCGTTGAGGCGGTTGAGCAGATCGCCCAGGGGGATCAGGTGGGCCCCCTCGATTCGGCAGATCTCGTATTCGGGCGGGTTGCGCACGTCCAGAATGAAGACGTCGTCGCCCCGGTCCAATTCCTGCTTCAGCCCCACCGCCGTGATCTCCTCCACCGCCGTGGCCGGCTCGGGCTCGATGCCGCAGAACTGTTCGTAGTCGATGAGCTCGTGCAGGGTGGGTTCGTCACCGCAGACGGGGCATTCGGGGTCTCTGCGCAGCTTCAACTCCCGGAACGTCATGCCCAGGGCGTCGAACAACAGCAGACGGCCCACCAGCGGGTCTCCCTGCTCCAGGATGAGCTTCACGACTTCGGTCGCCTGGATGATCCCCACGATCCCCGGAAGAATCCCCAGGACCCCCCCCTCGGCGCACGAGGGAACCAAGCCGGGGGGTGGCGGCTCCGGGTAGAGGCAGCGATAGCAAGGTCCGTCCGGGAGCCCGAAGACCGAGACTTGGCCCTCGAACCGGAAGATGCTGGCGTAGACGTTCGGTTTGCCGGTCAGCACACAGGCGTCGTTGACCAGGTAACGGGTGGGGAAATTGTCGGTACCGTCGGCGATGATGTCGTAGTCTCGGAACAGGTCGAGCGCATTCTCGGAGCTGAGCCGTACCGGGTGGGTCTCCACTTGGACATGGGGGTTGATCTCGGCCAACGTGTCCCGCGCCGACTCCAGCTTGGAGCGTCCCACATCGCCGGTCCCATGGAGGATCTGGCGCTGCAGATTACTCTCGTCCACGACGTCGAAATCCACGATTCCGAGGCGTCCGACTCCGGCCGCCGCCAGGTACATGGTCAGGGGCGACCCCAGGCCGCCTGCGCCGACGCACAGGACGCTGGCCTGCTTCAGCTTTCGCTGACCCTCCAAACCCACCTCGGGCATGATCAGGTGGCGACTGTACCGCCGGATCTCCTCGTGGCTGAGAAGGCCGGGCGGGGCAGCCGCCACGCTGCCACCGGCGATGGAGGGAACGATGCTGACCGTATCGCCGTCGCTGACGACCGTGTCTTCCCTCTGCAGGTATCGAATGTCTTCGTCGTTCAAATAGACGTTGACGAAATTCCTCAGGCGCCCCTGCGGGGTGTACAGGTGCTTGCGGAGCGTTCCGTGTTGCTCCGTGAGGCTCCGCAGCACTTCCCCAATGGTGGCGCCCTCCAACTCCAACGACTCCCGGTTGCCCACGTGGGGCCTCAGGGGAGTGGGAATGAACACCTTGACAGCCATAGCTTTCCTCCTCATTGGAAACGAACAGATCTCCTGATCCCTAGGATACCAATTCCCATTCTTCCGGCTCGAAGCTGGAGCGGTCCTCCATCAAGAGCCAGGACAATATTTCCGCCGTCTTTCCCCGGCGCACCGAAGCGATCAGGTACGAATACCAGGGCCACGCATGGTCCCGGTCATACCGGGACGGACGGGCCGGCACGTCCGGGTGGCTATGAAAAAAACCCAATATCTGCGATGGACTCCCCCGGAGCCGCTTTTCCCATTCCAGCAGAAACTCGGGAGCGATCAGGTACCGATTGGCCGCGCTGTCGCTCCTCTGGTTCTGCGCCTCCACCACCCGCGTAACCCGCTTGAACCCGGCTCCTGCCGAACCGACCAGGAGTCCGCAGCACTCGTGAGGATAGGTCTGCTCGGCAATAACCTTGATGCGATCCAGGTCCTCCGGTTTCAAATAGAGCATCATTCACTCTCCCAGAACGCCTCCGAGAGGTACTTGTCTCCCGAATCCGGGAAAATGGCCACGACGACGCCCTGATCCAGGTTCCGAGCGACGTCGAGCGCCGCCGACATGGCCGCGCCGGCGGAGATCCCCGCAAATATTCCCTCCTCCCGGGCCAACCTCAGGACCATCTCCTGACCCGCTTCGGTGGAAATCTCCATATTCACGTCGGCCAGGTCCGGATCGTAGATGGCGGGGACCAGCGCCGTGGGCATGTGCTTGAGCCCCTCCAGGCCATGGAAGGGAGAATCGGGTATGAAGGAGATGGCCTGAATCCGAGGGTTCAGCTCCTTGAGACGACGGGTCGATCCAACAAAGGTTCCACTCGTTCCCAGACCCGCCACGAAGTGGGTGACTTCGCCGTTGGTCTGCCGGTAGATTTCCAGCGCCGTGGTTTCGTAGTGGGCCATCCAGTTCGCGTCATTGCTGTATTGGTCCGGGTAGAAATACTTTTCCGGCGATTCCTGGTAGAGCCTGCGGATCGCCCGGATCGCCCCGTCAGAGCCCTCCAGCGGATCGGTCAGACGAATCCTGGCCCCATAGGCCCCCAGAATCTTCTTCCGTTCGATGCTGGCGTTGGAGGGCATGGCCAACAGGACATCGTAACCCCGGGCGGCTCCGATCATGGCGTAGGCGATTCCCGTATTGCCGCTGGTGGAGTCGATGAGCGTGCGCCCCGGCCGCAGCACCCCCTGTTCCTCGGCGGTCCGGATCATGTTGTACGCGGCCCGGTCCTTGACCGATCCGCCGGGGTTGAATCCCTCCAGCTTTGCCAGGATGCGGACCCGGCCCGGCGGCAGAATCCGCCGGATCTCCACCAACGGCGTGTTGCCGATCCGGCTCAGCAAACTCTCTCTCGGCTCGACTTCCAACTCGACTTCCATGAGTCTCTTGCACGCTCCTCAAATATGGTAAACCAGTACCCCTTCATCCCGGATCTTTCGGCGAACCAGGTCCTCGACGGTGATGGATCCGAGCCTTTCCACGAACTCCTGCTCGATCTCCTGCCAAACCTTGTACAGGACGCAGCTTGGCTTCACCCTGGAATCGAGGAGGGTTACGTCCCCCTCCACCGCTTCCATGATCCGGGCCAGACTGATCTCTCTTGCCGGACAGGCCAGTTTGTATCCTCCCGCGGCTCCCCGGACACTCTCGACCATGCCCGCTTTCTTGAGCTGAATCAGAATCTGTTCCAGGAACCTCAACGGAATCTCCTGACTCTTGGCCAGCTCTCGGGCCTGCACTCGAATCGTTTCAGGATGCTGCGCCAATTCGAAGATGGCCAGGATGGCGTAATCGGCTCGCGCGGTGATCTTCATTGAACCCCCACAATCCCTACCTTTTTAGTCAACTTTCGCCGGCATTATGGGATTGGTCTCAAGCTGGTGTCAACAGCCCGGAGCGCGGGATCTACTCGTCAACAGGTCACGAATTCGACGTCCGGCCGGTGGGGAATCAGGCCGGCGGAATATCCGCGTTCCAGGAAGAGGCGGACCGCCCGCCGCCCTTCCTCGCCATAGCTGAGGGTGCGCTGGTTGACGTACATCCCAACGAACTGGTCGCCCTGCCGGCGTCCCAGTCCCCTGCCGAAGCTCAGAGCATAGTCCAAGGCCTCGTCCCGATGTTCCAGGGCGTAGCGGATGCTTTCCTTCAAGAGCCGGCAGACCTGGTGGATCCGTTCCCTTCCCAGGTCCCTGCGGATCACGTTCCCTCCCAGAGGGAGAGGAAGGCCGGTGCCTTGGTTCCACCATCGGCCCAGATCCACCACACAATGAAGGCCCAGGCTCTCGTACAGCAATTGGCCCTCATGGATGATCAGACCCGCATCCACTTCTCCTGCCTGAACCGCGGGGATGATCCGGTCGAAGTCGATCACCCGGTATCGGAGATCGGGCTCCAGCAGCTTGAGCGCCAGGAGGGCGGAGGTCCTTTCGCCCGGCGCCGCCACCAGCAGGGACGAGATTCGTTCCGCACCCAACGGTTCCCGCGCCACCAGAACCGGCCCGTAGCCCTCGCCCATGCTGGCTCCGCTGTCCAGCAGCGCATAGCGGTCGGCGAGATAGGCATAGGCGTGGATGCTCACCGCCGTCACCTCGTACCGGCCTTGCTTGGCATCCTGATTCAAGCTCTCGATGTCCTTGAGCTCGTGAACGAATTGAAGTCCGCCCGTGTCCATGGCGCCGGTGGCCAAGGCGTAGAACATGAAGGCGTCGTCACTGTCCGGACTGTGAGCGACGTGAATCACCTGGTCTTTCACTGGGGATCTCCTGTTCGACGGGACGTTCGGCCCAGGCCGGTACCGTCGAGAGGCTGCACTATAGCAAAAATGAAGCGATGTCCTGCAATTCCTCGACGCGGTGTTCGGCGCGTCCCGTCCAACGCCGGCCGGGATCGTAAAGCAGAGCGTGCAGGCCGGCGGCCCGGCCGGCGTCGTAGTCCTCCTCCGGATGGTCTCCCACATGGAGGCACCGGTCCGGGACCGCCCCCGCCCGCCGGATCACCATTCGAAACATCGCTTCATCCGGTTTGGCATGAGGCAACTGGGAGGAAACCGATATCAGATCGAAGAAATGCCGGATTCCCAACGACTCCAGAACCGGGTCGATCCGGCTGTCGAAGTTGGAGATGATTCCCAGGTTTCGCCCCTGACGCTTGAGACGATTCAGGACCCGCCGGCATCCGGGCTCCAGTTCCCACGCGGCGTCAGTGGCGAAGAGATCGAACACCGATTCGAAGAAATCGTCGAACCGGGGAAACGGCCCCAGGTCCCGGAAGGTTTCCCGGACCACCTCCCTCCACCACTCCTTCTGGGCGGATTCTCCCGTTCTTTCGGCCAGAGGAGACGCCGTCTGAACCGTCCGAAAGGCTCGCTTGAAGGCACGGTCGATGGCGCGGTGCCCCGGACGATCCGGAGCGCCCTTGAACCCGTAACGGAACGCCTCCCGACCGTAAACCTCGCCCACCGAGCCGCGCACCTGAAACAGGGTTCCCACCGCGTCGAAGAAGACCCACTGTATCGTCCAGGGCGGTCCCATCATTGTCTTTCGGAAGGGGTCGTTGCCTGTGCCGGCTAAAAGCCGGCAGGGCGGGCCGCACCCGTCAGGAACGGGTTGTAGAGGCGCTCCTCGCCGACCGTGGTCATGGGTCCGTGGCCCGGATAGAGGACGACGTCGTCGCCCAGGGAGAGAATCCTGTTTCGAATCGTTTCCATCAGGACATCGTAGGACGCCGCGGGCAGATCGGTTCGGCCGATGGATCCCTGGAATACAGTATCGCCACAAAACAAGTGACTCTCGACCTCCAGCGATACGCTGCCGGGGGAGTGGCCAGGGGTGTGGTGCACGCGGATCTGAAGGCAGTCCAAGTTCAAGATCTGACCGTCCTCCAATACATCCGTCGGTGGAGGGGCGGGGTCGCAAGAAACTCCGAACCAGCGCCCCTGCTCGGAAAGAGCATCGTAGAGAAATCGGTCCTCCGGGTGCAGGTAGACGGGGGTTCCCCACTCTTCCACCACTTGGCCGACACCGGTGATGTGATCCACGTGGGCATGGGTCAACACCACGGCGATCAGGCTGAGGCTCCGCTCCCGAACGCGGGCCAGCAGTTGGGGAACCTCGTCCCCGGGGTCGATGTAGATGGCGTTTCCGCTGTTCGGACACGACAGGATGTAGCCGTTCTTGAAGAACGGCTCCACCGCGTCCGACTCGATCTCGAAGGAACTCACGACGCGCATATTCTCGGGGACATGTAACCGCAGGTCAACTCGATCGCCGGCGAGGCCCTCCGCGATATCGAGAACCGAACCCGCTCCCTTTTCCTGGATGTCAGAGCATGATCAGCACACTGGTATCAATAGTCTCGATCATCCAGGACTGTTGTCGAAATCGAGCCGCCACGAATTTGGATCGGGATAAAGTGGGACGTCTGTCCGGTGGCATCCGCCCGAAATCGCCGGTGACCTCGATTCAGTCGAATCACCGTCGTTGGGTGCGACGGCGAGTTCGGATTGTGCACCTTTGAAGTTCGTATCAGTTGCCGCTTGATCGCACGGTTAAGCAATAGCCGCACCGTCTCTGAATTGCGGACCCATTCGTGGGTACATTCGGCAACCAGGAACCGGTCACGAAACCAAGTCAGACCTACAAACGCCCGACGTTCCTCGGCCTTGGTGAGCTGTTCAATGAGTTGGTCCAGAGCCACCTCCATATCGACCTCCCCGCCGGTTTCGGCGGAATCAGAACCTGTTGAATCTGAAAAACTCGATGGCGAACCGACTTGCGAAGCGTAAATCGTCATGAACCGAGGGAGGCAGATGATCGGGATCGCCGCCGGACCGCGTCCAGCTTGTAGCCACGCCCACGCCTGGTCTGGATTCGTTGCCCCACCTTGCCCAGCTTCTTCCGGAGCCGTCCAATGTGGGTATCCACTGTGCGCTCACCGCCCTGGTAGTTCTCACCCCAAGCCGCATCCAGCAACTGACGGCGGCTCAGGACCCGTCCCGGGTTCCGCAACAGGCAGACCAGAAGATTGTATTCGGTGAGAGTCAGGCGGAGCACGCGGCGTCCGGCCCGGGCCGTACACCGGTCCAGGTTCACGGAGATGCCTCCCGCCCGGATGACGTCAGGAGACATGGGAGCCCGTGCCGCAGGTCCGGCATGCCAGCCGGACCCATAATGCGCCGGCCCTCACGAGGGAGGAACACTCTCGTGCCCTCCTCCCGTCATCCGGCAGAATGTAAACGGAGCATAACGCCGCGGGGCGGGATTCAGTGCCCATCGATCCTCGCGATTGCTCTAGGAGCCTGCGGTTCCCGTCCCCCGGTTCAGGACCGAACCAGGACGAGATCCTGACCCCGGCTGGATGCGAACTCCGAATCGGGCCGCGTGATGCGGGCCAGGGTCTTGGCCAGGGGATACGAACTCTCCACCTTGGAGGCCCCGACCCCTACCGGGATGAAGTTGCCGCCCTGCGCATCCCAAATGGCCTTGTTCACGCGATAGGCGCGTTCTCGAGCCGCCTCGTAGGAGGGGTCCGCGAACATGTCCCGGAATTCGGTCATGCGGCCCGATTCATCCAATTGGATCCAGGCGGAGACGGCCACTCCCCGGCTGGAGATGGTGGCGATGGCGTCCCGGAAGGAAAGGGGCGTCGGAAACATGTAGTGGGACCCCCGCCCGTCTCCCTGGGTCATGTAGAAGTGATCCCGCATGAAGAGGTTGAGCCCGTCCGCCAACGGTTCCACCGAAAGCAGCACCGGATCATCCTTGCCCAGGTACTCGCCACCCGAAATGACGGCCAGCTTCTCGGTAGAGGCCGACAGCAGGACCTCGTCCAGGAATTGGTGCGGTTGCGCCGGATCGAACGCGCCGTTCCGACTCCAGACGCGCTTGACGTTGAACTTCTCCACGGCGCCCAGCAGGGTCTGACAATGCCCCGGCTCGGTCTCCAGGTCCAGGAAGATCCGGCGGTGGTGCTCCACGTCCCAGACCTCCAGCACGGCCCCCACGCCGCCGATGGATTCGAGATGCCGTTGCAGCGAACCGCTGGTCCGGGCGTGGTTCAGGCTCCACCAGACGGGCAGGTTGAAGGCCGATGGTCCCGCCTTGTCGATGGAGAGGAGACCGACCCGCTGCGTCCGGTTGAGAGGCAGCTCCGCGAAGCCGGGTCCCTGCCCCGAGACGTTGCCGGAGAAGACCGGTTCGGGCTCGCCGGCCTCGATCAGCCCGGCCTTCCAGTCCCGGTAGGCCTTCTCGAGGACGCCCAGTTGAGACCGCTCGGCAGCGGGCAGGTGATCGGCCAACAGTTCCAGAAACCGATCCGTCAGATGAGCCAACTCCTCCGTGGGCCGGCCGGCTGAGGCGTCCCCCACCAGATCCTGGCCCAGGCCGTACCACTTGTAGCCCAGGGTGCTGGCAACCCAGACCTGGCGAAAGAAGGTTCGGTAGGCGAAGAGGTGGACCGCGTTGTCGTCGGCGCCGCGGGAATGGGTCATGAGCAGGTGCTCGTCGTCGCCCACCTCGATGATCTCGGAGGTCGACGAGATGAGGCCCAGTTCCGTCGCTTCCTGGAGACTCGCCTTGGCAACGAACCGGAAGTGGTTCGGCGGCGTCGTGTGTCCCACCTTGCCTCCGCCGTCGGCCTTGATGTCGGAGATGGTGAATCGCGCCCGCTGGTTGGCGCCGGCAATCAGAGGATCCTGATCGGGAATGGCCTCGAGCCGTCCCGAGAGTTGTGCAGCCAATTCCGCAGCCCTGGATTCCGACGCTTGAGGATTCAGATAGGGCTCGAACTCGCCTTGCCCGGCCATGTGCCGGATCAGGTCGGCCGCATCCCTCTGCAGGCAGCGGGTTTCGGGCCGATTCTGGTCGAAGACGTCCACCACATCGGTGTCCGACGGGATGCGGCCTCGATCATACGACTGGTAGGCGTAGGCCACGATCCGGGCGGCGCCCTCTCCGGAGTGGAGGGCCCGGCTTCCGGGAAAGTCCACCGGCACCAGCCCGACCCGGTACTCTCCGCCGCGCCCACCCGGACCGAAATGAAACTCGCCGGCAGCCTGGGTGAATTCGCCGATGGCGGGCAGCCCCGACTGGGAGCGTCCGATCAGGATGGGATTGAAGCTGCCGCCCACCAGCGCAGCCGGCTCATCCCGCAGCGCGCCCTCCGCGAACCGGCCCCGGACCGCGTAGACCTGGCTCAGACGCCACTGCTCGGCGTCGGCGATGAGAGCCACCAGCTCGTTCAGTTGACCCGGTCCGAACTCGTAGGTCCGGATTCGCTCCCGGCCCGCGGCCAGGTCTTCGATCGACTCGACCACTCCGAGATAGTCGTTGGCCTCGATCCTCCGGCCGGAGCCCTTGTCGGGATTGAAGAAGAGGTTGAAGAGAGACCGGTTGAAGAAGCCCCAGGCGCCGTCCAGGGCCTTGGCCACGAAAATGGGTTCCGCTCCCCGCTCGGTATAGGGGAAATTCAGGAGGCGGATGCCCAGAGCTTCACGCTGGGCGTCCGGGGCCAGGGAGAGGACCTCCGCCGCTTCGGGTCCGGCCAGACCGGCCGCCAACGCGTATTCCAGGCCCTTCAGTCCGCCTTGCAGTCCGATCCGGGCCGAGACGTCAACCGCATTCTCGTCGGCAAAGTCTCCGTTGAGGCTGGAGAGGTGGAGGTGAAGGTCTCCCCCGAAGCCTCGAACCCAGGACCCGCGGAGTCCCGCTTGGAGGCCCGAGGCGTCCACTTCAGCTCTGACGGCCTGCACCATGGCAGCCGGAATCTCCGACGCGGTCCAGCGGCCCAGATCGACGGAAACAATAGTGACATTGGATTGTTCGGAGACGGAATTCCCCGTTTTCATGTTGCTCATGACTCCCAGGCGATAGTTAAAACGATTACCCCGTACCGGCGACCGGATCTGCTGGAGGGGCACCACAGCGGTCGATCAGCCAACTCTCACTCGGACGGCGCCATTGTACCCTTATCCACCGAAAAAAACGTCGCCGGCCGGCGCTCCCGGCTACACATGGCAACCCCCCGAAGGAGGGACTGAAAAAAGGTCTCCGTGAGGCTGCGTTCCCAAGGGGCCTCTGACGCGGACTTGTGACGAAGTATGGTGTTGGCAGTCGCTCGTCAACGAGGAGCGGCATCGGACCCGGAAACGCCACTACCCGTCAGGAGGAGGCGACATCGCAACGCGGTTATGCTCTCGACCGGCGAAGTTCCCGGATGCCTTCGGACAGAATGCGCAGAAAGCTGGACCGGTTCTGCCAGAGCAACAGGATCCAATGCCGCTTCTTCATCTGGGGAAAGTAGATGCCCCGGAACGCCAGCCGCGTGAAGAACATCAACGTTCGTTCGTGGAAGGGACGCCCCTCGATTTTCTTCAGGGCCTGGGCCGTGGTCTCGGGTGAGTAGGACCGGCTCCAGGCTTCGTGAACTTCCGCCTCCGCCGCCTTGATACTGATGTTGTTGGGAGTGAAGGCCATCCGGAAAGGCCTGAAGTCCAGCCAGTGCTTGGGACGGGTCAGCCGATTCTGCGCCAGCAGGCGATCGTACAGCGGGGTCGCGGGATAGGGCGTCAGCAGACCGAACACCGGCAGCCCCGGAGGCCAACTGTCGATGACATCCAAAGTCTTCCGGGCCACGCCCGGGCGATCGCCGTCCATTCCGAAGATGAAGGAGGTAATGGAGTAGATGCCGCGCTTGGCGAGGCGTTCCAGAACCTCGGAGTATTGCGCCGGCTTGTTGAAGCCCTTGTTCACGTCCTTGAGGTTCTCCGTGTCGATGGACTCGAGACCCATGAAGATCCACCGGCCGCCGCTCTCCTTGATCAGATCCACCAGTTCTTCGTCCTTCAGCAGGTTCACGCTGATCTGGGCCACCCAGGGAATCTGGGCATCCTGGGCAATGATTTCCCGGAGCAACGATTTGGTCCGCCGCTTGTGGAGGGCGAAGTTGTCGTCGATGAAGAAGACGCCGACTCTGCTTCCCTCCTTTCGAGCCCGGGCCTTGAGCCGCAGCATCTCGTCAACCACGCTCTGATCGCTTCGGAAGCGAATGGAGTCGCCGAAGAACCCGGTGACGGTGCAGAAATCGCATCCGTACGGACAGCCCCTGCCGGACTCGATGGGTACGACGTAAAGGCCCTTCCAGGTGTTTCCCGCTTTCTTCAGCAGGTAGCGGCCCCAGTTGGGGATCTTGGCCATGAGGTCGAACTGGCTCAAGTCCAGATCTTCCCATGGAATGTGGGGATAGTTGTCCAGAGAGGGCTTGATCTCACGGCCCGTCTCATCGACCGGCTTGTAGACTTCCTGAAGCTGGCCCGCCTCCGCGTCGGCCACGATCTTGGGCCAGAGATCATCCGCTTCCCCGAGGGCCACGGCGTCGGCGTGGCGGGGTTCGCCACTCTTTCCGATGGGCTCGTCGGGAACCTCGGTCACATGGGGTCCCCCCATCACGACCTTGGCGCCCGCCGACCGAATGGCGTCGGCCATCTGGTAGGCGCGTGCCGCCATCCGGGTCATGGCCCCGATGCCGGCCAACCGGATATCGTTGTCCTTGACGAATTGGATGATGTCCGCCCGGGTCATGGGCTGGGCGTTCCCGTCGATCAGGAACACCTTGTGCCCCGGCGGCGTCACCGCCTGCAGCACAAACATCCACAGATGCGGCATGTAATTCTTCGTCACCTGGTTGTCGGGGTTGTAGAGCAAAATGTTCATGAACGCTTCCTTTTTCCAGGGAACGGCAAACCCTTCACCGTTCGAACAATAGAACGCAGGAACCCGCGGCTGATCGTGGACGAACTCAAGCGCAGAGTTTACTTGAGGCAGACCTGCTTGTACAGGTTTCCACCCAAAGCCGCCGAGGTTCCCTCCACGGCCAACAAGGGGTTCCCCTACCCCGCCAGGGTCGGCGCGAGTCTCCTGACTTTCCGGACTGCCGCCGCGATCTCCTCCATGTCGGAACGCGAACCCAGAAAGACCGATTGTCCCAGCCAGACGGCCTCTTCGCAGAGGCGGTCGTTCTCGGGGCAACGATTCCGCTCGGGCCACTCCTTGAGCAATTTTTCCGGATAGATCCTCCGAAAGGCCCGGGACTGGAGGGCCTGCTCCAGGAAAGGCTGCCGGTTCAGCGGCCGATAGCCGGGCGAGCATCGAATCCCTTCCGCTCGAAGCGCCTCCAGGAAGCGGTCCCGCGCAATTCCCGCAAAGGCTTCGGGCCGGTAGCGGAACATGTAGAGATGATAGGCGTTGCCGGTGCAGCCCGAGTATTCCCGGGTCGGCTCGATGCCGGGAATCTCGTGGAACAGCCGAGTCAAGTAGGCCGCGTTCTCCCTTCGAAGTCGGGTCTGGGCTTCGAGGCGCCGCAATTGGGCCACCAGCAGCGCCCCCTGAAATTCGGTCATGCGCCGGTTGTCGCCGCTTCGCACGTGGGCCAACGGCGCGGCCGCCCGCTCCAGGCGACCGTCGGGGTTCGCCTGGTAGCCCCGCCCGGCGTCCTGAAAACTGGTGCAGGTCGCCAGGAGTTCGGCGTCATCTCCCGAAATCGCTCCCCCTTCTCCACAATTGAGATTCTTGGACGCCTGGAAGCTGAAACAGCCCAGATCCCCCAACGTGCCGACCTTGCGGCCTCGCCACTCCGCCAGATGGGACTGGCAGGCGTCCTCCACCACCTTCAGCCCCCGGCTCCGGGAGATCTTCAGGATCCGGTCCATGTCACACACGTTGCCGCCCAGATGCACCGGGATGACGGCCCGCGTCCGATCGGTGACCGCCGCCTCGATCCGCGACGCATCCATCTGGGAGGTCTCCCGGTCCGAGTCCGCGAAGATGGGAAGGGCGTGGCAGAGTAGAACCACGTTGATGGTCGCGACGAAGGTGTATGGGGGGACGATGACCTCGTCTCCGGGACCCACGCCCAAGGCCTGCAACGAGGTGTAGAGGGCGCTGGTCCCGCTGGAGGTCGCCACCACGTATCCGGCGCCCAGCCGATCCCTCCATTCCGACTCGAAGCGCTCGACGTAGCTGCCACCCCTGCGGTTCCAGCGGCGCGTTTCCAGCACCTCTTTCCAGAGTTCCCGGTCGCCGTCCTCGAGAATCGGCCACGAGGTGAAGGGCTGCGACCGGACCGGAGTTCCCCCCAGCAGAGCCAGCCGATCGTCTCGGGTCGTTTTGGCCAGCGGCGCCGGGGCCGCCCGGCCCGTCAGCCGGACGCCTGCGAACGCGGCCGAGGCGCCCAGAAAAAAACGGCGCGACCAACTCTTGCCTTTCATTTGCACCTCCCGTCGATGGCTCCGGTTTGATCCTCCACCGGCCGGTTCAGGAAAACGCGACGTGGACACCCAGATCCTGGTCGCGGGCCTGCTGGTAAATGGTGCGGGCGATCGTAGTGTCCTGGATGCCGATGCCCACTCCGTCATAGAGGGTGATCTGGTCCCGGCCGGTCCGGCCCGCGACGTCCCCGTTGATGACCTGGCCCAGCGAGCCGGCGTAACAGTCCTGTCCCAGAATTCCGGCCCCCACCGCCTGACTCGCCTCGCCCCGAACCAGGGCATGCTCCACGAAGTCGGCGAACATCCGGCAGCGCGGCATCAACTCCATCTCGCACTCGATCTTCTCGGCCAGATCCGACCCCATGCAGCAGAGGTGGGTTCCGGGCCGCACCCAATCGGAGCGGACGATCGGCCGTCGGCTGGTGGTGGCGGTCACGATGACGTCCGCCCCGCGGCACGCTTCCTCGGCATCCGCCACCTGGATCGGCGCCGGCGCCTCCCCGGCCAGGTCGTTGCTCACCTGCTCGGCCGCTTCCTGGCGCAGATCATGGAGGTAGATGCGGCTGAAGGGCCGGACCGAGCTCACCGCCCGCAGGCACTGGCGTCCCAACTGGCCGGCGCCGATCACGGCCAGCGTCTCCGAATCGGGACGGCTCAAGTGCTTTGCACTCACCGCCGCAGCCGCGCCGGTGCGGTACATGGTGGGCAGCGTGCCGTCGCAGATCATCAGGAGCTCGCCCGTCCGGGGCTCGAAAGCGGCGATCCAACTGTTGGTCGTGGGCAGGCCCCACTCCAGGTTGCCGGCGCGTTCCTGCCCCACCTTCATGGAAAGCAGGTCCGCGGCCTGCGTATAGCCGGTGATGCAGGCCGCCATACCCCCGCTGGTGCCCGGAATGGACAACGGATAGATGGCCTTGGGGGGCAGGAAGTCATTGCCCCGTTCGAACTCTCCCATGGCGTGCTCGATGGCGGGGATGGCGGCCCTGATGTCGATTCGGGAACCGATGTCCTTGCGGGTCAGAATGATTGTTTCTCGAGCCATGGAATCATCCTTTCGAATGCCTTCTCGATCTGGTCCATGGAAGTGGCGAAGCTGATGCGCAGGGCGTTGTTGCAGGATCGGCCGAATGCGCCCCCCGGGATGGTGCAGACCCGGGCCTCCCGGAGTAGCCGCATGGCCACCTCGAAGCCATCGGCGCCCTCGGGAAGGAAGGGCATGATGAAGAACGCGCCTCCCGGCGTGTAGCCGGTCAACGCCGGCGCCTGATCCACCAGTTCCACGATCCGGTCCCGGCGCCTGCGATATTGCCGGACCATCTCGTCGACGCAACTCTGGTCCCCTTCCAGAGCCGCCACCACGGCCCACTGGGAAGCCGTGTTCTCGGTGGTGCTGATGAACATGTGGTAGCGCTGAAGGTCCACGATGTTGCCGGCGCTGGAGATGGCCCATCCCAGGCGCAGGCCGGCCATGGAGTAGGTCTTGGACACGCTGCTGGCCACGATCACATGATCCAGCGCCGGGGAGCAGGTCAGGGCGCTGGCGTACTCCACGTCGTCGAGAATGAGGCACTCGTAGACCTCGTCGCTGATCAGGGCCAGTCCCCGCTCGGCCGCCGCCTCGCTGATGGCGCGAACCGTCTCCTCGGGGTAGATGGCCCCCGTCGGGTTCCCCGGAGAATTGAGCATGATGGCGCAGGTGCGGTCGTTGATGGCGTCGATCACCGCCTGCGGATCCAACTGGTACCCTTCGCCGGCCGTCGTGACCAGGGGCCGGGGGATGGCTCCGGCCATGCGAATGATGTGGACCAGGATGAAGACCGGCTCCACCACGATCACCTCCATGCCCGGTTTGACAGCGGCGGTGAGAGCCATGAACATGGCCTGGCAACAGCCGGTGGTGATAAGGACGTTGTCGGGTCCGAGTTCAATGCCGTAACGGAGGTTGTACCAGCCGGCGACGGCCTCCCGGAGCCGGGGCAGGCCGGCGTCCAATTCATATCGTGTCTTGCCCTCACGGAGCGCTTGGACGTGTGCCTCGACGATGTGGGAGGGAGTAGGAAAATCGGGCTGGCCGATGGACAGATGAACCACATCCTCCATGGCGGCGGCGGTGTTGAAGTACTTGCGAATGGGAGAGAACGGAAGCTCGGCCAGACTCGGATTCCAGTCGATGCCTGCGGTCATGAGCCCTCGGCGCGTGCGTCCCGATCCCAAGAATTCGTATTCCGTTTCGGAATAACGGACCCGGCAAATGCTCTACCAAGCCTCATACAGTGTCAAGAAGCCTGGGAGTCTGCGCGGTAGAAATGATCGTAGCGAGAAAGTGGAGAATCGAGGCCAGATTTTCACGATTTTGAGGTGCATAGTTGTTCTATTCGCCGAGAAATCGCACGAATATGGACCGATTCTACGCTTTCGCAGTAGATTGATTTCTGCC
>JAJDTT010000068.1 GCA_022827025.1 Acidobacteriota bacterium
AGAATCGAGGCCGGATTTTCACGATTTTGAGGTGCATAGTTGTTCTATTCGCCGAGAAATCGCACGAATATGGACCGATTCTACGCTTTCGCAGTAGATTGATTTCTGCCGCGCAGGCTCCCGGGCCCGACACGTTTCCATTATAGGGGAATGCCCCGGGTCTGAACACGCCTGCCGATTCTTCCAACATGGTGCGCACCATTCCTGCGGCGCTCCTCTATACACGATGCCGACTCATGCCGGGTTCCCTCGACCCGGCATGAGAAACGTCAAGTATGTCGATCAGGACCGCCTCCCTTTCACCCGGACAGGCTCGGACTCGGGGGTCAGCGGGAAGACCCTCCACCCAGAGCAAGCGTCCTTCGTCCTCCACCACCACCAGGGTATCGCGGGCGCTCCTGGGGATGCGGTGCTGCAGGAAGAGCCGCTTGAGTTTCTTCCCGCCCCGACCCGGATACCGGTCTCCCGCCAGGCGGTTCCGCACCGTCAGGCTGGACCCTGGAAAACGAAGCAGAACTTGACCCGTATCTCCGGCGGGCGCCGTCATGCGGCGGCAGACCACGTGCCGGCCCGTCTCCGGAATGATCACCTCCCCCGGAACCGGAAGCCGGTGGCGGAACCGGACCGGCGGAACCCTCCTTGCCAGTCTCAGGTGGTCGAATTCGAGGCTGGCCTCAATTTCTCCCGGCAGGTGAATCCGCCTTCCGCTTCGTCCGGAGACCAGGCCCAGAACCCGGTCGACGTGCTCCAGGCCCAAATCCCGCGTGTCCCCCTTGCAGACTCTCACCGCGTGCCGGACCACCTCTTTTCTGAGGGCCGGCGCCAGGTCGAAAAGCGCCGCGACCCTCAGCCGGACCTCGCCGGAGCGGACCGATTGCGTCTCCCGGCACGACTGAAGGGCCTTTCGCCCCTCGGCTTCCAGGAACTCCGCCACCTCCCGGAAGAGGCGGGCGGTCCGTCCCAGGGTCGGAACCAGGGCCGGGTTCAGGCGGTTGCGCAAGTCGGGAATCAGGTGGTGGCGGACCCAGTTGCGATCGTAGCGGAGATTCCGGTTGCTGGAATCGTCCCGGTAGGGCTGTCCCCGGCGTTCGAGAAATCCCAGGATTTCTTCCCGGTCCCTCTCCAGCAACGGGCGGACCATGCGGACCGGGCCCTCCTCCGGTCCGTGAGGAAGAATCTCCCGCGCCGGAAAGATCCCCGACAACCCCGTGGGACCGGCGCCGCGCGCCAGCTTCAACAGAAAGGTCTCGGCCTGATCCTGCAGGTTGTGTCCGGTGGCCACCACGGACCCGGCGGCAGACGCGATCTCGGAGAGGAACCGGTAGCGGACCCTTCGGGCCAGCTCCTGAAGATTCTTTCCCGGCTCCGCCTTCAATGGACGCGACCGGACGTGGAGCGGGACCTCCAACTGCCGGCAGAGCGTTCCGACGAAGCTTGCGTCCGCATCGGACTCGGCGCCTCGAAGGCCGTGATTCACGTGGAGGGCCGACAGCGGCAGCGGCCACTCGCGGCTCAGTTCCTTGAGAACCCGGAGCAGCGCCACCGAGTCGGGCCCGCCCGAAACCGCGCACAGCACCGAGTCACCCGGCTTCAGCAGGGAAAACCGTTTGACCGTGTCCCTGACTGCCGATACGAAAAGGTCCATCGCGCTGCTCGAAGACGGCTGCCGCCGGAATCAAGAGGAGCCGGCAGAGGAGGGTTCCTCCTATCCAATAAGAACGACGCTCTTGACAAAATCATGAACGCCAACCTATTATTCCATTTCTTGTCCTTATCGAGAGTGACGGAGGGATCGGGCCCTAGGATGTCACGGCAACCGGCCCTTGAATGGTACGGTGCCAATTCCCGCAGACGGGTTCGCCCGCTTGTCTGAAAGATAAGCCCGGTTGCGTGGGAGCCCTTTCTCAGCGGGAAAGGGCTTTTTTGTTGTTTGGCCCTCCGTCCTGCCGGGACAAGGGAAAGGGAAGCAGGATGAGTTTCTTGACGGGTCTGGGCTGCAAGGAGTGCGACCAACGCTACCCCGCGGACCGGAGCTTCATCTGTCTCGAGTGCTTCGGCCCGCTGGAGGTCCGGTACGACTACGAGAAGATCGGGGCCCGTCTGAACCCCGCCAAGATCGCCAGGCGGGCCCCGAACCTATGGCGCTACCGGGAGCTGCTGCCCTTGGATGGAGAGCCGGTGACCGGGTTCCACTCCGGCTTCACTCCCCTGATCCGGGCGGACCGGCTGGCTCGCCGGCTGGGCCTGAAGGAACTCTATCTCAAGGACGATTCGGTCAATCATCCCAGCTTCTCCTACAAGGACCGGGTCGTCTCCGTCGCCCTGAGCCGGGGGAGGGAGTTGGGGTACGAGGTCTTCTCCTGTGCGTCCACCGGCAATCTCGGCAACTCGGTGGCGGCCCACTGTGCCCGGACCGGTCTTCCCTGCCTCATCTTCATTCCCGAGACGACGGAACCCAGCAAGATCCTCGGCTCCCTCATCCATGGGCCCGAACTCGTGGGCCTGAAGGGCAACTACGACGACGTGAACCGGCTCTGCGCCGAAATCGGCGACCACTACGGATGGGGCTTCGTCAACGTGAACCTGAGGCCCTACTACACCGAAGGGGCCAAGACCCTGGGCTACGAGATCGTGGAACAGTTGGGCTGGCGCCTCCCCGACCACCTGGTCCTTCCCACGGCCGGAGGGACGCTCCTTCCCCGGGTCGTCAAGGCGCTCGACGAGGTGGTGCAACTGGGTTGGGCCGACGGGCACACCAAGATTCACTGCGCCCAGGCGGCCGGCTGCGCTCCCGTGATCCGGTCCCTCCATCAGGGACTCGACTACATCAATCCCGAGAAACCGAACACGGTGGCCAAAGCCATCGCCATCGGCGACCCGGCCGACGGCCCGTACGTGCTGCAGGACGTTCGCCAATCGGGCGGATGGGGCGAGATGGCCGAAGATGAGGAGATCCTGGACGCCATCCGGCTCCTGGCCGAAACCGAGGGCATCTTCACCGAGCCGGCCGGCGGGACCACCCTGGCCGTCACCATCAAGCTGCTCCACCAGAACCGGATCCGGCCCGACGAATCGGTGGTGGTGGGGATCACCGGCAACGGGTACAAGAGCCAGGATGTCTTCATGGGAAGCGCCCGGATCTCGAACGTGATGCGCCCGAACCTCATGGTCTTCCGGGAGTGGTACGAATCCCGGGAAGAAGCCCTGGCCGGGGCCTCGGCCGCCGTCTGAGCCCAGCAAGAGTCCACGTCGCACCGAGACCCCGTCCACACCTGCTGGAGTGCCGGACCGGCGGCGGCCGCCGCGTTGATGTAGCGCCTTCCGTTCGGTTATATTCGATCGCCGTTGGCGGTGTAGCTCAGTGGTCAGAGCAGGCGGCTCATATCCGCCGAGTCGGGGGTTCGAGTCCCTCCACCGCCATGCCAAATAACCGACCGGACCCGCATTTCTCACCAGGTCGCTATGCGTATGGTGAAAAATAATCTGGTTTTGAGCATTCGCGCGGATCTAGCCACAGTTTCTCCGGGACAGACTGCGCTGGGCGCTCGCTCGCTGGTGAGAAATGCGGGCTAGGTTGGATTGAGGCCGGATCTCCCCATGACACTTACCATCCGTCCCCGCCGTCTGCGAACCAGTCCCCGATTGCGCCGCATGGTCCGGGAGACCCGCCTCGAGCCGGGACAGTTGATCTATCCCATGTTCGTTCGCGAGGGACGGGGAATCCGGGAGGAGATCCCGTCCATGCCGGGCCAGTTCCGGTACTCGGTGGACCTTCTGGGTCAGGAGCTGGAACGGGTCGAGGAACTGGAGATCGCCGGGGTGATGCTCTTCGGAATCCCGGACCCGTCGGAGAAGGACGCACTGGGAACCCCGGGCTACCTGGAGGACGGGCTCATCTGCCGCGCGCTGCGGGAAGCCAGGGCGAGAGTGGAGGACCTGCTGCTGATCGCGGACGTCTGCCTCTGCGAGTACACCGACCACGGACACTGCGGCCGCCTGCTGGAGGACCCTCCCCGCGTCGACAACGACGGGACGCTCGAACTGCTCTCCAAGGAGGCCCTGGCCTATGCCCGGGCGGGCGCCCACGTGGTGGCCCCGTCGGACATGATGGACGGAAGAGTGGGGGCCATCCGCAAGTCTCTCGACTCGGCAGGTTTCCAGGAGACGGCGATCCTCTCGTACGCGGCCAAGTACGCCTCCGCCTACTACGGGCCTTTTCGGGAAGCGGCCGAGTCGGCCCCCAGTTTCGGCGACCGGAAGAGCTACCAGATGGATCCGGCCAACGCCCGCGAGGCCGTCCGGGAGGTCCGCCTGGATCTGGAGGAAGGGGCCGACATGGTCATGGTGAAACCGGCGCTGCCCTACCTGGACATCATCCACCGGGTCCGCCGGATGTCCGAAGTTCCGGTGGCCGCCTACCAGGTGAGCGGTGAATTCAGCGCCCTCTGCGCCGCCTTCGCCCAGGGTTGGCTGAATCGGGACCAGACCGTGAGGGAGACATTGCTTTCGATCCGCCGGGCGGGCGCCGATATCCTGCTGACTTATTTCGCCTGCGAGGTGGCCGATCGGATCCGGCGCGGCGATTGGAACGAGTAGGAACAACCAGGGGGAGATCCTTGAATTACCGGAACGACTCGTCGGAAGCGGGCAGGCTCCAGGCCAACGCCGAAAGCACTGCCTTGATGGATCGGGCCCGGCAGGTCATGCCGGGCGGCGTCAACAGTCCGGTGCGGGCCTTCAAGGCGGTGGGGGGCAGTCCTCCCTTCCTGCGGTCGGGACACGGATCGCAGGTGGTGGACATGGACGGCAACCGCTACGTGGACTACCTGGGCTCCTGGGGTCCCCTGATCCTGGGACATGCCCGGCCCGAAGTCGTTCAGGCGGTGACCGAAGCGGCTCAAAGGGGAACCAGCTACGGAGCACCCACCGAGGGAGAGGTGCTCCTGGCAGAGAAGATCTGCGACCTGTTTCCCTCCATCGAGAAGGTGAGGCTGGTCAACTCGGGCACCGAGGCCACCATGACCGCGTTGCGGCTGGCCCGCGCCTATACCGGCCGCTCCCTGGTGGTGAAATTCGACGGCTGCTACCACGGACACTCCGACGGCCTGCTGGTCCAGGCGGGATCGGGAGTCCTGACCCTGGGATTGGCGGACAGTCCCGGCGTCCCCGAAGGCTTCGCCCGGGAGACGCTGACCCTTCCCTTCAACGATCTCGACCGGTTGGAAGACGCATTCGGCGCCTATCCCGGTCAGATCGCGGCCGTCATCCTGGAACCGGTGCCCGCCAACATGGGGGTGCTGCTCCCCCACGAGGGGTTTCTGCAGGGCGTGCTGGAGCTGGGCGAGGCCCACGGCGCCGTCGTCATCTTCGACGAAGTGATCACCGGATTCCGGCTGGCGCCGGGAGGGGCTCAGGAACGATTCTCGGTGGCGGCTCCCCTGACCTGCCTGGGCAAGGTGGTGGGCGGCGGACTGCCGATCGGCGCGTACGGAGGGCGGAAGGAGATCATGGAACTGATGGCTCCCCAGGGGTCCGTTTACCAGGCGGGGACTCTGTCCGGGAACCCCATTGCCGTGGCCGCCGGCCTGAAGACGCTGGAGATCCTGGAACGGGACCGTCCCTATGGCGCCATGGAAGAGAGGGCTTCCGAACTCTGCCGGGGATTGACGGAAGCGGCCGCCCGCCATTCGATTCCGCTTCAGGTTCAGCGTTGCGGCTCCATGTTCACGCCGTTTCACCGGGAGGGTCCGGTCACCGGATTCGCCGGGGCCAAGGCCTGCGACCTGGAGCGTTTCGCCGCCTTTTTCCGCGGGATGCTGGACCGGGGGATCTACACGGCGCCTTCCCAGTTCGAGGCCAACTTCGTCTCGGCCGCTCACTCCGATGCGGATGTCCGGAAGACGCTGCAGGCCGCCGATGAGACGCTGGACTCCCTTGCGCCGGTTCCTTGATCCCTGCCCGGAGGCACGAGACGGAGCCATTGATTCGAAGGGGCAGGGGCTCGCCAAATCGCCTATTTGCGACGCGTCCAGGTTTCGAAGTTCCAGAGCTCCGAATCCCAGGCGTTGATCCGGACACCCTCGATCCGGTTGGAGTGGGCCGAAACGAATCCGCGGTGAATCAGGGGGATGATCGAGTAGCTCCGGACCAGCAGGTCGTTGAGCTGAACCGTGAGCTCGTCACGCCGTTGCGCATTGATCGTACTCCGGAGTTCGGCGTGGATCCGGTCATATTCGTCCGATTGGAAGCGCTGAATGTTCGAGCCATGGAACGAGTTGGACGCTCCGGAGATCTGGGACGTGAGCCACGAACCCAGATAGCCCTCCGGGTCCGGGGCGGTCGGCCCGTTGGCATACATCTGGACATCGGCATAGAACCGGCCCAGGGCATCTTCCGACTGTCCGCCGAAGAACACCGACGAGACGATGTCCTTGAGTTCGGCCTCGACGCCGATTTCCGACCACCAGCCCTTGATGTGCTCCTGGGTCGTCTGGCGCACCGAGTTCGTCGAGGTCTGGTACAGGATCTTCAGCGGGACCCCTTCCCGTTCCCGCACTCCGTCGCCGTCCGAGTCCACGATCCCCGCATCGTCGAGAATCCGGTTCGCGAGATCGATGTTCTGGACCAGGCATTCATCGTTGCCGGTCGAGGTCTGGGCGGGTGAGCCGAGCCAGAGATTGCACGTCGTCCGGCCGGCCTCGCCGTAACCGACCCGGACCAGGGTGTCTCGGTCGATGGCCAGGGAGAGAGCCCGGCCCACGACCGGATCGGTCAGGAAGGGGTGCGGGTTCATACCGTCCGCGAACTCCGAGCGAAGCTCTCCCAGACCGGGGTCCGGGTTCGTCTGGTTGAGCATGAGGCGCTCGACCGTCGAGGAGAAGGCGGAGACGACGGTTCCGCTCCCGGTCTCGGCCAAGGCCGCGAGGACGTCGGGTTCGACCTGGAGATTCCATGCATAGTCGGCTTCGTTGAGCTCCAGAACGGACCTCGCCGCCGCGACTGCGCTGCCGCCCCCCTGCAGCATCACCTCGCCGAAATACGGGACACCGTAGTCGACGCCGCGGTAGAGCGGATTGAAGCCATAGCGGACGGAGCCGCCGGCGCCGAAATCGGCCACGGCGTACGGGCCGGTGCCGATGGGCCGCTCGTTCGCATCCGTACAGCCGATCGCCGCAGTGCCCAGGCAGTCCGCGAACTGCGAGGCCTGGAGGATGGGACTGAAGTAAGACACGAACGGGGAATACGGGAACGACGTCGGTCCGTCGAAGGTGATGGTGACGGTCCGGTCGTCGACGGCATCCACGGAGGACACGTTCGCAAAGGCCCTCGTCCGGACGCAGCCGGAGTTCGGCGCGGTGCAGTATTGCCAGGTGAACACCACGTCGGCGGCGGTGAGGGGCGTGCCGTCGGACCAGACCACGCCCTCCCGGATGGTCCACGTGATCCGGGTCCGGTCGGCGGAGACGCCTCCGTTCGCAAGAGTCGGGACCCGGGTCGCAAGAACCGGAACCAATTCACCGTCGGGGTCGTATTCGGCAAGCGGCTCGATGACCAGGGATGCCGCCTCGGCATCCTTGTTGCCCGGCGAAAGATACGGGTTGAGTATGATCGGCGCCTGCCAGTAGCGGAGCGTCGCAGTCCCGCCCTGGCCCGCGGGATCCAGGAAATAACCGGCGCCGACGAGGATCGGCAACCCAAAGGACACGACCCTCTTGACGAAGACCACCTTCCGCCGCTTCGTTTGAGTGGCGGGATTGAGGGATTCGTAATAGAGGAAGGTCTCGCCGAAAGCCTGCGCCACACTCAGATCGTCCCGGTCGCTGAGCGAGGTCAACTCGGAATCGGCCGCGCCCACCTCCTCGCGGGAAGGATCGCCGCTGAACAGCGTGTTGCCGTGCCGGTCCAGACCGAAGACGTAGATCGACTTGTGGGTCCATCGTGGGTCGGAGGAGAGGGAAACGGCGGCGAAGAACCCGTTCGCTTCCACCTCCAGCGCGGCGCAACGGACGAATTCCTGCAGCTTGTCGGTGGAAGGGCCGGCGGCCAGCCCCATGGCGTTGACGTCTTCCGGCGTGCAACTGCCGGGAAGATCGGAGCGGTGGATTCCGGCAATGATGGCGGCCGGAGTCCCGTCCCAGTCGATGTTCTTGAAGTAGGACATCTTCGGCTCATCACTGCCCGTCGCCGGGTTCCTGGTGGAGTAGTATTGCCAACCCGCATCGAAGCCTTCGTTCACGATGCGATGCAGGTCCACAGCGCGGTCGTTCCCGAAAATGTCCACAAGTGGTCCCCACTCCGACCCTTCCCTCGCCGGGTCGGGAGGGAAGACCAACGCTCGAGCCGTTCCGGGTGTCGGCGCTATTTCGGTGACGACGACGTAGACTGCGCCGCTTCTCCAACGGCTTTCTTCATGGAAAGCCCGCCGGGCCTCCTCGACGCCCACTTCCTGGACGAACTCGTAGGCGCATTGGACGAAGGCCTGAACGTCCTCCCTGGTGCGGACGGCGGCGGCCACCACGGACTTGTCCGAACAAGGAGGCGGCTCAGCCGCGATTGGAAGCATCGAGGCAGGCAACAGAACAAGAGGAATCAAGAAGCGCGATAAATGGGAGACGGCAAGTTTCATCATGTGAACATCACGTTATCATGCGATGTTCGAACACGACACGTCGAGCTTCGCGGGACCGGTGCGCCGCACGGCGTCGGGAATTGCGCAGAAATGGCCCTGCCAGGCTGACGGACGGCGAAATGCCCCGGCCGGGACGGTTTCAGGAGGGGAGGCTGGGATTGGCGCCTTCGCAAGCCGAGGAGAGCATCTTCTCCACGTGCTTCGAGATCTCCTCGTCGGGTTCTTCCTGCACCGTGGCAATCTCCGAGACCACGAGTTGGCGGGCCCGATCGAACATCTTCTTCTCGCGGAACGAGAGGGTCTTCTGCAGGTTGAGGCAGTAGAGATTCTTGAGCACCTCGGCCACCTGGAAAATGGAACCCGACTTCATCTTGTTGACGTTTTCCTTGTAGCGGCTCTTCCAATCGGACTCCGGCTTGCCGATCTCGTTTCTCAGAATCTGGAACAGCTCGTCCAACTGCTCCACCGTGCAGAGCTTTCGCAGCCCGACGTGGAGAGCGTTGGCGGTGGGGACCATTACCGTGGAATTGTTGGAGGTGAGCTTCAGCATGTAGAACTCTGCCTCTTGCCCGGCGATCCGAGTCTCCATCACCTTCTGGATCACTCCGACTCCCTGATTCGGATAGACAACCTTCTCTCCAACCTTGAATTCCATTTGCTCCTCCGAAACTGCGGCGTGGGAACCGCAACAGCCCAAGCTGCCCACAGAACGAAACGCCCAAGACTGAAGCCGGAAAAGCCGAACGAAAGACCTGCCGATATCGTCCCTATGGATTGGCCATCTCATTTTAGGTTAGCGTCTTGCCAAAAGTCAAAATGTGTTGGGCGGTGAGTCCGGCGTAGTAGACTGGGCAAGAGCAGTCGGATTCCGACCACGATTGCATCCGCGGGAGGAGGCGGGCCTCGGCCCCATGGAGCAGATTTTCAGCTTCCTTTTCAAATACCGGCCCTTCCACTTCAGGGAGGGAGAGTTCCTCTTTCAGTGGCGGCTGGAGGCGTGGATGTTGGCGATTCTGGTCTGCGCTATTCTCCTCGCCGCTTGGCTGCCGTACCGGGGTTGGCTGGGCCGGACCGCTTCTCGAGCGTGGATCCTGCCGGCCGCCAGAGCGGCGTTTCTACTGGGAATCATGGCGTTGCTGATGCGGCCCAGCCTGGTCCTCTCCACCCTGGCGCCGCGGGAAAACGTGTTGGCTCTGCTGGTGGACAACTCCTTGAGCATGGGCATTTCCGACGGAGAAACGGCCCGGGGCGAGCCGGTTCGGGCGTTGCTGGAGGCCGGAAGCCCGTGGCGCCAAGGCCTGGAGGATCGATTTCGGCTGCTCCGCATGGGGTTCGACGCCGAATCCCGCCTGCTGAGGGAGGACGCCGGACCGGACTGGCGCGGAAGCCGTACCGATATCGCGGGCGCCCTCCGGGACGTTCTGACCCGCAACCGGCACGAGGCCCTGGGTGGAATCGTCCTCTTCAGCGACGGTGCGGACAACGGCATCGGCGGCTTCAAGGAGATCCTGGCCGATCTTCAGGCGCGGAGGATTCCGGTGCATACCGTGGGCGTGGGGCCCCGGGTGCTGGAGCCCGACCTGGAGCTGACCCAGGTGAGCCTGCCGCGGATCCTGGTTCCCGAGACCCGGACCATCGCCCGGGTCACGCTCAGGGTCAACGGCTACCAGGGACGTGAGAGCCGGCTTGAGGTCTGGGAGGGAAACTCGCTGATTCAGGACCAGGAAGTGAAGCTGCCGTTCTCCCAAACGGCCCTGGTGGAAGTCCCCCTGACCCCTCGAAGCCGAGGCATTCGGATCTACCGCTTTCGGATCCGGCCGCTCGACGATGAGGCCCTTCAGGAGAACAACGAACGGTCGGCGGTGCTTCACGTCCGGGATCTGGAGAACCGCATCCTGTACGTGGAGGGACGCCCCCGCTGGGAATACAAGTTCATTCGGAGCGCGGTTTCGGGCGACCGGCACCTCCGGCTGGAGAGCCTGTTGCGAACCGCCATCAACAAGTACTACCGGCAGGGCATCGAGGAGGAGAGCACTCTGGCGGCCGGCTTTCCTTCGACCCGGGAGGAGCTGTTCTCGTACCGGGCCCTGGTGGTGGGAAGCGTGGAATCCTCCTTCTTCACGTATCCTCAAATGGAGATGCTCCGGGATTTTGTGGACAAGAGGGGCGGCGGGTTCCTCATGTTGGGGGGCAGTTCCTCTTTTTCCGCCGGCGAATATCAGAACACGCCGGTGGAGGAGCTGCTTCCGGTCTGGATGACGCCCGACGAAGACATGGCGCCGTCCGACACCCTATACCGGCGGGGGTCGGCCCGGGTCGAGCTGACTCCTCAGGGGCTCCGGCACCCCGCCTTGCAACTGGGCGCGGGCGAAGCGGTCAACCGGCGGCAGTGGGAAGAGATGCCCGACCTCAAGGACTGGAATCGGGTCGGGGCCCTCAAGCCGGGCGCCACGGTCCTGGCCCGCCTCCAGGATGCCCAGGACGGGACGGACGTTCCCTTGATGGTCTTTCAGCGCTATGGGCGGGGTCTGGCCATGGCCTTCCTCACCGGCAGCAGTTGGCGCTGGCAGATGCTCCGGGAGCATGAGGACCGGTCGCACCAGAACTTTTGGCAACAGGTCCTGCGCTGGCTCGTGAACGCCGCCAAGGACCCCGTGGAAGTGGAGACGGAACGGGAAATCTATTCCCAGGGCGAGGAGGTCAAGGTCCAGGCTCAGGTTTACGACCCCTCCTTCAACCCGGTCCAATCAGCCCGTCTGGCGGCGACCCTGGTCTCTCCATCGGGCAACGAAACCGGGATCGAGTTGGACTGGAGCCCCCGGGACGGCGGCATCTATGAAGGGGTGACCCGTCCCCGGGAAGAGGGGCTCCACCAGGTCCGGCTGGAGGCGGAGGGGGTCCGCGGCGCGAACCCGGTCTCCTATGGCGCCGGCGACGCCTGGTTCCTGGCGGAATCCGGCCTCAGGGAGTTTCACGACGCCAACCGCAAGGTCGAGTTTCTGAACTGGCTGGCCCGGGAGACGGGAGGCCACTACTACAGTCTGGATGACGTCGGGAATCTCCCGGAGGAGGTCTCCTACGTCGAATCCCACGCCTCCATTCCCCAGACCCTGGAATTGTGGGACATGCCCGCGAACTTCATCCTACTGGCAGCTCTGCTGATGACCGAATGGGTGATGTGGCGGCGTCTGGGAGGGATATAGGCCGCCGTGACCAGATCGACGGAACGGAAGGTCTCACACCGGATGGGAGTGGGGGTTTTCCTACCCCCACTCCTTTCGGGGACGGGGGGACAGAAATGCCCCCACTCCTTTCGGAAACGGCGCTGTCCGCGACACCCTTTCTCCTCCGGACCCGCGGTGCTTCTAGGAGTGATATTGCTCTGCGTCTCCCTCACCCGGGGAGAGAGTCTCGATCGCGTCAGCCTCATCGTCACGGGACTCGCCGGAATGCCGGAATACGGGGCCAATTTCGCCGCTTGGGCGACCCTCATGGAAGAGGCGTTTCGAGGCGACCGGTCCCGGGTGCTGCGAATCGACGGGAGCGTCCGGACCCGGGAGGAGATCCTCCGAGCCGCCCGGGAGGCGGCGGAAAAGCTCTCTCCCGACGGCGAGTGGTGGCTGATCCTGGTCGGACACGGCAACTACGACGGGCGGCGGTACAAGTTCAACATCAAGGGCCCCGACCTCACGGACCAGGACCTGGAGCGGCTCCTGGAGGGCCTGGACGGCCCCAGAGCCGTGGTCGTTGCCGGGACCAGCTCTGCCGGCGCCCTGGTCCCGGCTCTGAGAGGCGTCAATCGAGTGGTCGTGGCCGCGACCCGGGAGCGCGAGCGGCAACCTCCCCTGTTTCCCCGTTTCTTCGCCGAAGCTCCGGCATCGCCGGACGCGGACCGGGACAAGAACAATCGCGTGTCGCTGCTGGAAGCCTTTCTGTACAGCCGGCGAAAGGTGAGCGCCTGGTTCGAGGAGGCGGGCCGCATCCAGACCGAGCACGCCATCCTGGACGACTCCGCCCGGGTTCGGTTGGCCAAGGAGGACGGCGATTCCCAGGCGGAGGTCCGGCAGGGCACCGGATTGCTGGCGGCCGTCTGTTACCTGGACCCGGCGAGTGCGCCGACCTCGCTCCCGGAGGAACGGAGCCGAGCCGAGACCCGGTCCCGGATCCAGCGGCAGATCGACGATCTCAAGCTGCGCAAGGGAGAGTTCACGGAGGAGGAGTACTTCCGCAGGCTGGAAGCGTTGATGGTGGAGCTGGCCGCCAACGAGGAGGAGGAAGGCGCTGCGGAA
Organism: Acidobacteriota bacterium; assembly: GCA_022827025.1. Lineage (GTDB taxonomy): Bacteria > Acidobacteriota > UBA6911 > RPQK01 > JAJDTT01 > JAJDTT01. Next base: position 12,919 of record JAJDTT010000068.1, read on the forward strand.
GAGGAGGGTCAGCCGTGAGTGGACGGTGGGCACCCACAAGGGGCACCCTTTCATTATTCCCTCGAGGCCTTCTTCTGACGGTGCTGCTGACCGCGGCCGGTTTCCGGCAGGAGTCCCCCGCCCCGCTGAACGAGATTCTGGAGCTGATGGCGGCGGGATCGTACCCGGCCGCGCGGGAGCGGCTCTCCACCGCCGGAGACCGGAACCCCCATGTCCTGCGCCTCAGGCTGGAGCTGGCGGCGCGCGGCGGAGACGAAGCGGGCATGCGGCGCCTCGCCGGACGCCTGCTCGGCCTCTACCAATCGGGCGCTCTTCAATCCTCCGCGGAAATCGCGGAGGCCGCCTACGCGGCCCGCCAGATGGAGCAGTGGAAGCGGGCGAACCAGCTCTACCTGGAGGCGGCCCGGGGTTCCGGGGCGCCTCTCTGGGTGTACGTCGACTGGGGCAACCTGTATCTGGAGAAGCACAACGGAGCCGAGGCCGAGTCCATTTTCCGGGATGCTCTCAAGGCTCCTCAGCCGGAGGGGTGGTCCCGCTGGGAAACGGACGACGCCCGGCTTGGTGTGGCCCGCTCCCTGAGGGCCCAACAGATGGCCGGCGTGGACGCGGCGTTGGAACACGTCCTCAAGGAGAACCCGGGGAACCTGGACGCGCACGTCCTCAAGGGGCTGCTGGCCATGGAGGCCGGCAACTGGAAGGAAGCCGAAGACTGGGTTGAACGGGGACTGGACGGGAACCCCAACTACGTCCCCCTGCTGGAGCTCGAGTGCGTCCAGCTTCATTTCCGGGAGCAAAACGAGCGCTACGAGAAACGCTTGCAAAACCTCCTGGAGATCAACCCCCGCAACGGGAACGTGTACCGGATCATGGGCGATTTCACCGCCCTCCGGCGCCGCATGGACGACGCCATCGGCTACTACCGGGAGGCGGTGCGCAAGAATCCCCGGGAATGGCCGGCCCTCGCCTCCCTGGGAGTCAATCTGTTGCGCATGGCCCGGGAGGAGGAGGGCAAGAAGGTCCTGGAGCGGGCCTACGAGAACGACCCCTACAACGTCTCCACCGTCAACACGCTGCGCCTGGTGGACAGCTTCGACCGGTTCGTCCGCAAGGAGACGCCCCGGTACTGGCTCCGGCTGCACCGGAAGGAGGCCGGGGCCCTGGAGCCCTACGTGCGGAGGCTTCTGGACCGGAGCATTTCCTTCCTGGAGGAAAAGTACCGGCATCGGGTCGGCTACAAGTTCCTGGTCGAATTCTATCCGGACCATGAGGACTTCGCCGTGCGCGCCCTGGGCCTTCCGGGACTGGGCGCTTTCGGCGCCACCTTCGGCCGCATCCTGGCCATGGACTCCCCCTCGGCGCGTCCCAAGGGAAGCTATCACTGGGGATCGACGCTGTGGCACGAGATGGCCCACGTGGTCATCCTCTCGCTGAGCCGGGACCGGGTGCCCCGCTGGCTCACCGAAGGGATCTCCATGATGGAGGAGCGCCATGCGGGACCCGGATGGGGGGATGGATTGAGCCCTTCCCTGTTGAGGGCCTACGAACGGGGGGAGATCGCCCCCGTGAAGGACCTGAACAAGGGATTCGAGAGTCCCCGGACTCGCGAGCACCTCCAGATCAGCTATCTTCAGGCCGGATTGGTGGCGCGGTACCTGGAGGACCGCTACGGGACCGAAAAGGTGCGGGCGCTGGTGGAGAGCTTTGCGCGGGAGCTCGACCTGGAGGAGTCCTTCCAGGAAGCGCTGGGGATCACCCCGGCCGACTTCGACCGGGAGTTTCTGCAAGAGTTGGACCGGACCCTGAAACCGCTGGTCGAACGCATGCAGCCCCCGGCGGCCCTGAGGGGCCGGGCCAAGAGCCAGTCCCGGGACGAATATCTGAAGTCCCTGCTGGAGGCGGCAAGCGAGGACGAGGAGAATTACTTTCTGAACCTGGCCCTGGGCGAGACTCTCGACGAGGCCGGACGGAGCGACGAGGCCGTGCCCTACCTGGAACGGGCGATTCGAACCTTTCCCGAATTCGCCACTCCGGAGAGCCCCTACGCGGTCCTGACCCGGATTCACCGGAGGAGCGGCGACACCTCCAAGCTGATCCGGATCCTGGAGCAGTGGTACGGGGCGGCTCCGCAACTCGCGGAGAACGGCCTTGAGCTGGCCCGCCTGTTGGCCGGCGCGGACGAGGACGAACGGGCGGCCGGCGTGTTGGAACAGGTTCTGTTTGCCGATACTCTGAATCCGGAGGTTCACCGCTTGCTGGGCAGTCTCTATCTGGATCTGGGACGGGGACCGGAAGCGGCGGCGGAGTACCGCGTCCTCTTGGAGTTGTCGCCGCTGGATACGGCGGACGTCCACTACCAGTTGGCCCGCGCCCTGGAGCTGTCGGGCGACACCGCCCAGGCCCGCCGCCAGGTGCTGCTGGCCCTGGAGATCGCGCCCGGCTACCGGGACGCCCAGAGGTTCCTGCTGGAGTTGGTGCGAAGATGAAGCGACACCTTCCCTGGGCTCTGCTGCTGGCCGCGCCCCTGCTCCTGAGCACCGGTCCGGAGGTCTCCGCGGACCCGGAGCCCAACGACTCCTCACTGTTTCAGTTCGTGCGGATCCGCTACAACGGTTTCGTGTCGAGTTGGGGCGGAGGCCGGGGACGCTGGGTTCCCCCCTGGATGCACGACTACCCTCGCGCCGAGCAGAACTTCCTGAAGATCTTCATGGAGCTGACGGGAATCGAGACCACGCCCGAATCCTACCTGGTGCTGGACCTGAACGACCCGCGCATCATGAACTACCCGGCCCTGTACGTGAGCGAGCCGGGCTACTGGAACATCACCGCCGAGGAGACGGCCAATCTCCGCGAATACCTGCTGCGTGGAGGCTTCGTCATCTTCGACGACTTTCGCGGCGCCGGGGAATGGCGCAACTTCACCACCTGCATGCAGCAGGTCTATCCGGAGCGCGGCTTCGAGGAGCTGACCACGGATCATCCGGTGTTTCACTGTTTCTACGACATCGACAGCCTGGACATGGTGCCGCCCTACAGGGTCCCGGGGAAGCCCCGCTTCTACGGCCTGTCGAACGAGGACGGGCGGCTCCTGGCCGTGGCCAATTTCAACAACGACATCGGAGACTACTGGGAGTGGTCCGACGAGTCGCTGGTCCCCATCAGCGCTTCGAACGAGGCCTACAGATTCGGAATCAACTATTTCGTATACGCCCTCACGCACTGAGTGCGGGACGGCAGAGGACCGAACATGCAAGAACAGGACCGCCCATCGGAGGTTTCGACCGCCGAGATCATCGATTCCATGCGCGATTCGCAGGCCCGTATCCTGACGGAACTGCGCAAGGCCATCGTGGGACAGGACAAGGTGATCGAAGAGGTGCTCATCTCCCTCTACGTGGGAGGGCACTCCCTCATCACCGGCCTGCCCGGCCTGGCCAAGACCCTGCTGGTGCGGAGCATCGCCAAGACCCTGGGCCTCTCCTTCAGCCGCATCCAGTTCACCCCCGATCTCATGCCGTCGGACATCACCGGAACCGAGATCATCGAGGAGGACCGGGCCACCGGAAAGCGGGTGCTGGAGTTCGTGCCGGGACCGGTCTTCACCAACATCCTGCTGGCCGACGAGATCAACCGGACGCCCCCCAAGACCCAGGCGGCCCTGTTGGAAGCCATGCAGGAACGGAGGGTCACGATCCGGGGCATCACCCACGAGCTCGACCTGCCCTTCTTCGTGCTGGCCACCCAGAACCCCATCGAGCTGGAGGGGACGTATCCCCTTCCCGAGGCCCAGTTGGACCGCTTCATGTTCAACATCCACATCGGCTACCTGAACGAGGAAGAGGAGATCCAGGTGGTCCTCCAGACCACCGGGGAGGGAGAGGAAGAGGTCCGGCAGGCGGTCACCGGGGAAGAAATCCTTCGCTTCCAGCAGCTGGTGCGCAAGGTGCCGGCCTCGGAGTCGGTCAGCCGCTACGCGGTCCAGCTGGTCCGCAGCACCCGTCCCGGGGACGAACTGGCCCCCGGCTTCGTGCGGGACTGGGTCAGCTACGGCGCCAGCCTCAGGGCCTCCCAGTACCTGATCCTTGGGGGGAGGGCGCGAGCCCTGATGAAGGGCCGCTACCACGTCTCCTACGAGGATGTCCGGGAGCTGGCCCTCTCGGTCTTCCGCCACCGGATCCTGATCAACTTCCATGCCGAGTCGGAGAACGTGACTCCCGACCAGATCGTCGAGCGCCTTCTGGAAGCGGTTCCTCCTCCCGCCTCGGGGCTGTGACCCGCTGAGAAATTCAACCCGGAAACGATGCAAACGAGATTCATCGACCCGGCCCTGTTGGCCAAACTCGGCAACCTGCAGTTGGTGGCCAAGACCGTGGTGGAAGGGTTCATTCTGGGGATGCACCGTTCTCCCTACCACGGGTTCAGCCTCGATTTCGCCGAGTACCGGCAGTATGCGCCGGGAGACGACATCCGGACCGTGGACTGGAAGGTCTACGGGAGGACCGACCGCTTCTACGTCAAGAAGTACGAAGGCGACACCAACACCCAGCTGCACATCGTCCTGGACGGCAGCCGCAGCATGTCATTCGCCGGAGACGGCCTGTCCAAGCTGGACTACGGACGTTTCCTGGCGGCTTCCCTGGCCTACCTCGCCGTCCGCCAGAACGACGCCACCGGATTGGCCGTCTTCGATTCGGACGTCCTGGAGGCGGTGCCGCCCCGCGCCCAATACCGGCACTTCCTGTCCATTCTCCACCTCCTGGAGCGACTCCAGCCGGGCGGACGAAGCCGGATCACCGAGTCGCTGGGCCAGGTCTCCCGCTTCATCCGCAAGCGGAGCATGGTGGTGCTCATCAGCGACTTCTACCAGGACGCCGCCTCCCTATCCCGGGCGCTCCACTACCTGCACCACCGGGGCAACGACGTGGTCCTGTTCCACGTTCTGGATCCGGTGGAGCTGGAACTTCCCCTGGAGGCCGTGAGAACCCTGGAAGACCTGGAAACGGGCGAGCACCTCCCCTATGTTCCCGGCGACTCCCGGCAGGCCTATCTGGACCTGCTGCAGAAACACATCCGGGAGCTTCGGCGCGAGTGCCGGGACATCTTCATCGACTACCAGTTGCTGAACACCAGCGAGCCGCTGGATCGAGCGCTCCGCTCCTATCTGGTGGCCCGGCGGAGGAAATACTGATGGGGTCATCGGAGGGGGGACTAGGAGGGGGGACTTTCCTGTCCCCCCTCTTCATCTCTTCATCTTCGACCCGCGACCGGCTTGAAAGCTTCTGACCGCGGAGAACCATGCAGTTCCTGACCCCCCTCTTCTTCCTCGGAGCCCTGGCCGTGGCCGGGCCCATCCTGCTTCACCTGGTTCGCCGCGACCAGAGAAACCGCATGCTCTTCCCCTCCCTCATGTTCCTGCGCCGGGTTCCCATCCAGGAATACCGGCGCCGCAAGCTGCGCTACCTCCTGCTCCTCTTTCTGCGCTGCCTCGGCCTGCTCCTGCTGGTGGCGGCTTTCGCCTCTCCCGTGACCCATCTGGCGTGGTTCGGGGCCGTCAGCGGGCAGGTCTCGCGGTCGCTGGTGGTGCTGCTGGACAACTCCATGAGCATGGCGCGGCCCGGGGTGTGGGAGCGGGCCCTGGAGAAGGCCCGCGCCAAGATCGGGTCGATGCAGGGAACCGACCAGGCCTGCCTGATCCTGTTCGCGGCCCAACCGGCCGTCCTCTCGGCATGGGAATCCCGCTCAGCAAGGCTGCTCCAGATCCTGGAGGACCGGGCGGAGCCCTCTTTCGAGAGCACCTCGTACCTGGAGGGACTGCGGGCCGCGGCCCAACAGTTCGACCAGGAGGTGCCGGGACGCCGGGAGATCTACCTGATCACCGATCTTCAGCGGACGGCCATGCCCCGGGACGTGGAGTGGTCGCTGGACGGCGCCCTGCACCTGGAGGTGGAGGACGTGGGGGAGCCGTCGACCAACGTCTTCATCCAGGAAGCGGACCTGCAGCGGCTCGTCTACTCCGAGGAGTATCCGCAGCCGGTCCGGGTCCAGCTTCGCTCGGCGCCTCCCGGGCCCGCCCGCGGCGAGCTTCAACTCTTCGTCGAAGGCCGGATGCTGGACCGCCAGTCCTTCGAGATGGACCAGGAGGGGTCGGCGCCGGTCACTCTCCGCCCCTTCGAGCTCAAGGAGGGCATCTTCCGGGGACGGCTGGTGCTGGCCGTCGAGGACGCCATGGAAGCGGACAACATCTTCCATTTCGTGGTGGAGAGGACCTCCCCCGGACGAATCCGGGTCCTTTCGGACCAGGGGACCGGCTCCGTCTATCTGAGGAACGCCCTGGGAGCGGGCCGCAACCTGCCCTTCGTGACCGAGTTCCCGGACCCGCGCGACACGGGGGAACTGGACCCGGCAATGGTTCCCCTGGTCATTCTGGACGACCTGAGGACGCCACCCCCCTCCGGCCGGCTGAGCCGCTACCTGGAGGCGGGGGGAGGCCTCATCGTGGCTCCGGGCAGGCGGGTCGACGGCCGGGCGTACAATCGCTCGGCATACTTGCCGGCCCGGTTGGCCGAGCCCCGGTTCGTCCGGGGCCGCGGCCGGTCCTTCACCTCCATCACCCAGGTGGACTGGAGCCACCCCGCCTTCGCCATCTTCCAGGACCTCCAGCGGACGGCCCTGGCGTCGGTTCGTTTCTATGGACACTGGAGACTCGAACCGAGGGAGGATTCCCGGGTGCTCGGGCGTTTCGACGAGGGCGATCCGGCGCTGGTGGAGGGACAGGCCGGCGGCGGAAGGGTCCTGGTCCTGGCCTGGCCCCTGGACCGGGTCTGGTCCGATTTTCCGTTGCGTCCGGCGTTCCTGCCCTTCTGGCAGAGCCTCGCGCATCACATGGGCGGGGTCCGGCCTCAGGAAGCGGCCCTGCGAGTCGACCAGTCGCTAGCCTTCCGTGAGGATCCGGCGGAGGCCGAAGCCGAGAGCGGCGCACGGTGGAACGTGCTGGATCCCCGGGGCCGGAGAGTGGTGGATCTGGACCAGCCGGCGCCCGCCGCCATAGATTTGCAGTTGCCGGGCCACTATGAAATAAGAAAGGACAAGAAGACGGACTGGGTGGCGGTCAACCCCGATCCGAGCGAGTCCGATATCCAGCCTCTTCCCGTGGCCATGCTGCTGGACCGGTTCCAGGCGGCAACCCCGGCCGCCGGTGAAGGCGTCTCCGGGAACGTCGCCGAAGCAGACGCGAGGGAGCCCCTCTGGTGGCTGTTCCTGCTGGCCGCCGTCGTGGTTCTGGCGGCCGAGTCGGTGGTCGCCGGCCGCACCCGGCTGCGGTGAAAGCGGACCAGAGTCCAATCATGCTGGAAATCATCGCAACGGTGAGGCGGAAGCTCCTGGGGGAGCGGCTGCTCAGAGGCCTCGCCGTCGTGCTCCTGGCCACCATCCTGGCTTCCATCCTCTTCAGTTACGTCCTGGCCCAGCACAACTTCTCCGAACCGGCCCTTTTCTGGACCCGGTTGCTGGGTGGATCGCTGCTGGTCCTCCTGCTGGCGGGCGGCCTCCTGGTCCCGTTTCTGCGCCGCCGCTATTCTCCGGGACGCCTGGCCCGTTTCCTGGAGGAGCGAAATCCCCAACTGGAACAGGGCCTCTCCACCGTCGTGGAGATCCGGGAGGGGCAGGCGCCGGCCGATCCCGAGTTGCGGCGCCTGTTGGAGCGGGACGTGCGGCGGAAGCTGTTCCGGGTCTCGCAGCCCCGCTTCTACGATCCCCGGGGCAGCCTCCTCTCCCTGCTGACGGGGGCGGTCTCGGTGCTCCTCTTCGCCTACCTCTTCTTCGGGGGTCCCGAAGCTTACCGCTACAGCCTGGACCGCCTCTTCTTGGGCTGGGCCACCGACGGCACGCTCCCTCTCTACTCGATTCAGGTCACACCCGGCAGCACCACCGTCGCCAAGCACGCGGACGTTCAGATCCAGGCGGTGCTGGCGGGCTTCGAGAGCCAGAGGGTGAGCCTTCTCGTCCGGTACGGAGAGGATCCCTCCTGGGAGGAGGTCCGGATGCGGCCCGACCCGGAGTCGGGAGGGTTCGTCTTCCTCTTCTTCGACGTCCGCGATCCCATGAACTACTACGTGGAAGCGGACGGGATCCGGTCCGAAACCTACTCGCTCGAGGTCTCCGAGATTCCCCGGGTCAGTTCCCTCCAGGTCCGCCTGGTCTATCCGAAGTACACGCATCTTGAACCGGCCGTGCAGAAGGACGACGGAGACATCGAGGCTCTGGTGGGGACCACCGCCCATTTTCGCATCGAGAGCGACCAGCCCATCCGGGAAGCGCTCCTGAAGCTGGAAGAGGGGGGCTCCGTCGGGCTTGAAGCGGACGGCTCCGGCGGATACCGGGGTTCCTTCAAGATCGAACGCAGCGACTACTACCGCATCCACCTCCAGAACCAGGAAGGGGTCTGGAACCCCGGGACCAACGAGTACGTGATCCTGGCGGTGGAGGACCAGCCCCCCCGGATCGTCTTCAAGCAACCCGGGCGGGACCGGCGGGTGAGCAACATCGAAGAGGTCTTCATGGAGCTCCAGGCCGGCGACGACCATGGAATCCGGAACCTGGCGCTCCGCTACTCGGTCAACGGCGACGCGGAGCAGGCCATCGAGCTGACGCCGGTGGCCGGCGCCGGTTCGTTTACGGTCGGCCACACCTTCTTCATGGAGGAGCACGACCTGGTGCCGGGGGACTTCGTCTCCTATCATGCCCGCGCCTCGGACGCCGTCTCCCATTCGGATACGGACATCTTCTTCCTGGAGGTCCAGCCATACGACCGGGAGTACTACCAGTCCCAGACCGGCGGCATCGGCCTCCCCGGAGGCGGCTCCCAGGAACTGGATCTGTCCAAGCGCCAGAAACAGATCATCATCGCCACCTTCAAGCTGCAGAAGGACCGGTCGTCGACACCGGAGGAAGAGTTCAAGGAACAGAGCCAGACGGCGGCCCTGGTGCAGCAGCGCCTCCAGGAGGAGGTCCAGGTGATCGCCGAGCGGCTTGAGCGCCGCCAGTCGGCCGCGTCCGACGAGCGCTTCCACAAGATGAGGGAACGGCTGAACGAGGCCATGACCCACATGGAGCCGGCCCACGAGCGGCTCAACAAGCTGGAGCCGGAGCAGGCTCTGCCCCACGAGCAGAAGGCGTTCCGCCAGTTGCTCAGCGCCGAGTCCCTGTTCAAGGAGATCCAGGTCTCCTTCGGCGAGTCCCAGGGAACCGGCGGCGCCACTTCGGAAGAACTGGCTGACCTGGTGGACCTGGAATTGGACCGGACCAAGAACCAGTACGAAACCATTCGCCAGAACCAGCAGTTCCGCCAGGAACAGCAGTTGGACGAGGCCCTGGAGAAGCTGAAGGAACTGGCGCGCCGCCAGGAACAGGCGGTGGAGCGGTCGCGGCGCATGGCGGGCCGCGGGTCCGGGGCCGACCGGCTCACCGCCCAGCAGCTTCGGGAGGAGATCGAGCGATTGACCCGCCAACTGGAACGGCTCTCCCGGCAGGAGGAACAGAGAGAGCTGTCCCGGGTCAGCAACCGGCTCCGGGAGGCGGCTCGCGACCTGGGGCAGGGCGGAAGCGGCCAGACCGGGGAACGGCAGCGGATGCTCGCCGAGCGCGCCCTCGAGCGAATGAAAGAAGCCCAGGAGGCGCTGGAGAAGGCCCAGCAGGAGCAGATCTCGGAACAAATCCGGCAGTTGTCCCAGGACTCCCGCCGCATGCTGCACCAGCAGGAAGGGACGCTCGAGGGGATGGACGGAGTTGAGCAACGGCTGAATCAGGGAAAGGTGGACCGGGAAACCATCAACCAGATCCGGAGCCTGCTCCGCGAGAAGGGTGAGCTCCAACAGGAACTTTCCCGCGTGGAAGGGGAGCTGCACCAGACCGCCAAGCGGACCGCGTCGCGAGAACCTCAGGCATCGCGCCAATTGAAGAAGGCCGGAAACAAGGTCCGGGACGACAGGATTTCCGAGAAGATGCAGGAGGGCTCCGAGTTGCTGTCCCGGGGCTGGGTCGACCTGGCCCGGGACCGTGAGGAAGGGGTGACCAAGGGGCTGCAGGAGCTGGTGGAGAACATCGACGAGGCGGCAAAGGCCCTGGGCCAGAAGGGGCCGCCCGGCACCGAGGAGAGTCTGAAGCGGGCCGGGGAGGAGATCGCCGAACTGGTGGAAGGTCTTGAGTCGCTACGCCGCCGTCTTTCCCAGGCCGGGGCGGACGGGAAGGAGGGTTCCGAGGGACAGGAGGGTTCCGGGGAAGGTTCCGGCGAACTGGCCGGCCAGGAGGGATCCCAGGGTGAAGGAGATTCAGGCACCCGGTCCCAGGGCAAGCCGGGCGACTCGCGACAGGCCGGAAGCCGCGCCAACCTCTCCGGCATCGACCCGCGCCAACTGAGACGGGAGTGGCAAGAGCGCCTCCAGGAAGCCGAATCCATATCCCGCCTGCTCCGGGAGGAGCACTCCCTGGGGAGGGACGCGGCGGCCCTGTCCCGGGAAATGCGCGAACTGGCGTTGGAGCGGATCTTTTCCGACCCGGAGGAGATCGCGCGGCTCAAGTCCAAGATCGTCCACGGCTTCCAGCAACTGGAACTGGAGATCAACCGGGCCCTGGACCGGGAAGGGGAAAACCTCGTCTGGCTGTTCCAGGAAGAGGAGGTTCCACCGGTGTTCCGCGAGCGCGTCGAGGAATACTACCGGACCCTCTCCAACGAACGAGAGTCTCGCTGATGCGCCCGGCGGCTCCTGCGGCCTCTTCTTCGTCCCCGCTGAGACTCTCCCGCCGCCGGGCTCTGGCCAACCTGGGAGGAGGAGCCGCTCTCGCCGCGCTCTCGCCGCTGCTTTCGTGCACCCGGGGCGGAGGGTCTCGGGAATCCGGTTCCCAACAAATCCGGGTGCGGGAACGGGAGTCGGGCGCCCCCGGTCTGGAACTCATTCTGGGCCGGTCCAACGAGATCTTCCCGCGTCACTCGGAAGGGGACCTGGTTCAACTCGCCGACGGACGCCTGCTGGCCGTCTGGTCCCGATTCGCGGGGGCCAGCGACCATGCCCGATCCCAGATCGTGGGCCGCTACTCGGAGGATATGGGCCATACCTGGGGACCGGTTCATCCGGTGGCCTCCCTGTCCGAGCCGGAGCACGCCTCCAACTCGAACCTCATGAGCGCCAGCCTCCTGCGCCTCTCCGGCTCCGGAGAGATCCGACTGTTCTACATGGGCAAGGAGGAGACCGAGCCGGAGAACAAGGCCTTCCACCGGAAGATCAGAAGCAGCATCCACACCCGGGTCTCACCGGACGGCATCAACTTCTCGAAGCCCGTTCGGCTCTCGGACCGGGACCACTACTACGTGACCAACAACGCCCGCGTCCTGCAGCTCTCCAGCGGCCGCATCCTGGTCCCGTCGGCCGTCGCCCTGGACCCGGGGAAGGAACTGGGCTGGGAGAAGCAGTCGGCCCTGGCGCACTACTCGGACGACGGCGGGAAGACCTGGACCCGCGGAGAGTCCTGCACGCTGCGGCGCGAGGACTATCCCGGCCACGAGTACTGGCAGATCACCTTGCAGGAACCGGGACTGGTGGAGCTGACGGACGGACGGATCCTGATGGTGAACCGGACCAAGCTCAACCACCCCTACAAGTGTTTCTCGATCGACTCGGGAGTGACCTGGAGCGATCCGGAGCCGATTCGAGAGATCGTCGCGCCGACCTCGCCCCAGACCTTCCTGCGCCTGCCCTCAGGGCGCCTGGCGATGATCTACAACAACAATCCCAAGGGAGCCGAAGCGAAATGGACCGAACGCCGGCCCCTGGCCTTCGCCGTCAGCGAAGACGAGGGAACCAGCTTCCAGTACGCAAAGACCATCGAGGAAGTGGAGGGACGCTGCTGGGCCTACCACGCGGCGCGGATCTTCGGTGAGAACGTCTACCTCTTCTACTACGAGTGGTACCAGGGGCACCCCACCTTTTTCTTCTGTGACGTCAAGCTCTCCATCATTCCCGTGGACTGGTTCGAGAGCTGATCACCCGTGGCGCGAAAGAGGGCACCCACGAGGTGTCCAATAGGAGTGGGGACTTTCCTGTCCCCACTCGTTCGTTCCCGCCGTGAACACCGGCCAGGCGTTGCGGGCCGCGGAAGCGGGGGTAGGAAAACCCCCGCTCCGGCGGGGGGACATTCCTGTCCCTCATTCATGGTCCGCTACGCATCTCGCGCCGTGCCGCCCAGCAGGAACGTCCGCACCAGGTCCAAGGCGTAAAGGCTCGTGCGGGTCCGGTCCGGCCGGCCACGGCCGGCCATGCCGAAACGGCGAGCCTCCGTTCGCCGCCCGTCGGTCACACAGAAGAACGATTTGCCCTTTGCCAAATTCCGGCTTCGATCCTCCGGGTCCGGAATTCCGTGCACGGCCAATCCCAAGTCAGTGTGGCAGACCGTCCGGAGGGCCCGCGCCAGTTCCCGGGTCCGGAGTTTCGGTTCCGACACCGACGCGTCGGCTCCCGCCGCCTCCAGGACCCGCCGGGCGGAATCGGAATCGCCGGCGATGATCCCTTCGCCGAACCGGTCCGGATCGGCCATTTGCAACCTCTCCGCCACCATCCCGCCGGTGATGTCCTCGTAGACGGCGATCCTCAGATCGGCCCGCCGCAACAGATCCCCCACCGAGTCCTCCATGGATTCCTCGTCGGCGCCGAACACATGGTGTCCCAACAGGCCGCGGACCTCCTCCTCCACCGGGGCGATGAGTCGCGCGGCTGCCTCCCGATCGCGGGCTTTGGCGGCGATTCTCACATCGACCTGGCCGGGATGGGCCAGGACTCCCACGGTGGGATTGGTGGATTCTGTGATCAGATCACCAATCAGGTGATCCACGTGGCTCTCCCCCATGGCGGAGACCTTGAGGATGCGATAGACGATGATGTGGTCCAGGCGAAAGCGCCTCCTGAGACGGGGAATCACCTCATGGTCGAAGAGCCACTTGAGCTCGTGGGGCACTCCCGGGAGGGCAATGACGACGCCGCGCGGGTCCTCCACCAGAAAGGCGGGAGCGGTGCCGTTGGGGTTGCGGATCGGCGTGGCCCCCCGCGGGATGTCGGCCTGACGCTCGTTGTTGGCCGTCAGGACAAAACCCCGGTTGCGGAACCGGGTGTAGATCTCCTGCAGCAGATCGGGGTCCCGGACCAGCGTCCGTCCCGTCACCCGGGCGATGACTTCCCGCGTCAAATCGTCCCGCGTGGGCCCCAGACCGCCTCCGGTGATCACAATGTCGGACCGGTCCAGGGCCCGGCCGATCACCTCTTCCATCCGGCCCGGGTTGTCCCCCACCACGGTCTTGTAGAAGAGATCGACTCCCAGTCCGGTCAGACGATCGGCCATCCAGGCCGAGTTGGTATCGACGATCTGCCCCAGGAGCAGCTCAGAACCGATGGCGACGATCTCCGCGTTGGGCATGGGATCTCCTTCGGCGGCATCTTCCGGTATCCGATGCCCACTGTCCAGGATCGAAGCCGGAGTCTGACGAGGCAAGGCTTCCTGATCGCGAGAGCAATGCTGGCGGCGACAGCGGCACAGTGCGCGGCCCGGCATTGGATTGCTGCCCGGCCAAACGTATTGCGGCCTTGGCTCGACAGCAATGGATAGATCCCATACGGTACGCAATATTGAACGCGACGAACGGCATGAAACCGGCGCATCCGGGCGAGATCTTGCGCTATGGACTCGACGAATTCGATCTGCCGGCTAATGCGCTGTCGAAAGAACTCAATGTACCGGTGCGTCGCAACTGTGGCTGAATCTGCGAAAAACCTGGAAACTCCGCCAAGCGGAAATCGCGGCGGGCCGCGAAATCACCGAATGCGTGACGCTTCGGCATCTTCGGCGTAGGGGAGCTATCAGCAATGCCGAACCTGTTCGACTATGCAACGAAGGAACTATCTCAGGACGCAGTCATTTGCTGGCTCATCGCATGGTCCCAGACCAATACGGACGACAAACACAACCGGATGCTTCGCAAACTTGGGACTACTTTCGTCGATAAGCTACTCGCCAAACACGTCAAGACTCTGTCGTGGAAAGACGTCCAGCGCCTTGAGTGCTCGGAGAAAGCAGAGATCTATCAGCAGGAAACTGTGGTGATTGACCGGAAACGCCACTCGATGGATGTTCTCGCATGCATCAGCGACAAGGACGCACGGCATGTTCTCCTGATCGAAGACAAAATTGACGGGGACGGAGACGTCGATCAGCTTAACCGCTACTACGAAATCCTGACGACGGGACGCAAAACCAAGTCCGGCCAGACGAAGACAACACAGCTCGGACTGGTACCCAAAGACCAGGTTCAAGCGATCTACCTCGATACCGGCAATCATTCTTCCGCCAACACCCAACGGATCGAACAATGCACTGAGTTCAAAGTGTTCAGCCGCAACGATTTCCTGGAAGTCCTGGAGACGTATCAGGGTGACCACCCAGTAGTGAAAGACTTCCAGTCGCGGCTACAACGATGGGAGCACGAGACGACCAGCTTCCCTAAATGGACACGTGACGAGGATCGGAAGTACTGGCCGTGGAGCGCGTGGCAAGGGCTGTACCTGCATCTCGAGCGCAAAATCGATGTAGTCGGTTGGGGCTACATCCCACGCGGCGACTTTCTCGGTTTGTGGTGGCACTATGTGAACTTTGCGTCCCCGAAAGCGAAACATCTCTACCTGCAACTTGAAGTGAAGCCCAGGAACCCGTCCTATCAGAAGCTCTGCTTCAAAATTGAAGCGGGGAAAAACACCGACAATGACCAGAAGCGGAAGATTCGTGACGAGTGCCTCGAGGCGGTTCTCGAAATCGGAGAACCCCGGGTCGCGAGACCACGCCACTTGGGAATGGGCAAGACCATGACCGTTGCGGTATGGGCAGGCGACTGGCTCGAGTTCAGCGACGAAGGTTCGCTCGACATTGAGGGCACGGTCGCGAATCTGAACCAGGCCCAAGAGATTGTCGACGTCGCGTCCCTCCGTCTGTGAGGAACAAACTTGCTGGAACCCGCCCCGTTGGTGCGCGCGGTCCCGACCCGCATCGCCTCGCTGAACAGGATGCCCGTCAGAACCTGCCGGTGGCGGATGGGGGGGCTGTCAACTCATGCATGGCTCCGCGGATGGACAACGCCAATATCGACGTTCTCGAACCCCCGAACGTTGCGTATCGCCAGCGTCAGTTGGCAGGACAACGCAGTCGCCGCGACCCGGCAACTGGATTGCGAGATCGTTCGTTCCGAGTTGTGGCACTCGACTGCAATTGCTTCAGAGACGCGGGCCGTGTCACAACCCTTCGTCCCGCATCTCGCGCAACAGTTCGGCGGCGGGACGCCGCAATTTGGGCATGCCCGCCCGAAACTCGGCCAAATCCTGGAGCGGGAGCGGCTTTTTGGGTTGGATGGCGGCAGAAAGATGCGCCACGGCCTTGCCCCGGCGAGTGATCAGAATATCCTGGCCCGCCTCCACCTTGTCCAGAAGTTCGCTCAAGCGGGCTTTCGCCTGAGCCAGATTGACCGTGACCATGACAACCTCATATTGGTCATAAAACTGGTCACATAATAGCGGTTTCTGCCCTGTCAAGCTACAGCCCGTTGCGAGCCACGCCGCGCCAGGTGTGCGGCCTGGTAGAAGTGTTTTTCGTTGAGATCGGGGAGGCCGAGGATCTGGGCGAGGAAATCGGTGCGGGTGGCGGCCTGCAAGCTGGGTCACCCAATCTTGTTTGTTAGGGACTGCTATACTGCCAGACTCGAACGCCAGTTCCATCGACGGGAGCCGGAGTGGCGGAATTGGCAGACGCACCAGACTCAAAATCTGGCGGGTGGCGACACCCGTGGGGGTTCGACTCCCCCCTCCGGCACCACTTTTGGGGGGGCGTTGACTTCTCCTTCTTCTCTTGCTACACAATTTACAACGCCTTTGCATCCCAGTGCGACGTGTGTGTTTCTGACTGCATGGAGTATCCGCAAGACTCGGAATCACGGCCACTGATTTTGCCCCGTCAATACCGGCAGTGTCCTGTCAGGGCTCGAGGTGAACGCCGAATTCCGGGCAACCCCAGCGGACGAAGAGACTTCGGTTCCGCAATTCTTTAATGGGAGGGTTCATGAGACCGAAAATCCACCTGTTTTCCTGCTTTCTCCTAGTACTGATCCTCGGCTTCCACCTCGGTGGACCGGTTCAGGCTCAGCGCGCCCAGCAGGGCGCCGGGAACATCCAGGGGACCGTCACCGACGAAACCGGCGGCGTGATCCCGGGCGCGGATGTGACCGCACGAAACGTTGCCACAGGCATCGAAAGAACTTCGGTGAGCAACGACAGTGGCTACTACCTGATCCAGGCCCTCGGGATCGGCGAATATGAGGTTTCGGGCGCCCTGACCGGATTCAAGACCAAGGTCGTGACCGGACAGCGCGTCACCTCGGACACGACCCGGACGATCGACATCGTGCTCGAGGTCGGCGACGTGACGGAAACGGTCACCGTCGCGGGGACGGCAACCCTGGTCAAGATGACCGACACCACCGTGGCCCACGCCCAGGACTCGGAAGTGCTCGAAGTCCTTCCGGTCCACATGAGCTTCTTCGTCCGGCAGTCCATGGTGCTGATCAACACCCTGCCCGGCGTGATCTTCAAGCCCACCTGGGACGGGAACAAGGGGACCATCCACGGTGTGGGCGACAACGGGCCTCACCGAAACCCCCTCGGGTACAACACCGACGGCCATCAGAGCAGCATCAACTGGCATCAGGGGCTGCGCGACGAAACGGGACCGGCGCCCGAGTTGATCGAAGAGTTTCGCATCGAGACCAATCAGGACGCCGAGAAGGGTTTCAACTCCGGGGTGTCCGTCGAAATGATCACCAAGTCGGGAACCAACGAATTCCACGGGAGTGGTTTCTTGTTTCACCGCAACGACATCCTGGACGCGCGCCGGTGGACCGCCTCAGGAAAGGGCGAACAGATCCAGAACGAATGGGGCTTCATTCTGGGAGGCCCCATCGTGAAGGACAAGGCCTTCTTCATGATGAACTACACCGGTTATGAGTGGTCCACGCAGCCGAGCGGACGGATCGGCACCGTCCAGACGGATCTCATGCGTCAAGGAAACTTCAACGAGATCCTCGGCGCGTCCCTCGGGACCGATACCATGGGCCGGGATGTCCGGGCCGGCATGATCTACGATCCCCTCACCACCCGCCCGGACGGGCAGGGCGGCTTCCTGCGGGATCCCTTTCCCAACAACACGATTCCCGACAGCCGCATCGGCGGCGTCGCCAAGCACCTCATGACGGCGTATCCGGCACCGAACAGAGGCGGACTGACCAACAACTATGAGGGCGAGGGTTCCGACATCTTCGACATCGACAAGGTCTATCTCAAGACCGACATCGAGCATGAAGACCACAAGGTCACCATCGGGTGGGAAGACACGCCCAATATGAAACTGAGCTTCCTGTCGCCGGCCAACCGGCTGAACAGCGTCGCGGTCGAAAGCCGCGGCGTCCGGGTTCGCCTCAATCACCTCTGGACGGTGAACCCGTCTCTCCTCTTCAGCACCCGGCTCGGGATCAACCGGATCACGTACGGTGAAGGCAAACTGCCGCCCGCCTCGGACCATTGTCCGGGCGGTTGCGTCCAAGGCGCGTTGACGACCGCGATTCCCAGATTGAGGATCCAGAGCGCGGTCGGTGGCGGCTTCGGTGACAACACCGACACGGCCCAACACTTCCAGTCGACGGTTCCCGTCTTCATGGACCTGTCCTGGACCAGTGGGAACCACAACGTGAAGGTCGGCGCCCAGCTCAGCATCTGGGCCGGGAAATTCCTCGTGGAAAACCACACGGCGGGCACTTATACCTTCCGCAACCGCACCAGCGGCCTGCCCGGTTTTCCGGAGACGGGTGACGGGTTCGCCTCCTTCCTCATGGGCGACGTGGACGAAGTCCTCCAGCAGACTGCCAGCGCCAGGAAGGTCACCAGCTACAGTTGGGCCTTCTACGCCCAGGATTCGTGGCGGGCGACTCCGCGGCTGACGGTCAACTACGGCCTCCGGTGGGAGATCCCCATACCTTTCCACGAAACCTACCGGCGTTGGGGCCTCATGGACATCCACACTCCCAATCCGGCGGCGGGCGGCCTCCCGGGCGGCCTCACCTTCTACGGAGAGGGAGAGGGACGCAACGGCCGGGTTCGGGCGTTCAACGTCGGCTTCAGGAGCTTCGGGCCGCGCCTGGGTTTTGCCTATCAATTGAACGAGAAGACCGTGGCGCGGGCCTATTACGGGCTCATGTACTTCCCCCTGAACGGGGAAATGGCCAACGGCGCCAGCATGCCCAACCAGGGTTTCGGCGCCTCGGTGACCGCAAATACCCCGGACTTCGGCCTGACGCCGGCCCTCAATTGGGATCAGGGAATCGACATTCTTCCCAAGAACCTTCCGTTCCTGGACCCGTCCCTGATCAACGGCTCCTCGGTCGGTTTCGTGGACGTCAACGAGACCCAGCAGGGGACCGCCCAGAGGTTGGGTCTCGCCATCGAGCGGGAGCTCCCCTGGGATATGGTGTTCACTGCCGAATACATCGGTCTCTTGGGCCACGGTGTCATCGGGACCCAGATCGCCCGTTACAACCAACTGCCCCTGAGCTATCTCGCTCTCGGAAACCTCCTGCTGCAGGATATCGATTCCCAGGCCGCCAGAGACGCCGGCTACACCCGGCCCTATCCGGGATTCACCGGAACCGTGGGGCAGTCCCAGCGGCGCTTCCCTCAGTACAACTGGGTGGCCCAGTTGAACTCCCACTCGGGGTACAACCTCTACCACTCGGGCATCTTTATTTTGCAGAAGCGGTTCTCCAGCGGGTTGAACTTCATGCTGTCGCACACCATTGCCAAATCGCTGACCTCGGGGGACGTCCGGGAGAGGGGCAGCTTCGCGCCCCGCGCCGGATCCTCTTTGCAGCATTGGGATACCTGGAGTTCCTCCAAGACGCTGGTGCCCTTCAACCGCTCCTGGGCGACCAAGGCGAGCTTTTCGTGGGAACTTCCCTTCGGAAGAGGCAAAGCCATCGGCGGCGGTGTCGGCCGATTGGCAAACCTCCTGGTCGGCGGTTGGAGAGTCGCCGGTCACATCGTCTACCACGCCGGCAATCCCCTGACCGTCGGCACGGGACAGTTCCTGCCCTACATGGGTCCCGCGTGGGCGATCTGGAATCACGGCGTCGGGGTCACGACCGGCGTCAGTTGCGGCGACTTCGATCCCAACCAAACGGGACGGGACCGTATCTTCAATCCCGCGGCATTCAGCACGGCGCCCAATTTCACGTTGGGGAACTTCCGCGTCCATCCCAGTGCGCAAAACTGCGGATTCATGCAGGAAGACATTTCCATCATGAAGGATTTCCAGATCACCGAAGGCGTGAGTTTCCGCTTCGCGGCGGAGATGTTCAACGCCTTCAACCGGGTCAACTGGCGCGAGGCGGGCAACAGCGTGGACAGTCCACAGGGTTTCGGAAAAATCGGCAACACCTTGGATCCCCGGATCATCCAACTCTACTGGAAGATCAACTTCTGAGGATCGCCGAAGGCGGGCTGCGCCGTGGACGGTTCCACGAAAACAGGGTTGTCACCATTCAGATGCAAAGGTCATAAACAATGAAAGCCACCTCTTTGTTCCTTACGGTTCTCCTGGTCTTCTCGACGAGCCTGCAGGCCGGTCCCATTCCGGCCCAGAAGGCGATTCACTCGATATCGATCGAGGAGCTGAAGGGGCAGATCTCGGGACGGACGGCCGAACGCGCCGCCAATATTCGCGAAGTTCAGACCCTGCTCCGCCACCAGGCCGTGCAGGATCGTCTGGGACACCTTTACGACCTGGAGCGGATCGCGGTCGCGGTACCCACGCTGGACGACGAGACGCTGGCCCGGCTGGCCCGGGAAAGCGAGCAGATGAACGAGCAGTTCCAGGCCGGCCTGCTCGGTCTCTCCTTCATGAGCTGGGTGGTCATCACCGGCCTCATCGTCTTCATCGTGCTCGTCCTGGTTCACACATACGACCGGGGAGAGCCCTGACGCTTCTCCGCAGAGGCCTACACGCCCTTTGCTTTCCGCTCGGAAGTCTCAACATCGGGCTGGCCGCGCATGCCGCGGCCAGCCCGATGTCTGTTATAGTCGTGTGAAACGGTGTTCGTCCCGATAGGCGCTCCCTTCGGATCTCGAACCCGGTCAGGCTCTTGAACCCGTCGCGACTACGAAGATGCGGCAACACCCTCCATCGCTGTCTCTCCTCCTCCTGATCATCGCGTCACTCTACTTTCCCGGCCAGGCGCTGGCCAAAGAGAAAAAGGACGATCGGGACACCTCCGCCGTTCGACAGGAGGAAACGGAAGATTACTACGACCGCTGGCTGAACCAGGACGTCACCTACATCATCAGCGACGAGGAGGAATCCGTTTTCAACAACCTCACCAGCCCCGAGGAAAAGGAGTTGTTCATCGAACAGTTCTGGCGCCGGCGGGACCCGGACCTGAGGACGGCCATCAACGAATTCAAGGAAGAGCACTATCGGCGCATCGCCTACGTCAACGAGCGGTTCTACGCCGGCGTGCCGGGCTGGAAGACGGATCGGGGGATGATCTACATCCTCCATGGACCGCCTCATGAAATTGAGAGCTATGTGACCGGGGGCACTTACCATCGCTCCTTTAGCGAGGGCGGCGGCAGTACGGTGGTCCACCCCTTGGAGGTGTGGCGCTACCGGCACATCGAGGGTGTCGGGGACGACATCATTCTGGAATTCGTGGACCGCACCTACACGGGGACGTACAAGCTGGCCCTGTTCCCCGACGAGAAGGACGCTCTGCTCCATTTCGATGGATATGGCCTGACCCTGTCGGAGCAGTGGGGCATCAGCGACAAACAGCATCGTCCTTCCCTGATCGGCGGCAGGAGCACCGCCTACGAAACCCGGCTGCACAACAACAACCCCTTCCAGCGGTACGAGATCTTCTCCCGGGTCATGGTCCCCAAGAAGATCAAGTACAAGGACCTGAAGGAGTTGGTCAAGGTGGAGATCGGTTTTTCCAACCTCCCCTTCCGGGTTCGCAGCGACTACTTCAAGCTCAACGACGGGCAGGTCCTGGTTCCCGTCACCGTCGAGATCCGAAACAAGTTCCTGTCGTTCGAGCCCGACGGCGACGTGCACTCGGCCCGGGTCGGCCTCTACGGCGTCGTCACCAGCCTCACCAACAAGTTCATCGAGGAGTTCGACCAGGACCTGGTGATTTCGTTCGGTCCCGAACGGCTGATGAGGGGTCTGGAGGGGCGCGCCACCTACCAGAAGGTCCTGCTGCTGGACAGCGGGACCCGCTACAAGCTCGACCTGATCATGAAGGACCTCTCCAGCAACAACATCGGCGCCGTCAAGCACGGCATAATTCCACCGGCCAGCATGCGGCAAAGGGAGAAGTTGAGCAGCAGCTCGATGCTGCTTTCCAACCACATGCAGGAGCTTCCCGAGGCGCCCGCCCAAGACCAGATGTTCGTCCTGGGAGACGTCAAGATCCGGCCCAGCCTCGACAAGAGCTTTTCCAAAGGGCTCCCGCTGGGTGTCTACCTGCACCTTTACAACTTCGGCATGGACCAGGCTTCCAATACGCCCCAGGTACAAGTGGCGTACCGGATTTCGCGCGACGACGAAGTCATCGGCGAAGCGACGGACAGCCGCGGAGAATCGATCCAATTCTTCTCCGACCGGAGAATGGTCCTGCTCAAGAGGTTGAGCCTGCGCACTCTGGAACCCGGGAAATACCGGCTCGAAGTCGAAGCCTGGGACCAGATCAAAGACGTCAGAACCCGCGTCCAGGACAACTTCCAAGTGCAAGGCAGCTAGGAGCGGGGACTTTCCTGTCCCCCCGTATTTCTTTCCGCAACATGAATGGGAATCCGGCGGTTAGAAACCCGCCGCTCCAATGCTTCGCGCTGTCACACGAGAAAGCGACTGTCCCCTTCTGACCGGAATCTGAGAGTTGTGCGCCTGATATAGTCGGAATCTCAAGGCGATTCCGAGAATGCAGCCAGGAGCTTCCCGTGAGCGTTGTTGTAATCATCTCAGCCAACATCGAATGGAAAGCCGTCAGGAGAATATTGCCTGAGGCTGCCCCCGAGACGTCTCCTTTTGGAGAATGGTTTGAGACGGAACTTGACACTCAGAACGACCTCCAGTCCGTCATTTTCTTACACGGCGGATGGGGCAAAATTTCGGCGGCGGCATCCGCGCAATACGTGATCGATCGATGGTCTCCGGATCTCGTCGTGAATCTGGGCACCTGTGGCGGATTTGAGGGAGCGGTTGAAAAGGACACCGTCGTGCTGGTTGAACGGACGGTCGTCTACGACATCATCGAGCAGATGGTGGATGCCGAGGAGGCCATCCGGGATTATTCGACGGAGATCGATCTTTCGTGGTTGAGCGAGCCATATCCCCATCCTGTGCTGAGAACCGTCCTCGTATCGGCAGACCGCGACCTTGTTCCGGAAGAAATCCCAGACTTGAAGTCCAAATACGGCGCAGTGGCAGGAGATTGGGAATCGGGCGCAATCGCCTGGGTGGCCAACCGAAACCAGGTCCCATGTCTCATCTTGCGCGGGGTTACGGATCTGGTGGGTGATGGAGGCGGCGAAGCCTATGCGGGCAAGGTGCAGATCTACGTGGAGAATACGGCGCGGGTCATGAACACTCTGATTCAGCAGCTTTCCCGGTGGATCGGAGTGGACCGCCAAAGTCCGGACCGGCGCAGGAGGTGACTCGGCGACAGACCTCCGAGTCCGGTTGGGGTAGAATAGAGGCAACAAGATGAATCCGGTGAACCCAGCAAGGTGCTTCCTGGCCTTCACGCTGTCGTGCTTGGTTTTCCTGCCCAACGCAGCGGCCCAATCAAAAGAGGAGAAGATCGATCCCTTTGAAAAGTGGTTGAAGGAGGACGTCCTCTACATCATCGCGGACGAGGAGAAGAGCACGTTCCAGAACCTGACCACTGCCGTCGAGAAGGAAAACTTCATCGAACAATTCTGGCGGCGGAGGGATACGGACCGCTCCACGAGGGAGAACGAGTTCAAGGAAGAGCACTACCGGCGCATCGCGTTTGCCAACGACCATTTCCACTATGCCGGCGTCTCCGGATGGAGAACGGACCGCGGCCGCATCTACATCATTTTCGGAGAGCCCCAGAGCCGCGAGCGGTATACGTCGGGCGCCATGTATTTCCGGCCCTTGTCCGAGGGCGGCGGGAGGACTCGAACCTTTCCCTACGAGAGGTGGCACTACAACCACCTGCCGGGAATCGGCCAGGGAGTCGATCTGGAGTTCGTGGACCGGTCCCAGACCGGCGACTTCAAGCTGGCCCTGCGTCCCGAGGAAAAGGACGCCCTGATGAATGTGCCGGCGGGTGGGTGGACGTTCTACGAGATGATCGGTGCGGAAACCCGGCCCGGGCGGTTCATCGCCAGGGATCTGATGCGGACTTCGGGGTTCGAGGGGGAGGGGCACCACCGCACGTCATCGAATCCCTTCCTGATGCTGGAAACCTATTTCCAGGCCCAGCGGCCTCCCGAGATCCAGTTCGAGGATCTCCGGGCCGCAGTGATGACCCGGATCACCTACGACGAACTCGCCCTGCAGGTGATCGATTCCTACCAGGTGCTGAACCCGAAGACCTTCCTGGTGCCCATCACCGTCGTCGTTCCGGGCTCGCAGTTGACCTACGAGGACCTGGCTGACGGCACGCGCCGCGCCACGGTCGAGCTGTACGGATCCATCACCGCGCTGGGTGGGCGGGTGGTCCATGAGTTCGAGGAGTCGATCTACCGGGATCTTCGCAGCGAACGGGAACGCGTTGCCCGTGACGTCTATTTTCAGAAGAAGCTCCCCCTTTCTCCCGGGCTCTACAAGCTCAACGTCATTGTCCGCGATCAACAGAGCGGCCGCATGGGAGCGATCCAGCGCCGGCTGGGCCTTCCCATGAAGGTTCCCAGTGACCTGAATCTCTCCTCGGTGACCTTGGCCGACTACATCGTCCCGGCGCAGGGGGAAACGGTCACCGCCCCCTTCGTCACGCCGCTGGGCTGGAAGGTCTACCCTTCGATGGACGGGGAGTTTCAGCCTGAGGATCCGTTGGGGACCTATTTCGAGATCTACGGTTACGCCATCGACGGCGCCAGCCAGGCTCCCGATCTGGGCATCCATGCCCGGATCTGGGATCGGAAAGGAAAGCCGATTCTGAACTCTCCCGGGCAGAATCAGATCGTTCCCTACACCGACCGCGTCCTGGTCGCTCAGGTATTCGACCTCAAGTCGCTGCAACCCGGGGACTACCGGTTGGAGATCAAGGTCGAGGACCGGATCGGCGGAGCGGACGTGGCCGGAGAAGCCCTCTTCCAGGTCAAGGAGCCAGAGTAGAGATCAATTCACTCAGAATCCCCGTGGCCGACCGTTCAGGGCACCGGCATCAATCCATATGGAAGACCTCTTCCCAGGGCTCTGACTGCTGGGCTTGGATGCCGCCATCGAAATAGTCCGCCATGTACGCGTTCCAGCGTTTGACGACGTCTTTATCCGATAGCTCCCTTACGGTTGCCGCGTAATCCTCGGTTTCGAGGTAAATGATCACAGCGTTTCCTCGGACGAAACAACTGTGATTCCTGACTCCCGCTCGGGTTCCCGCCTCGATCAACTCAGGCCAGACGCGCTGATGGGCCTCCTTGTAGCCCTCGACCATGTCCGGCTTCAATCTCATAACGTAGGCGATACGTTCCATCGTTCCTTGTCCTGGTTCACATTTTTCGCCCGGTTGTCTGGTTCACGGTGGTATTGATCTTATCTTCAATCACTCCCCGAAAATACCGGGAGGCGACTGAAGACAGGATCGATTTCGTCATATACTTGGCAATCCGGCGAGCCGGTTCGCCCCTCATCTCAAGGTCCGAAGGGAGATTCAAATCATGTCGTCAACCCTCTACGCAGGCGTTGCCCGCCGCGTGATCAACCCAAAGATCGGCACGGCCATGGGAGGCCTGAGGCTGTTCTCGAGTCCCATCCAGGCCATCGAGAGCGACTTGACGGCAACCGTTCTGGTGCTGTCGAACGAGACCACCAAAGTGGCCGTCGCCGCCCTCGATCTCGCCGTATTCTCCCCGGCCGAGGGACTCGCCATGCGCGAGAACATGGGAAACGCCATCGGCGTCCCCGCCACCAACGTCATGCTGAACCTGAGCCACAACCACAGCTCACCCTGCCTGCCCAATTGGGTTCCCGACACCGAAGAACAGACCCGCCTCAAGACCCGTTACCGGGACAACCTGAACGACTGGCTCGTCGAGGCGGTTCAAGAAGCCGATTCCCGTCTCCAACCGGCGCGCATCGGCGCCGGCTGGGGGGAGAGCGACATCGGCATCTACCGGCGTGAGACCGGACCCGACGGCCGGGATGTCCTGGGAGAAGTTCCGGATCATCCCATCGATCCGGCCGTGGGCGTGGTCCGGGTCGACGACCTGGACGGCAACCCCATCGCAGTCCTGTTCAGCTACGGCTGCCACCCGGTCACCGTGGGACCCCGTTCCATGGTGGCCTCGGCCGATTTTCCCGGTCCGGCGCGCGACGTGCTCGAGAAATGCCTGGGCGGGACGGCGATCTTCCTTCAGGCGTGCGGCGGCAACATCAATCCCCGCCCCGGCATCGGCTACGAGGTGGATTGCCGGGACGTGAAGGGGAGAATCGGGATGGAGCTGGGAAGCGAAGCGTTGCGGGTCGCCGCCGGGGTCCGCACCCACCTGGAGCCTGGAGATCGGATCCCGCTCGGAAACATCCCCAACATCCTGTTCCGGCCCTGGCGGAATGTGCAAGGGGACACTTGCACCTACCTGGGAGCCGTTGAAGAGACCATCGGGCTTGAGTTCGGGAACCTCCCTTCCCGCGAGGAGGCTCGGCGCATTCGCGACCAGTGGAGCGCCGAGCTGGAGCGGCGAAAAACCGGCAATGCCCGGCAGTGGGAGATACGCGTCGCCGCCCGGTTTGCCGAGTGGTCCGAAAATCTGCTGGCAGCCGCCGAAGCAGACCATCCGACGCTGGATCTGGAAGCGCAGGCCATCCGGGTCAACGACATCGTGCTGTTGGGCATGAACATGGAGATCTTCTTCGAGACCGGACTGGCCATCAAGGCGCGGTCTCCGCTGAGGCACACTCTCCCGTTGGGGTACACGAACAGCTCCATCAGCTACCTGCCCCGCGAAGTGGACTATCCCGAGGGGGGGTGGAAATTGGGCGAGATCTACCACGTGCCGGACCTGCTCTTCCAATCCTATGGCGTCCCGGTCGCACCGCGGCCAGATGCCGAGGAGATCGCCGTCGATCGAGTGTCGGCGCTGATTCGAAAGCTGGCGTAGGCGCCCTATCCGGAAGAACTCAGGTAGTCCATCCGTCCCCCGTCGACGGTCAGAATCTGCCCGGTGACGAAGCGGGCTTCGGAGGAGGCCAGGTAGGCTACGGCGGCGGCGATGTCGCCGGGTTCACCGACCCGTCCCAGCACGCTGCGTCCGGCGAACTCTTCAATGACCCGCTCCAATTCGTCGGGCGGGGTTAGCTGCACGACGAGGTCGGTTCGGACCAGGCCGGGGGCCACGGAATTGACATTGATGTTGTCCGGGCCCAGTTCCAGCGCGAAGCGTTTGGTCAGGTTCATGACGGCCGCCTTGGTCGCGCTGTAGAAGGTCCTCAGCGGGGAGATGTTGCCATAGCCGGCAATGGACGAGATGTTGACGATGGAGCCGGAACGCCGTTCCCGCATCTGCGGCAGGACCGCCCGCGTGCAGTTGATGATGCCCCGGACGTTGACCCCCCACATGGCTTCCAGGTCCCGGTCCAGGTCCTCATCGGAGCCGTATGAGGTCAGGTCACTGTCGAGCACGATGGCCGCGTTGTTGACCAGGACGTCGATGCGGGAAAACCTCTCCAGGATCCGGTCGACCATGGCTTGGACGGCGGAACGATCAGCGACGTCCGCCTGCACCGCCTCGGCCTCCGTTCCCAGCCGGTTCACGTGCTCGACGGTCTCGGCGGCGGCCGATTCATTGCTCACGAAGTTGATCCCGACCCGGGCCCCTTCCTGAGCCAGGCGCAGCGACACGGCCCGGCCGATCCCTCGCGACCCCCCGGTCACGAGAGCCACTTTCCCCTGAAATCTCCGGCCGGGATCGCCACTTTCCGTCCGATTCGTCATGAGGTCCTCTCGCGGGTAGCCTATCAGTCCCGCTTGGCGCCATCAAAATCAGGTTAAATCTCCGCCGCAGGGGCGACCCGTGTGTGTGGTCGCCCTTCCCGGGCCGACCAGTAACGTGCGACAGCGGGCACCCGCAAGGGGTGCCCCTACGGCGTGATCCTCGTTCAAACTCGCTTCCCCTGTTCTCCCGAACCCCCAGAAAAATGGGGAAGATCCTGATTGAGAGCATATTTCGCCGCGATGGTCTAAAATGATCCGCGTCCGATTCGCTCTCCGCCCCGGAGAGAGCGGCTACTTTCCAACGCCGGCGATCCGGATCGCGGGGAGTCTCAAGTTCAAGGGAGACAGTCCTTTGTCCTCTGTCAGGCATCGACTCGCAGTTTCGACTTTCCTGGCCGTACTCCTCATTGGAAACGGCTACGGCAATGACAAGGGCGTTCGCCTTCCCCACCTGGAAGCCATGCGTCCCATCGGCGGGCAAGCTGGCGCCCAAGTCGAGGTCGTACTTCTGGGCGACATGCTCTCCAACGCCGAATCGGTCGAGTTCGATTGCGACGACCTCGATTTCACCTTGACCAATGCAACGGCGGAACGAATCGAGGGGACGATCCGAATCTCGAAGCATGCCCCGCTGGGACAGCACATCTTGAGGGCCAGGACCAAGGACGGCTACACCACCGCCCTCTGGTTCACGGTGGGGCAATTCGAACCGGTTCCTGAACAGGAGCCCAACGAGACCCTCGCCGGCGCTCAGGCCATCTCTCCACCCTGTGAGATCTACGGGACCATGGAGAAGAAGGAACGCGATTTCTATTCTCTCAAGGCGAAGAAGGGGGACCGTTGGATCTTCGAAGTTCGGAGCATCCAGTACGGATCCATGTTCGAAAGCTATCTCAATCTCCGAGACGAAACCGGGAGAGAGCTGGTCTTCAACGACGATCGCGCCGATTTCGATGTGAACTCGCTGATCGATCACACTTTCGAGAAAGATGGCACCTATTTCATCGAGGTCGATTCTTTCCGGGGCGTTCGGGGGTGGGGCTTCACCAAGAACAACGGATACGTCCTGCGTGTCTCCCGGCTCCCCCTGATCGACCACGTCTCGCCTCTGGGAGGCCGCGCGGGCAGCCGGGTCACCGTCCGGTTTTCGGGTCAGGGCTTGCAGCAGGTGGAACAGGTCTACTTGTCACCCACGCGCCGGGGGGAGCATGTCACCTTGACGATTCCCTGGACCATGGACGTCCGATTCGCCGACGATTATTCCACCGCGTCGGCCATCCCCAGGGTGGAGGGGACGATCCTGCGTCGAGCGTCCGAAGCCGTGGAAGCCGAATTCCATCTTCCGGAGGAACCCCTGGGCATCTGGTCCCTCTTTGTGGAGGACGAGAGCGGAATCGCGGATCCCAAATATTTCGAGATCACTCAGTCAGAAGAGGTCGCAGAGACCGAGTCCAATGACCGGCACGATGAACCGCAGGAATTGCCTTTTTCGGCCGGCAAGAACCTGGTGGTCAACGGCAGGCTTGAGCGGCGCGAGGTTACGGAACTGAGTCAGGACAAGGATTTCTATGCCCTCGACGCCAAGAAGGGCGCTCCCCTGCGGATTCACACCAACGCCTACCAGCTTCTGTCGCCGAGTATCGACACCGTCGTCAGTCTGTTCGATATGGACGGAAAACTGTTGGCCGAGAGTGATGATCTGACGCACGGCCGCGGGTTCTACACGGGGAGTGTCGACAGCAACCTGTATTACATCCCCGAGCGGGATGAGAGGGTTGTCATCTCCGTATCGGACCGGGTCGGCCGAGGCGGTCCCGGGTATGACTACTGTCTCCATGTGAAGTCGGAGGAGCCGGGGTTTCTCCTCATCGTCTCTCCGCAGTTCGGGCTGCAATCGATCTCCCTGTCCAACTTCACCGTGGAGCAGGGGGGAGAGAGCAACATGGTGGTGGGCATGATCCGGATGCCCCCCAAGATTCATTCCGACGATCCTATTCCCGCCGCCCTGGCCCCGCCTCCCGGGGCCGCGATGGAAGGGGAGGTTCGGGTCTGGGTCGAGGGGCTTCCGCCGGGGGTGACCGCCGAGGAGCATCGGTTTCGCGCCGATGAGGTCGTCGAGCCGGGGGGGGATGGAGCCACCTTCATGGTGCCGGAACGGCTGCTCACGATTCGCGCCGGTGACGCGGTGACGCCTGGAACTTACCCTTTTCGTGTGTTGGGCGAAGTCGTTGGAAATGAAGGGATCACCGCAGTCGGCAGAGCCATGGATTCCATGGGCGGAATCACCGAGCTGTATAATTTTCCGTGCCGGCCCGCCGCCGAAACGGCACTTACCGTCATCGAGCCGGGTGCGGTGACCGTTGAACTGGATGCGAAAGGAGACAAAGTCGTGGTGATGCAGGGAGAGACCTCCCTGGTCGGGATCAAGAACCGAATCTCCCTGGCGCCGGATTTGAAACCGAGCGTCTGGCTGACGAATGCCCCTGAAGGTGTTTCGGCGCATCTGGAATCGGACCCGGAAGGGAACCTGCTCGTGGGCTTCCGGGCGGCCGAGGAGACGGGGATCGAGTCCGCCGAGAATGTCTACGTTGAGTTCGACGTCGGCAGGCGAGTCGTCTCGAGCCACCGCTTTACCGTCCAGGTCGTTGCGAGGGAGCATATGCCGTGATCCTCACACGCCGAAACGCGCAGGCTCCCAGGAGGGGGGACATTCCTGTCCCCCTCTTGATCGCCGACCCGGAATCAGGGGTTGCACATCCCCGCTCCCACGCGGGCCCACGGCCGGCGGCGGGACCTCTCCGAAACCTGGCAATCGTGGTGCCGATCCTGTTTCTGTTCTGGCTGAACTGTCTTCCGGGTCAAGCGCTGGCTTTGTCGAGCGCAGCGGCGGAGGCTCCGAGTGAGACGGCGAAGCAGATTGCCGAAACCACGGACGTTTCACAAGGTGCGTCCCCTCCGGACACCAGTGCGCCAGCCGGCGCGACAGCCGATTTGAAGCGAATCGTCCTGGAGCCGACGGACCTGGTTCTGTCTCATCCCGGCGCGACCCAACGATTGGTCGTCACGGGCTACTACGCCGACGGGACGGCCCACGACGTGAGCCTCCTTTGCCGCTACGTCTCCTCCGCTCCTCAGATCGTATCGATCAGTTCCGATGGCGTCGTTCGGGCTCTGGCGCCGGGTCGCGCTGACGTCGAGGCGCAACTGGGGGAGGCTCGATCAAGCCTTCAAGCTCGGGTCTCCGATCAGGCCGCGGAGGTGAGCATCAACTTCAGTCAGGACCTCCTGTCCATTTTTACGCAAAGGTCCTGCAACACTCCCACCTGCCACGGCGCAATCACCGGACAGGCCGGCTTCAAGCTCTCGCTGTTCGGTTACGATCCACACGCCGATTACCGGATGATCGTCGAGGCGGACGAAGGGCGCAGGGTCGATCTGGAACAGCCGGAGAAGAGCCTGCTTCTGATGAAGCCCACATTCAGCGTACCCCACGGAGGCGGCAAACGGCTGACTCCGGACTCGGCCGAATACGGAACCATCGCCGGTTGGTTGAAGCAGGGAGCCCGTTACAACTCGGAAGGACCTCGGGTGACCGACATCGCCATTTATCCCCGGGAACGGATACTCCTCGGTTTGGGGACCACGCAGCGCTGGGTGGTCTTGGGGACCTTGTCCGACGGAACCACTCGGGACATGACCGGGGAAGTCAAGTATCAGGTGGGAAACGACAGCATCCTCCAAGTGGCGCCGGAGGGTGAGTCGAAGGCGGTCGGGCGCGGCCAGACTCATGTGATGGTCAGGGCCATGGGCCGGGTCGCGGTTGCCCGGGCCGGCGTCGTGGATGAGCCTCCGATGGCCGACTATCCTCCCCTGTCGACTCACAACTTCGTCGATGAGGCCATGATCCGGCAGTGGAAAGAGCTGAATCTCGTCCCATCGGAGATCTGCAGCGACGAGGAGTTTCTGAGACGGGTCTATATGGATGTGATCGGGTTGCTGCCGACGGTCGAGGAGAGTGAGCGCTTCCTGGCGGATACACGGACTGACAAGAGGGCGGCCCTGATCGACGAACTGTTGGAGCGGGACGAGTACGCCATCTACTGGACGACCAAGCTCGGAGACAGTTTCCGCGTCCACCAGACAAACATTCCCAGTCGCGCGCAGGGCCTGCTCAAGAGATTCATCCGGACCTTTCTCAGGGAAGACCGCCCCTACGATGAGTTCGTCCAAGAGATACTGACCAGCACCGGAGACCAGGCCAGGAATCCTGCGGCCATGTTCTGGGCCCCCATGTCCAATACGGTTCTGGACGTCACCAATGTCAATCAGGTGACGACCACGGTCAGCCGCCTCTTCCTGGGGATCCGGATGGAGTGCGTGGAATGCCACAACCATCCACTGGAGAATCTGACCCAGGACGACTTCTTCGACTTGAGTGCGTTTTTCGGACAGTTGCGTCAGAAACGGGGATACGAGACCTACCGCCGAGTCTGGTGGCTGGACCCGAAGTCCCATTTTGTGCACCCGCGGACCAAGAAGCCGGTGCGGCCCAGAGTTCCTTTCGACCCGGATTTTCCGGTGAGGGCCAGCGGGGACTACCGTAAGGACCTGGCGGCGTGGATCACCTCACCCGAGAATCCCAATTTCGCCCGGTCCATCGTCAACCGTATCTGGAGGGAGTATTTCAACCTGGGAATCGTGGAGCCCTACGACGATTTCCGAACCACCAACCCTCCCTCCAACGAGGCTCTGCTGGACGGATTGGCCCGGCATCTGATCGACAACGGCTTTCGTTTGAAGGCGGTGCACCGGGCGATCCTCAACTCCGCGACCTACCAGCGGACCTCCTCCCCAAACCCCCAAAACAAGCTGGATGACCCTCGCTTGTTCACCCGCTACAACATTCGCATTCTTCCCGCCGAGGCCATGCTCGACGCATTGTCGCAGGTCACCGGAGTCGAGCACTCCTTCCAGGTCAGTCCCCAGGGGACCCGGGCCCAGGAGGTCATCTACCCCGACTACGCGGGTTATTTCCTGAGCATTTTCGGTTACCCGGAACGCTTGAGCCTGGAGGAGCGGCCCAAGGAACCCACGCTGAGTCAGGCCCTCCACATGAGGTTCGGCGACACGGTCATGGACAAGGTCCAATCGGATGAGAATGTGGTGGCCAAGTTGCTGGACTCCGGCAAGTCGGATCGCGAGATCTACGATCACATCTTCATGAGCGCCTACAGCCGCCAGGCGACGGATCGCGAGTGGAACCTCGCCTCCAACTACGTCGCCAGCATGGGTTCTCAGGGCGTGGAGCGGAAGCAGATTCTTGATGACCTTCTTTGGACCGTGATAAACTCACAAGAATTCCTGGTCAATCATTAGGGGTTCAGCGCGCCATGAGAATCTATCCGGCAGAGTTTTCCTTTTGCCCGTCGCGCCGGGACTTCATTCGCATCGGCATGGCGAGTCTGGGAGGCGTGAGTCTCGCCAGCCTGCTGCGCCAGCAGAGCGCATTGGGATCGAAGAAGCGGGATCTCAACTGCATCGTGCTGTTCCAGGCGGGCGGCAACAGTCAGGTCGACACGTGGGATCCCAAGCCGGACGCCGAGGCGGAGATTCGAGGTCCCTTCAAGGCGATTCCGACTGTGATCCCGGGGATCCAATTCACCGAGTTGTTGCCCGAGTCGGCGAAGCGGCTCCACAAGTATGCGGTCATCCGGTCCATGTACTCGGACGATGCGGTCCACGAGAGCGCCCAGCAATACGTGATCAGCGGCACCAAGCGCAGGAATGACCTGGTTCATCCCTCTCTCGGTTCGGTCCTGGCTCATGAGTGGGGCTCCTCGGCAGGCCTGCCACCCTATGTCGCCATTCCCAAGAACAGCCGTTCCGGTGGAGCCGGATTTCTGGGCTCGGTCTACGATCCCTTCCAATCCGGAGATCCCAACCAGAAGGACTACTCAGTCAAGGATCTGACTCTGCCGCTGGGAATGAAGCTGGACCAGGCGCGGGCCCGATCGGAGTTGCTGAACGCCCTGGACAGCCGTTTCCGCAAGGTGGAGAGTTCCGGTCTGCTGGACCGGATGGATCAGTTCTCGCAGAAAGCCCACGATCTGGTGAGTTCGCCCGCCGCCAAGAGGGCTTTCAACATCTCCGAGGAGAGCGAGAAACTGAGGGATGCGTACGGGCATACCACGGTGGGACAGGGAGCGCTGTTGGCTCGCCGGCTGATCGAGTCGGGCGTTCGCGTGGCGACGGTCTTTCAGGGCGGCTACGACACCCACTTCAACAACCAACCCGGGATGGAGAAGGTCAACATCCCGTTCGACCAGGCCTTCGGCGCGCTACTGGACGATCTTGAGAATCGCGGCCTGTTGGAGACGACCCTGGTCCTGGTCCTTTCCGAGTTCGGACGGACGCCCCGCATCAACAACCAGGCAGGGCGGGATCATTGGCCGCGATCGTTTTCCGTGGCTCTGGCTGGAGCCGGAGTCAGCGGAGGATTGGTCGTGGGCAGCACCACGCCGACCGGTTCCGACCCCCACGACCGGCCGGTCTCGGTGGAAGATCTGGCGGTGACGGTCTACCGCATCCTGGGAATCGACCCGGAAGGGGAGTTCCACGCCGGCGGGCGTCCCGTCAAGATCGCCACAAACGGCAACTTCGTCCACGAGTTGTTCTCGTAGGAGGGGGGACATTCTTGTCCCTTCTTCATTGACGGGAGAGGGGACATTCTTGTCCCCTTCTTCATTAACGACCCGGAACCTCCGGCTGGAAAATCTACGCTCCCAAGTTCCCATTTTTTGCCGCGATTGCGCTGGCCCGCGCCCGATGCGAGGCTTCTTTCGTTCAATTCGGTTCGCGATGAGGAGGCGACTCCTCCCAATCGCCCTGCTCTTGCTGAGTCCCGCCGGGATGGTCCTCGCCCAGGATGAGAGCGCCGTGGCCGCCGGCGCACCCCGGGCTCCCGTGCGGGACGAAATGATGCGTCCCATCACGGCGGGCGGTTTCGTCGACGGAGCGCCCGTGGTCTTCTCCGACGTCA
Organism: Acidobacteriota bacterium; assembly: GCA_022827025.1. Classification (GTDB taxonomy): domain Bacteria; phylum Acidobacteriota; class UBA6911; order RPQK01; family JAJDTT01; genus JAJDTT01. Next base: position 47,259 of record JAJDTT010000068.1, read on the forward strand.
CCGCGCGGAGCGGTCTGGGTGGCTTTCAACACAGCGCCGGATCGAAGGTGAAACGTTTCCTGATGGAGGTCCCGTCCGGGGGCGTGGCTCTCTTCGACTACGACCGGGACGGCTGGGTGGACATCTACCTGGTCAACGGTTCCAGCTTCGAGGCAATCCGAGGCCAGCAGGACCATCCGAAGGCGGCCCTCTATCGCAACAATGGCGACGGCACCTTCACCGACACCACGGCGGAGGCGGGGGTCGCTAACGAGGGATGGGGTTTCGGCGCTGCCGTCGGGGACTATGACAACGATGGCTGGCCCGATCTGCACGTTGCCAACTTCGGCAAGGATCGGCTCTATCGCAACAACGGCGATGGGAGCTTCAGCGACGTCACGGACCGGGCCGGGGTCTCGGTGCCGGGATGGTCGACGGCGGCCTCCTTCGGAGATTACGATCGCGACGGGGACTTGGACCTGTTCGTCTGTGGGTACCTGGAATTCCCGCCCTGCCCCGAATCGACTCCGAACCCACCGGAGGAATGCCTGCGGGACCGGCGAAACGACATGAAGGTCGATCCCGCCATCCGGCTCTCCGAGGAGGCATTGGCGCGGTCCTTTGCCATGATTCCCAAGCACGCCTGCAGCTTCCGCGGCAAACGGGTCCTGTGCGGCCCCCTGGGCCTGATCGGGATCCGCGACTTTTTCTTTCGCAACAACAGCGACGGCACCTTCACCGAGGTCGCGGTCGAAGCCGGCGTCGACGACCCGAATCGTTACTACGGTTTTGCCAGCACCTTCGTAGACGTGGACGGAGACCGTTGGGTGGACCTGGTGGTGGCCAACGACTCCAAGCCCAACTACCTCTACCGGAACCGGGGAGACGGGACCTTCGAGGACATGAGCTATCCGTCCGGTTTCGCCTTCAACCAGTATGCGAAAGCCCAGGCCGGAATGGGTCTGGCGGTGGGCGACTACGACAACGATGGCCAAATCGACTTCTACGTGACCAATTTCTCCGACGATCACAACACCCTGTACAAGAACGAGGGGGACAATTTTTTCCTGGACGTGACCTTTCAGGTGGGCCTGGGAGAAGCCACCTTTCCCTTCCTGGGGTGGGGAACCGGTTTTTTGGACTTTGACAACGACGGGTGGAAGGACCTGTTCGTGGCCAACGGACACATCTATGCCGCCGTGGATTCCTACGATTGGGGGACCACCTACTCACAGCGGCCGCAACTTTTCCGAAACCTGGGCGGAGAACGCTTCGAAGTGGTTCCGCCCGCAACGGGGAGCGGGCTGGCCGTCGTCGTCTCCGCACGGGGAGCCGCCTTCGGCGACCTGGACAACGACGGTCGCGTCGACGTGGTTCTCAACTGCGCCGACGGCCCGCCGGTGGTCCTGAAGAACGAGGCCTCGACGCCGGAGCATCATTGGTTGTCCCTGCGGCTGGTCGGCGGGGAGAAGAGTCCCCGCGACGCCATCGGCGCCACCGTCTTCGTGACCGCCGGCGGCCGGCGGCAACGCGGAGACGTCATCAGCGGAGCCAGCTATTCCTCCCACTCCGACTTCCGGCTGCACTTCGGCCTCGGTCGAGCCGAGAAAGTTGAGACGGTGGAAATCCTCTGGCCCAGTGGCCAGCGCCAGACCTTATCGGATTTGTCCGTGGACCGGATACTCACCATTCGAGAGGGGCAGGAAACAGCCGGTCCGGGGAGTTGATTTCGTTTCCCTGGAGAGGGCATGTGATCCAGAAGTGGGTCAAAGTGAAGGTGGCCGTAGGAGTGGCCCGAGCTCTCAGGTGCGGATACCGGTTGAGGTCGGTTGCCTCCACGCTGCTGTGGTTCGCTCCGGTCGCTGTCGCAGCGGAAGTACCGGCCAGTCCCGGGATCGTCTTCGAGGAAGTCCCAGCTCAGGCCAGCGGCATCCGTTGGGTTCATGAGAACGCCATGTCGCCCCAGCGGCACCTGCCCGAGACGGTGGGGCCCGGCTGCGCCTTCTTCGACTACAACAACGACGGATGGATGGATCTGTATCTGGTCAACAGCGGAGTCTCCGACTTCTATGCTCCCGCCGTGCCGCTCCGGAACGCCCTGTACCGTAATGAGAAGGATGGGCGTTTCACCGACGTCACCGAAGGGGCGGGAGTGGCCGGAGGCAGGTTCGGCATGGGCATCGCGGTTGCCGACTTCGACGGCGACGGCTGGCAAGACCTCTACGTCACCAACTACGGACCCAATTTCCTCTATAGGAATAACGGCGACGGAAGCTTCACCGACGTGGCCCAGGAGGCGGGCGTCCTGGCTCCCGGCTGGTCCACCAGCGGGGTCTGGTTCGACTACGATGGCAACGGAAGGCTGGACCTGTTCGTCTGCAGCTTCGTCCGTTACGAAAAATCCCTCAGCCGGCTCTGCTACGATCACCTGCGAAAGCGGACCTACTACTGCCTGCCGACCGTGTTCGATCCCAGCTTCAGTCATCTCTTTCGCAACGACGGCAACGGCCGATTCACCGATGTCGGCCGCGAATCGGGGATCGCCGGGCATCCGGGCAAGGCGTTCGGAGTCGTGGCCACCGACGTCAACAACGACGGACACCTGGATCTGTTCGTCGCCAACGACACGGTGGCCGACTTCCTCTTCGTGAATCAGGGAGATGGGACCTTCCGGGAGATGGGCCTCTGGGCGGGAGTCGCGTATGACGACGGCGGCAAGGCGCGCTCCGGGATGGGCGTCGACGCCACCGACTACGACGGCGACGGCCGGCAGGACCTCTTCGTCTCCAACATCGACCACGAGGTGTTCAGCCTGTACCGGAACCAGGGAGATCTGACCTTCACCGACGAGGCGGCCGAGGTGGGGAAACTGACCTGGCTGCTGAGCGGTTGGGGATTGCGCTTTTTCGACGCGGACAACGACGGCGACGATGACCTGTTCCTGGCCAACGGCCACCCGGACGACATGCTGGAGAAATTCCGGCCGGGGCTGGCATACCGGGAACCCCTGCTCTACTTCGAAAACGTGCGCGGTCAATACCGCGACCGCAGCCGCCAATCGGGCGCGGTCTTCTCTCGTGCTTTCTCCGCCCGGGGACTGGCCACCGGGGACCTGGACAACGACGGCGATCTGGACCTGCTCATCACCGACAACGGAGGACCGCCGCTGCTTCTCCTGAACCGGGGAGGCAACCGCAATCGTTGGATCGGTCTCGATCTCGTACCTCGACGAGGCCACACCGCCGTCGGCGCCGTCATTACCTGGTCGGCGGGAGGCGTCAAGCGCAGACGCCTGAAGCGGGCGGGAGGCAGCTATCTCTCCTCCAGCGACCCCCGGGAGATTCTGGGTCTGGGCGCAGCCGACTCACTCGACTGGGTCGAAATCCAGTGGCCCAGCGGCACCAAGACGAGGCTGACGGACCTCCAGCCGAACCAATACCACAAGGTCACCGAGTCACCCTAGGAGCTCCCCCACCGGCCCCGGTCCGGCGAAATCCTGCGAGAAAAGGAGTGGGGGTTTTCCTACCCCCACTCCCACGGGGGGACTGGAAAGTCCCCCTCCGAGGGTGCCCCATGTTTTTCTCAGAAGTCCCCCACCGGCCGGCCTCCGGCATGATCCCGCGAGAAACCGGGCGGGTGGAGCGGCGACTTTCTAGTCGCCGACGGGGACCGGCGTCCGGAGCGGCGTGTTTCACGCGCCGGCTGGGACCGGCGTCCTTCCGGGCGCCGGGAATGGCGACGTGGAGCGGCGACACAGCCGGGGGAACGATGCGACCCCGCAGGGCACCCACAAGGGGTGCCCCTACGGTCATCGGGGATCGGAAGTTTCAAAGAAGTCCCCCACCGCCGGGCCTCTGGCATGTTCCCGCGAGAAACTGGGCGGGCATTGTCCATCAGACAGCGCCCACCGCGTTACCGCTGTCGAACGATTCGTAGGGGCGACCCTTGTGGTCGCCCTCCCCCGAACGGCGCCACCGTCCGCCGACCATTGCCTGGGCACTACCGGACCGGGGGGGCGGAGCGGCGACTTTCTAGT
>JAJDTT010000312.1 GCA_022827025.1 Acidobacteriota bacterium
CCCGGTCCGGTCGGGACCGGGTCGTTCGTCAGACCGCAACGCGGACAGGCGCCGCTGCCGACACCATCGCCGCCCAGTTTCTGGCCGGATCATGCTGGCGGCCCGGCGGTGGGGGACTTCTTTGAAACTTCCAATCCCCGACGACCGTAGGGGCACCCCTTGTGTGTGGGTGCCCTGCGGGGTCGCATGGTTCCCCGGCGGAGTCGCCGCTCCACGTCGCCATTCCCGGCGCCCGGAAGGACGCCGATCCCAGTCGGCGCCGAGGACGACGCCGCTCCAGACGCCGCTCCGGACGCCGATCCCAGTCGGCGACTAGAAAGTCGCCGCTCCACCCGCCCGGTTTCTCGCGGGATCATGCCGGAGGCCCGCCGGTGGGGGACTTCTGAGCCAATTCCCGCCGCTGGACCGCGTAAGGGGCCGTCAGGAAGAACAGCAGCAGGATCAGCACCTCCGAATCGCCGAAGTTGTACTCCAGGCAACCCGCCACGTGAAACGCCGCCGAGATACAGAGGCCGTTCAGGCTCAGGAAGCGGACCCATTCCGATTCGGACCGGAGCCACATCCGGATCAGGTCCCGGATCAGGACGATCCAGAGCGCCAGCCAGAACGCCAGTCCCACGAGGCCGGTTTCGGCGGCGACCTGGAGGAAGTTGTTGTGCAGGTGCTGGTAGGCCCAGTCGGGGTATTCCTGGTGCGACCGATACTTGAGAACCTCCCGGTAGACCATGCCCGGTCCGACTCCCGTCCAGGGATGGTCGGCAATGAGACGGGATCCGGACCGGACCATCTCCAGACGGACCTGGGTGGTCGTGTCGCTCAGATCCACTCCGGACAGGAGACGATCCCGAAACGGCGTCGGCACCACAATCAACAGAGCCATCAGCGCCAGCAGCAACAGCAGCACCCGGGTCTTCTTCGTCAAGACGACCAACAGGAGACCGCCGGCGGCGGTTCCCAGCCAGGCGTTGCGGGTGAAGGTCACCAGCAGGCTCCAGCTCAGGAGGAGCAACAGGAGCAATCCGAGGACCGGCAGGCGGCGCCATCCCGTCTGGTCCCGGTTTGCGGTCGAGGAGCCGGCCGCAGTGAAACGCTCCCGGCACAGATAGACCCCCAGCGAGACGGCCCCCATCATGAGCTGGCCGGAAAAGGTCATCCAATGGCCCATGAACCCGGTGATCCGGTGCTGCAGATCCGGCTCCATCAGCCAGTAGTACTGCGCCAGGGCGTAAACGGCGCTGGCGCCGACAACCCAATAAATGCGCCTCACGGTCCACTTCACGTGAACCGTCCCGAACCAGGTGAACATCAAGGGGACGAAGAGGAAGCGCACCAGTTTCTTGAGCGAGCCCGAACTGGTCCCGGGGTCTTCCGAGAAGAGGACGGCGATCCCCATTGAAATCACAAAGAGAAGGAGCGGCAGCGCGAAAGGTGGCCAACGGAGGCGCAGGCGCCTGCGCCGCAGGGTGTCGATGACCCAGAGGAGAAGGGCGACCCCGGCCAAAATGTACGCCGCCGCGATGGAGATGAGAGACGCGACGATCGACGCCGCGGCGCACCACGGAATCCAGCGTGCCTGGAAGAGACTGGAAATGCGCTGCTTTAACGATGTCATTTCACCGTTCGCCTCAGGAGCTGGCTCCCGCTACCTGCGGGAGAGGTTACGACTCCGGCACCCCGTCCGCAACATCCGCCGCTACCGGAACCTGACCTCGACCCGGGTCAGAACGGGGCTGGCTCCGCCATTTGGAGTTGCGAGCCGGGCGCGGTACTGAAGCCAGGAATCGGACGACTCGCCGCCTGAAACGGGACCCGGCTCCAGGATCCAGCTTCCGGAACCCGACGATCCTCTCCAGGCTGCCTCCCCCAGAGAATCCTTGCTCTCGGCAGTCCGAATCTGGAGCGCGACCCCGGTTCCCAGGGGAACCTCCGCATCCCATCCAATGGAGACGGGATGGACGCCCGGTCCGAACCGGTGCGCCGGAGAGACGTAGGTCTCGGCCAACTCCCGCGTGTAGATGTTCCCCGGGTCGCGGAGCATCTGGCCGTGGGGACCCACGGTGGGAAGCCAGGTCCTGTCCTGCAGGGAAAATCCGTCCGGCCCGTTCCAATAGAGGACCGACGGGGTCGTGTGCCGGATGGGTTCCCCGGGGCGATCGACGCTTCCGTCCCGCTTGTGGTTGAGCAGGAAGATGTCGGTCCAGCCGTCGCCGTCGAAATCGGCGGCCAGGGAGGCGGTCCCCGAGTCCCCGGGCAGGTCCAGGCGGCGGTCCGGGTCGAAGCCGGAGGCGCTTCCCCAGTAGAGGAAGCAGGGGATGCTCCGGGCGGTGTTGCTGGAGTAGTTGGGCACGAACAGGTCCAGGAATCCGTCCCGGTCGAAGTCGGCCACGCTGGGGTCCAGGGCCGACATGTGCGGCAGCGGCCGGCCCTCTCTCAAGCGGAAACCGTCCGCGGAGCCGTAGTAGATCCGGATCTCCCCTTCCTTGTTCCGGGGATAGTCGTTGACCGGCGCCACCAGGTCCAGCCAACCGTCCGAATTGAAGTCGGCGGTCTCCAGGTAGGGGACCCTTCCCTTCTCGATCAAGCGCTGATGTTTCTTCCGAAACCCTTCCTCCGAACCATAGACCAGGTGCAGGCCGTGCTTGGCGGAGCCACCGGCCAGGTCCAGGTATCCATCGCGGTTCCAGTCGGCCACCACCGGGGGAAATCCCAGGCCACCGATGGGAATCACCTCGCGCCGCGCAGGGGAGAAACCGGATTCCCCGCCGTAGAGGATCACGTAGCCGCGGCGGCCGCGGGCGTCGCCCTCGGCGGCGCCGATCACCAGGTCCAGGTAGCCGTCCCGGTTCAGGTCGGCGGTGACCGCCCCCATTTCCGGGTCCTCAACCGAGAGGACGGACCGGCGCCGGGGCTCGTAGCCGCCGGCTCCCCCATACCAGACATAGACTCCGTTGAGGGTCACCGGACGGTCCAGCGCGTAGCGGGCCTCGGCCGAGACCAGGTCCACCCAGCCGTCGTCGTCCAGATCGGCCTGGGCGGTGCCCACCGTATATCCTGCCCACAGTTGGCCGCGCCGCCGCGCCGTGTAGTTGCGCGTCCCGTCGCCCCAGTAGATGAAGTTGGGGTTGTAGCCGGTCCGGAGCCCCCCTTCCAGGTTGAAGAAGATCACGTCGGGGCGCCCGTCGTTGTCCACGTCGCCGATGCCGTTGCCATGGGCGCTCCGGGTGTCCAGCATGGATTTGTGGGCCGGGAAGAATTTCCCTTCCCGGTTCCAGAAGACGAAGGACTGGACGTTCAGGTCGTTGAACGAGTGGTGGTTGCTCACCACCAGCTCGGGCCAGCCGTCCCCGTCCAGATCACCGGCGCTGACGCCCCTGGCGTGGACGGTGGCCAGAGGAGTCGGATCGGTCTCGGACAAACGCCCGTCACGGTTCCAGAAGACCAGGGAGTCGGTGTACCCGTTCCCGCTTCGGTCGGAAGAGGTCACGGCCAGATCCGGCAGCCCGTCCCGATTGAGATCCTGCACCGCCAACTGCCAAGGGTTCTCCACCTGAAGCCGCTGCCGGACCTTGAACCGGCTCGAAGCCGCCGCCAAGACATGAACCCCCGATTCGACGGCCGCAACCAGCTCGATCCGTCCGTCCCGATCCAGATCGCCCGCGCCCAGATGCCGTGCCTCCAGATCCAGGACGTGGGGCTTCTCCAGGTCCAACCCCTCCTCCCCGGCTGCGTAGACGAAGACGCCGTTTCCGGTGGCCAGAACCAGATCAAGCGCATCGTCTCCGGCCAGGTCGGCGGCCAGGACCGCCGTTCCGGGCCCGGCGAGTGGGGACCGGCGATCCGGATCGAACCCATGGGCCGAATTCCAGTAGACGACCGAGTGGCTCGACTCCTTGTCCCGACCCGGATTGGCGCAAGCGATGGCCAGATCCGGCCATCCATCCCGGTTCCAGTCCCCGACGGCGGCTTCCCTCCCGGACCATGACCTCAGTTGCCGGCGCTCGGACACGGGGAACCGTCCCTCGGCCCCGTAGTAGATGAAGCTGTCGGACGTGTTGGTGGTGCCGCCCGTTCCGTTGACCACCACCACGTCGCTGACGCCGTCCCGGTCCAGGTCGGCCACCAACCCCTCGACCGCCCCGTCCGTCGGGAAAGCAATCCTCCGGAGCGGATCGATGGTCTCGCCGTTGTTCAGGTAGACGTAGGCGTCTTCGTCTTCGCTGTGTCCGTGGCCGTTGGCCACGAACAGATCGATATGACCGTCCCGGTTCAGATCCAAACGGTTGATCAGTTGGATCCGGCCGCGCCGGGAAACGTAGATGTTGGAGCCGGAGTCCCCGAACGTCCCCTGGGAAAAGGCTTGAAAACCCTCGTGACGCCACACCCGGGCCCAAAGCCGGCCAGCCGTGACCTCTCCGGCGAGAAAAAAGGCCGCCATCATTGCCACCACAACCTTCAGTTTCATTCCCGTTTCCTCTCCCGTGTCTCAAGTCTCTCCTTATCTTCTCTTTTCTCGTTCCTCATTTCCTCTCCCTTCTTTCTGCTACCATCCCGCCGTGACCGGTTTCGACGCCTTTCTCCACGACGGCGGGGAGCTCACCTGCGAAGGGACTCCCCTGTCACGAATCGCCCGGCAGGCGGGGACTCCGAGCTACGTCTACAGCCGCCGGGCGATTCGTGACAGCTACCACCGGCTGAAAGACGCCTTCGCCAGGGTGGATCCGTTGATCTGCTACTCCTTGAAGGCCAACGACAACCTCTCCCTGTTGAGGGTTCTGCAGGAGGAGGGCAGCGGCTTCGACGTGGTTTCGGGAGGAGAGCTCTTTCGGCTGCAGCGGATCGGCGCCGATCCCCGGCGCATCGTCTTCAGCGGCGTCGGCAAGACCGTCCAGGAGATGGAGATGGCCCTGGAGTGGGGGCTCTTCAGCATCAACGTCGAGTCCCGGCAGGAATTGGAGACCCTGGCCCGGGTCAGCCGGAGGATGGGCCGCGAAGCCCGCGTGGCCGTCAGAATCAATCCGGACGTGGACGCCGGGACCCATCCCTACATCGCCACCGGACTGCACCAGCACAAGTTCGGCGTCGAGACGGACCAGATCGACGACCTGTTGGAGATCATCGAAAACTCCCCCGAAATCCGGCTCGTGGGCCTCGGATATCACATCGGTTCCCAGATCCTGGACGTCCAGCCGTTTCTGGACGCGTTCGAAAGGCTCAGGGAAGGGGCCGACCGGATCCGGGACCGGGGGTTTCCCCTGGAACATCTGGATCTGGGCGGCGGCCTGGGAATCTCCTACCAGGGAGAAACGGGACCGGATCTTCAACGCTACGCCGGGGCACTGGCTCAAACGGGGGAAGGCTACCGCATCGTCATGGAGCCGGGACGCTACCTGGTGGGAAACGCCGGCGTCCTGCTGACGCGCGTCCTCTATCGGAAGACCAATCGCGGCAAGGTTTTCCTGGTGGTGGACGCCGCCATGACCGACCTGCTTCGTCCCAGCCTCTACGGCGCCCGACACCAGATTCTTCCGGTGCGTCCGGATCGATCCTGGATCACGGCCGACGTGGTGGGGCCGGTCTGCGAGAGCGGCGATTTCCTGGCCCGCGGCCAGCGCGTTCCCGACGCACACCCGGGAGACCTTTTGGCGGTGATGAGCGCCGGCGCCTACGGTTTTGTCCTATCCTCCAACTATAATTCCAGGCGGCGGGCTGCCGAAGTCCTGGTGGATGGAGATGAGTGGAGAGAGATCCGGGTCAGAGAATCGTTCGAGGATCTGGTCCGCGGCGAACCGCTTCCCTGACGGCCTTCGCCGAAATTCGTGCCGTCGCTTTTCCGGTGGTCGTTCCAGAAGACATCGCAGGGTTGACGGGGGCCGGGCCGGATCTCGGAATGGTCCTCCAGATGCTTTGTTTGCCTGGGATTGGTTTGACCGGAACGCGGCCGGTTCAATATCATGCCGAGTCAAATGGCGTTCCCGCTACGATAATTCGCGAGGAGCCGGGCCTTGTCCCTGGAAACTGACGTAACGCTGGAGATCGAACCCGAATCCCGCGTGGACGTGATCAACGTCCGGGAACGGATTCCGGATCGGATTCGCTCCCGGTTTTCCAGGTATTCCAAGGCGGTCTACTACTCCTACCACACCACGGCCGGCTACTTCGGTGAGAAGCTCTCGGCCCAGTTGAATCATAGCGGCGAGGCCCTGCGCGACTTCGTGCAGATGTTCCAGACCCTCTTCCCTTCCCGGCGGGGATACCGCCACGACCAGATGGAACTGCGCACCGAGTTGAGCCGGGAGCAGAAGGTCACGGAGCCGCATAACGCCGACTCCCACCTCACCTTCATCAGTTCCGGCCTCACCAATTGCGCGACCTATGAGAATCGCGACGATACTCCCGTCTACTTCGTGGACCTGGACGGCATCTGGAACGATGTCCGGCGCCGGCGCCGGACCACGGTGCTGGCTTTCAACGAGGAACAGGTGGTGGCTCGCGTGGGCCTCCCGGTCCCCGTGTCCCGTCACCCCATCGATTCCATCAACCTGATGGACCCCAACCTCGGTTTCTTCTCCCGGCTTCAGGATCTGATCCGCGAGCATCAGGTCGACCGGGGGCGCATCGACATCTCCCTGGCCCCGGAAGAACGGAATGCGGGCCTCACCGTGAACGAGTACGAGACCCTGCTGATGAAACACGATCTGGCCAGGGTCCTGAGAAATCCCCTGCATTTCATGGCGAAGAGCGGCCGGCAGATGCTGGGAAACCCCAGGGCCATTCCGGGGAGGGCCAGGGATTACGCCAAGTACGATCTGGTTCAGGTGATCAATCAGGCCGTGGACGCCTTGGGATTGAGCGAATCGGTCTTCGAACGCCTGCTGCAGAGGTTCGTCAGGGCGCCCGCCGATCACTTCCTGGGCATGGACCGCTCATTGATCCTGCTGGTCTCCAATGCCCATGCCAACGGGAGCGGACGCGGCTCCATCGTCAATGGAATCTACCAGAGTCCCATCCTGGTGCAATGGGACCGGCCCGAATCCGAAACCCGGCGCCTGGAGATCTCCCTGGTCCGATTCGACTGATTCAATAGCCGCCCGTGCGGACCCACTCCAGAATCGTCCGGTAGGACGAGGACTCCCCGCTCCACCGAACGCCTCCGCCGTGTTGGCCGGAGCCCGACGCCTGAGTGCCCTTGGGAGGCTTCTCCCGCGTCGGCTTCAGCAACAGGAGGCTCCGCTCCGGCCGCTTCAGATCAATGACCCGCAAGGCCGAACGATAGTAACTCCGCACCTCTTCCGGCCCGGCCCGTTCCTGCGCCGGCTCCAGGCGGAAGATGACGTGCGACTTGTGGCAGTCGAAGCAGGTCTTGTCATCGGCTCCGGACTTCTCCAGCAGCGGCAGCACGCGGTCCCGAAAGAAACCGAGGGAAGGGAGTGTCAGATCTGTCGCCAGGCCCTCTTCCGGGAGGTGGTTCAGGCTTTCCGCGACCGCCGGGAGGCCGCGCAGTTCAGACCGGCTTCGAACCAATGCGAGCGCCGACTCCGCCAGTGCAGGATCCGGGGCCCTCAACGCCTCGCTCAGGAGACTCACGAAACGGAGATCCTGCAATCGTACCGGTTCCTCCCGAGCCAACTGCAGAATCGCCTTGCGCTTCCACGCGTCCTGGCTGCGAAAGGCCAGGCTCAACCGCCTCCGGATCATGGCGAAGGATTCCAGTCGCGGCGCCTCGAGACAGAGCCTGACGGCCGCCCCGAAGATATCGGGATCCTTGGAGGCCAGGGACCGGAAGACCTTGATCTGAACCGGACGGCGATCCAGCAATTCGGGAAACGCAGCCACCGCCCGGAACTCCCCAGCCCCGGCCTCGTCTGCCAGAAACAACCGCTCCACGGCCGCCGGATCCTCTTGGCCGGCCGCCGTCAACAGGAGAGGCCCCGCCCCCAACCCGGAAATCGCCAGCGCTGCAAGCGGCAAAAGAACCAGAAGACCCATCGTGGACCACCGCGTCGAAAGCACTCTAGCAGCCCGTGGCAAAAGTCGTCACGGCATTCGACCGTCCCTGCATCCCGGCGGACTGCGTTGCCATCGGCTCACATACTCCCGGTATGCTCCCGAATCGCGCCTTGTCCGGCGGGCGCAGGAACGGTCCCGGTGCTCGTGAGACTTTCACTAGTGTGCCGTCCCGCAAATACATGTATTCGTAGCGGATCGAGCCTCGATTTCGAATCCCCGTAGGGGCACCCCTTGTGGGTGCCCTCTTCGGTCCAAGTCATGCGATCAGTACCAAGCTCCCCCCGGGACGACTCGGCCGCCGTTGTCGGACGGGCGACCACAAGGGTCGCCCCTACGACTTTTTGAGGGACAGCACACTAGCAGGAAATCTCGCAGCCAGATTCCTCATGGCCGGAATCCTCTTCTTTTCTCTTCCCCGCCCCGGCAAGTCAGAGCCGTTTGTTATCTTGCAGGCCGTAGGTTGGTGAATTGCCGGTTGGACCATCGGGGAAACCAGTCCGGTCCCGAACCGTGACTGACACTCTGGAGGAAAGAGCCATGTCCCTCAACCGAACCCTGACCGTTGTGCTGATTGCAGCTTCGCTGCTCCTGGGCTTGCCTGGCCTGCGCGGGCAAGAGGAGCAACGGGATGTCGATGGACTCATCTTCGATCTGAGACACCCGGAGTTGGACCGAAGAAAGACGGCCGTCGTGGGGCTGGGAAAGCATCGGATCCGGCGGGCTGTTCCGGAACTGTCGCGGCTGGTCAAGGATCCGGACGATCTCCTCCGAGCGGCGCTGGCGCGGGCTCTGATCAAGATCGCTGACGTCAGCACTTTACCGGCTCTGATGACCCTCTGCCACGATTCCAGGGAGCAGACGCAACTCCTGGCGATTCAAGGACTGATCAGGCTCTATGTGAACCTTCCCGACGGCTTTTTTCACGGCATGAAACGCGTCGTCGATTTCATGAACCCCGTGGACGATGACTACAACCCCTTGGTCGTGGAACCTTACGTTTCCGTCAGCCCGGAAGCGATCGACACGCTGGGAACTCTGCTGAGTGACTCGGACCCGGACATCCGCAGGAACGCCGCGCTCGCGCTGGGAATCCTTCGCGGCCACCCAGCCCTGCCTGCCCTCCAGGACGCCCTGGAGGTGGAACCGGAGAACGGCGTGAAGCTGGAGATGATCCGCGCCTTTTACAAGATCGGCGTTCCGGAAGGGGGCGTCACGCTGACTCCCCTGATCTGGGACCGGGACAAGAAGGTCCATGACGAAGCCATCTTCACGCTGGGACGCCTGAAGGTGGAATCCGCAGTTCCGGCATTGACGGAGCTCTACAACAGCGGCGTCACCGAGCGGAAGAAAATTCTCGGCGGACTGGTCCCGGTGAGTCGAAACGACGACCTGACGCGAAAGACCCTGGAGGCGCTCGCCCATATCGGCGATCCTCGCTCCCAGTCAATATTCATGGAGGCGATCGAGGACGAGAGAGCGGCCTTCCGCCGGTACGGCGCCGAGGGCCTGGGCCGAATCGGAGACTCGAGCCACATCCCCACGTTGACGGGCATGTTTCGCGGTGATGAAGAGCCGGAGGTGCTCCTGGCGATCAGCTTCGCCCTTTTCCGCCTGGGTGGGGACGCCCATCTCCCCGAACTGGTGGACCGGATCAATACCGATCAGGCCTACTTCTACCTGCTGGAACTGGCACCTGAGGAGGTCCCCAAACTCCATCCCCTGCTTCCGATCCACACCAGGGAACCCGCGATCAAAGTCCGCCTCCTGAACGTG
>JAJDTT010000252.1 GCA_022827025.1 Acidobacteriota bacterium
CACGGAGGCCGGATGCAGGGACGCCTCCTCACCGGTCCTCATCGCCACGGCGCAACGCTGACACGATCTGGATTGGAGGGCTCAACACCCTTCCGTGGGGCTCGTCCGTCTACGTCTCAAAAGAGTTACACAGCAAAGACGTCCTTCCCAGTGGGCGCCTAAAAAGACGCCCCTCCAGACGCCCTTCCTAGTGGGCGCCTGAAAGACGCCCCTCCACGCCGCTCCGGACTCGTTACGTTGCCGACGTGGGAACATGAAACTGCCATTTCAAGAAAGCTATACCGGCGCCACGCTCCGAGGGGACCTCTTCGGAGCACTCACATCCACGGTAGTAGCTCTACCGACGGCGCTCGCGTTCGGTGTCGCCTCCGGCTTGGGAGCCGCCGCCGGCCTTTACGGGGCCATCGCCGTCGGCTTTTTCGCGGCGGTGTTCGGAGGCACGCGGTCCCAGATCTCCGGGCCGACGGCTCCCATGGCCGTGGCCATGGCCGTCATCATCAGCAATCACGCGTCCACTCTTCCCGAAGCCCTGAGCGTCGTGGTTCTGGCCGGCCTCATGCAGGTGACCCTGGGGCTGGTGGGGATCGGCCGCTTCGTCGCGTACACGCCCTACGTGGTCGTCTCCGGATTCATGTCCGGGATCGGCATCATCATCATGCTGATCCAGAGCTTGCCGTTCCTCGGGGCGCCCACCGCTTCGGGCGGGGCCTTGGGCGCGATCGGAGCGTTGCCGGCGGCCATGGACGAGATCAACAGCAGCGCCTTCGCCATCGCGGGGGTGACTCTCCTCGCAGGCGTGGTCTGGCCCCGGCGGCTGGCCAGGTTCCTGCCGGCTCCCCTCGTAGCGCTGATGTCCGGCACCTTGCTGGGCATATTCTGGTTGCACGACGTGCCGGTCATCGGGCCGGTTCCGACGGGACTGCCGGAGTTCCAGTTGGAGCTGCCCTCAGCCGGATTCCTCTTGGGCGCGTTGCAACCGGCCCTCATTCTCGCCCTGCTGGGCTCGGTCGACAGCCTCCTGACTTCGCTGGTGGCCGACTCGCTCACCGGTACGCGGCACAATCCGAACCGGGAACTGGTGGGTCAAGGCATCGGCAACATGGTGTCTGGAATATTCGGGGGCATGCCGGGCGCCGGGGCCACCCTGGGGACCGTGACCAACATTCGCGCCGGCGGGACCACGCGGGCATCCGGCGCCATGCGGGCGATCTTCCTGCTGGCGCTGGTGCTGGGCCTCGGCCGATACGTGGAGCCGATTCCGCACGCCGTTTTGGCCGGCATCCTCATGAAGGTCGGCTGGGACATCATCGACTGGTATCTTCTTTCCCGGATTCGCAGAATCCGCCGTGATCACCTTGTGGTCATGCTGATGACGCTGGGCCTCACGGTGTTCGTGGACCTGGTCACCGCAGTCGCCATCGGACTGATCGCAGCGGGAGTGACCCACGCGAAACAGTTGGAACAACTGGAGCTCGACAGCGTCGTCTCCGTCCCCTTGCTGGACCGGACGTTCTTCCGCCAACCGGAGGCGGCCGGTTCGGACGATCCGTTTTCTGCACGAGTCGGTCTGCTCGCCCTGCGCGGAAGCTTCACCGTCGCCTCCTCCCACAAGCTGGTCGGGGCGATCAGCGCGGATATCCAGGATCACGAGGCCGTCATTTTCGATTTCTCGGAGGCCACCTACCTCGACGACAGCGCCGCAATGGTGATCAAACAGCTCATGGACGTCGCCAGAGAAGAGCGGACCGAGTTGATCGTTGCGGGTGTCTCCGATGCCGTGGGGCCGACGCTGCAAGCGCTCTCCGTCTTGCAGCGTGTCCCGGAAAAGCAGATCGTCTCAACTTTGGATGAAGCGCGGCGGGTGGCCGCAGGCCTCCTCGATGGTTGACGCGGGGGACTCCAACTTGAATCGAGTCATCGTTTTACCGTCTGATTTCCAACCCGGACCCGACGCTCCATGACGAACCGGCGGCGGCGGAAAATCTACGACCTGCAGCGTTTCAGAGGGGATCTCTCCGGAGGATTCACCTCCGCGGTGGTGACGCTGCCGGTCGCCCTGGCATTGGGGTTGGCGTCGGGTCTGGGAGCGACCGCCGGCCTGTACGGCGCCATTGCAGTCGGCTTTTTCGCGGCGCTGTTCGGTGGTACCCGGGCGCAACTTTCCGCCCCCACGGTTCCCACCACCGTTGCCCTGGCGGTCATCATCACCAGCTTTTCCTTCAACCTCGCGGAAGCCCTGACCGTCATTGTGCTGGCCGGTCTGCTGCAAGTGTTCATGGGTGTATCCGGAATCGGCCGATATGTCGCCTACACGCCTTACATGGTCGTTTCCGGATTCATGTCCGGCATCGGCATCATCATGATCATAATTCAGGTCTTGCCGTTCCTCGGCGCCCCTGCCGCGCCGGGAGGGACGTTGGGTGCGATTTACGCGTTGCCCGAGGCGATCGCCAATATCAACGCCAGCGCCTTCGCCATCGGGGTCTTGACCGTTGCACTCGCATCACTCTGGCCGCGCCGCCTGGCGAGGCTGATACCGGCTCCCCTGGTCGCCTTGATGGTCGGCACTCTGGCGGGTGTCCTGTGGCTGACCGAGGCTCCCGTCGTCGGGGATGTGCCGGTGCAACTGCCTGAACTGCAGTTGGAAATACCTTCCGCCGGTTTCCTGGCGCGCGCCCTGCAACCGGCCATCATCCTGGCCCTGCTCGGCGCCGTGCACAGCCTCCTCACCTCGCTGCTGGCCGACTCACTTACTGGCGGACGCCATAACCCGAATCGGGAACTGGTGGGTCAGGGCATCGGCAACATGGTTTCGGGTCTCTTCGGGGGGTTGCCCGGGGCCGCGACCACCGTGGGAACGGCCATCAACATTCGAGCCGGCGGCCGGACCCGGGCTTCGGGCGCTTTATCCGCGGTCGCGCTGCTGTTGTTCCTTCTGGGCCTTGGGCGCTACGTCGAACCGATTCCCCGGGCCGCCCTGGCCGGCCTCTTGATGAAGGTCGGCTGGGACATCATCGACTGGCACCTCCTCGCCCGGCTCCACCGGATCCGGCGGGAACACCTGACGGTCATGATGATCACCTTGGGCCTGACGGTATTCGTCGATCTCGTCACCGGCATCGCCATCGGACTGATCGCCGCCGCGATGGCCCACGTACGACAGTTGGAACGCCTCGAGATGGACAGCGTCGTCTCCGTTCCGTTGCTGGACCAGGAGTTCTTCACCCATCGACAGGATGAGCCTCCAGACGACGCCTATCGGGCGCGCGCCGGTCTGTTGGCGCTCAAGGGGAGCTTCACCGTGGCCTCCTCCAATCGATTGGCCAGCGCCATCAGCGCCGATATCAAGGATCACGAAGTGGTCATCTTCGACTTCTCTCGAGCCACGTACCTCGATGACAGCGCGGCCATGGTGATCAAGAAGCTCATGGACATCGCCCGGGAAGAGCAGACCGAGTTCGTGGTGATGGGGCTCTCCGGCTCGGTTGCCGAAACCCTTGAGGCCCTGGACGTCTTGCGTCAGGTTCCCGAGAGCCAGATCGTCGCCACGCTGGACGAGGCGCGGCAGGCGGCGAAAGACCTTCTGGGCGGTTGACGCGGGCGAGCCGGCCGGGGTCAGAGAGGCCAGTCGCGGAGGAGCCGTTCCGTTTCCTCCGAATGGGTCGTTTCGTCGCGCACCATGTCTTCGAGCTGGACCACCAATCCCTTGTCCCCCAACTCTTCCGCCTGGCGGGCCCGCTCCGTATAGTCGCGCGTCGCCTGCTGCTCGGCCGCCAGGACCTGTTCGACCATTTCCCGGTTCGTGGCAGCCGCCGGAACCGGCCGTGGCACCGTGGTCGGCTCGCCGCCCAGGGCCACGATCTTGTTGGCCAGGTACTGGGCATGCAACTGCTCGTCGGCGACTTCACCGAGAAAGAACTGAGACAACTGCGGCCTGTAGGGACCCGTCGTCTTGGCGGCGTAGGTCAGGTATTGGATGATCGCACCCAGCTCTCCCGCCAGATCTTCGTTCAGATTCTCGATCATCTCCTGCTTGGTCATGTTCCGCTCCCTTCCTGCCTCATGGATCGGCCATCGCTCCATATCATGATACATCCGCAGTCGCCGACCTTGAGGCGGTGGCGATTTCTCCCCTCTTTTCGTCCTCTGCCCGTGCGGAGCCTTCTCGGGTTCTTGAGCCGCGTGGTGTATCTTTAGATTCCCGCGAAGAAGCGGACCGGCGGCAGCGTTGGAGGGTGCCGCCGCGGGTCGATCGGATCGATGGTGATCGACGGGACGGGTCTTCCGGGAGGGAGCCAAAGGCCGCGCCTTGCCGCGGCTGGAGAGGTGCTGAAATGAGTGACATACCAGGAACGGTCCCCATGGTCGTCGATCTCGCCGGGAGGACGGCGGTGGTCACCGGCGGCGGCACCGGCATCGGGCGCGCCGTGTCCATCGGCTTCGCCCGTTGCGGGGCGTCGGTGGTGGTGAACTACAGCCGAAGCGCACAGGAGGCCGCCGAGACGGTGGCGGAGATCGAGGGGGCGGGCGGACGGGCGCTCGCCTTTCGGGCGGACGTGACCGACGAGCAACAGGTGGCGGACCTCATGACCGCCGCGGTGGAGAGGTTCGGCGGCCTGGACATCCTGGTGGCCAACGCCGGAGCGCCCGGCCAGGGCGGGCGGACCAGCGAGCTGACCGGGGAGCAGTGGGAGCACGACCTGGCCACCAACTGCCGGAGCGCCTTCTTCTGCGTCAAGCACGCCATGGCTCATCTGCCCGACGGGCGGGGCCGCATCATCCTCACCGGATCCATGAGCGCCCGCACCGGCGCCACGGCCGGCGCCCTGACCTACGTGGCCTCGAAGGCCGCGATGGAAGGCATGACCCGCAACTGGGCCCAGGAATTCGGCCCCCGAGGAATCACCGTCAACACCATCGCCCCCGGCATCATCCGCACCCGGCTCCAAGCCCGGGCTTCCGAGGAACGCTATCGATACCTGATCGGGCGGATTCCCCTGGGACGCGACGGGCTGCCCGGGGACTGTGTCGGCGCCTACCTGTTGCTGGCCGGTGACGACGGCGCCTATATCACGGGTCAGGTCATCGAAGTCGGCGGCGGAATGCTGGCTTCGTGACCGGGTTCGGCTCTACGCCGCCGGCGACTTGAAGGGAGTGTGCTCCAGGCCATCGACGCGGGCTGATCCGGAACGCGCCGGTTACGCCTCACCGCTGGGAGCGGATCAGGAGGTAAAGAAACGTGGGGCCGCCCAGGAGGGCCGTCAGAACGCCGACCGGCAGTTCCACTCCTCCAATCAGCCTGGACCGGACCACGCAGTCGCAGACCAGCAGGAACCCGCCGCCCACGAGGAACGAAGCCGCCATCACGATTCGCTGGTCCGTTCCCACCAGGCGGCGGACCATGTGCGGCACGATCAGCCCCACGAAACCGATGGGCCCCACCGCCGAAACGATTCCGGCGACGGCCAGGGAGCCGAATACGAAGACCAGGAGCCGGACCCGCCGGACCGGCACGCCCCGTCCCGCCGCGTAGTCGTCTCCCAGAGCCAAGGGGTTGAGCTGGTGCGACAGCCAGACGATCACCGCCACCCCCGGCAGGACGAAGGGGAGAATGCTCCAGAGGTCGCTCCAGACGTAGAGGGAATTCAGACTTCCCATGAGCCAGTGATCCAGCACGTGCAGGTCATAGGGATTGGCCGCCTGATGCCGCATCAACAGGATCAGCGCGCCGCAGATCAGGTTCACCGTCACCCCGGCCAGAAGCAGCGTCGCCATGCTCAGGCGTCCGGCCAGTCTCGCGATGCCGTAGATCAGGACGATGTCCAGGACCGCCGCCAGGTAGGCGGCCACCTGGATCGGCGAGAAGGGTCCCCAGGTCAGCCCCGAACCGAACCCGATGATGGCGCAGAAGGCGCCGACCGCCGCCGCCGTGGAGACCCCCAGAGTCGACGGCGCCACCAGGGGATTGCGCAGGATCGCCTGCAGCGCCGCGCCGATCACCGCCAGTCCGGCGCCGGCGACGACGCCCATCCAGGAGCGGAGAATCCGATTGGCGACGATATTGCGCAGGACCTCACTCTGATCACGGCCGGGCAACTCGTCCGGCAACGGGGCCGTGAAGCCATGCCGGAGAATCAGGTTCAGGCCCGACAGTGTGTCGACCTCTTCGGCTCCGAAGAACGGGGAGACTCCCAGAGCCGTGACCAGAAAGAGGGTGCACAAGCCCAGGGTGGCCCAGACCCGGGCCCTTCGACCGTTGGAGCGGCCGCTTCTCATCTTTGGCCTCCCCGGGGCTCTTGCCTCCGGGAGCCGGGCAGGACCACGGGGAGTCCGCTCCGGGCGTCCCGGGTGACTTCGACGTCGCTGCCGTAGGATTCCGCCACCAGCGCCTGGGTCAACACCTGTTCGGGCCTGCCCCGGGCCCGAATCTTTCGGTCCGAGAGCAGGTAGATGACGTCGGCGAATCGAGAGGCCAGGTTGAGATCGTGGGTGATGCAGAGGATGCCCCTGCCGGCTCGGGCCAGCCGCTTGAGGCGTTGCGAGAACGTCGCCAGGTGATGGACGTCCAGCCCCCTGCCCGGTTCGTCCAGCAGCAGCAGCGAGCTTTGCTGGGCCAGGATCCCGGCCAGTAGAACCGACTGCTGCTCGCCGCCGCTGAGCGATTCGAACACCCGGTCCCTCAGGTGCGCCACTCCCATTCGTTCCAGCGCCTCGTCCACGATCTTCCGGTCCCGCTCGCCGGGCAGCGTCCACCACCTCTGGTGGGGAAAGCGGCCCAACAAGACCACCTCTTGCACGGTGTGTCCCCCGGGAGGCAGAACTTCCTGAGGCAGGTACGCGACCGTCCTGGCCCGGGCCAGAAGCGACAGGCCGGCCAGGTCCCGCTGCCGACCTCCAGGGCCCGAATGGATCTGTACGGTCCCGGCCGCCGCCTCCAAAAGGCCGGCCAGGATCTTCATCAGAGTACTCTTGCCGGCGCCGTTGGGGCCGATGAGCATGGTGAGCGCTCCCGGCTCCACCGACAGGTGCACGTCCTCCAGCAGTGATTTCTGTCCGGCATAGTGGAAAGTCACATCCTGCGCGGTCAGGGAAATCGGCGCATCCTGCACTGAATCGTCCTCAGACTCTCTCGCTCCCCAGGTTGGCCGGATCCCAAATCACAAACGGAAATTGGGAAAGCCAAGGAGGGCACCCACAAGGGATGCCCCTACGTTCGGCCATGGATGGCCCGGGCGATGAGCCGGGCGGCCCGGGGAAGGCGTGGACCGGAACGCATGAGAAAACTGCCGTTCAGCACCCGGACCCGTCCGTCGCGGACCGCCGGCAGGGTGGGGTGCATCCGCCATTCCGCCAGGAACCCGTTCTTCACCTCCTCCGGAAGCCGGTCCCGGGCATCCAGCACCAGGATGACCTGAGGCCGGCGCACCAGAACCGTCTCCAGGCTCACCATGGGCCACGGCTTTTCCAGGTCGGCGGTGATGGAGCGCCCGCCCGCCAGCTCCACCAACTCGGTCAGGAAGGAGCCCTTCCCCGCGGAGAACACCTGGTGGCTCTTGCTCCCCATCACCAGCAGGACGTCGCGTCGAGGCCGCCCGGCATAGAGTTGCCGGATCTCCTCCAACTCCCGCTTCAGGCGCGTGGCCACGGGCTCTCCGGCCCCGGGATCTCCGAACGCATCGGCCAACAGGACCGGGGCCTGGAGCACGTCCCGCACCGACGTCGAATCCAGGGCCAGAAACCGGATTCCCTGCCGGCGGGCGATGCGCTCCAGCTTGAACCCCTTGCCCAGCGCCACGATCAGGTCGGGCCGGAGAGCCAGGATCTTCTCCACGTTCGGCTGGACTGCGGTCCCGACCACCGGCAGACGGAGGGCCTCGGCAGGGTGGTCGCAGTGGGGCGAAACCCCCACGATCCGGTCCTGCAGACCCATGGCGAACAGGAACTCCACGATGCTGGGGCCGTAGGCGATGACTCGCCGGACTTCAGCTTCCGGTTCCGAAGCGGGAGACGCGCTGTCGGGACGACTGGTCCGTTCTTCCCGGCATCCTGCCAACAGCAGAAGCGGCAGGAGGATCCGCAGGGCTCGCCGGGCTCGATTCGTCTGCACTTCTCAAATCCATCCGCGCTCGGCTCTCCGCAGATCCATCCTGACTGAATCCTCGAGAATTGCTAAAGGATTGGCAAACGTATGCCGACCCTGGCGTTGAACCTCGGAGAAGGATAGAAGGCCCGCTCCACCGGAAATCCGCCCATGACGCCGTACTCCGAATACTCCCGGTTCATGATGTTGTTGAAATCCGCGAAGAGAGTAAAGCGGTCCCAGCGGTAGCTGATCCTGGAATTGAGCAGGAAGTATCCGTCGTGCTTCCCGAAGCGGTTGCTCCAGTCGCTGTGAAAGTACCGGGAGCCCACATAGGTTCCGTTGATGCTGGCGGTCAGTCTCGGCGTGATCTGGACGAAGAGCTCGGCCGCCATCTTGTGCGCCGCCACGCCGGGAACCTGTCGGCCCGTGTACTGGCCGTCCCGGACCCTCGTCTGAACGACGCTGTAGTTGCCTCTCAGCGTGGCGATGCCGCGGCTGATGCCCGACGAGAACTCCATGCCCCGTCTTCGAGTCCGGCCCTCGAAGTTCTCGTTGGCTCCGAATCCGAAAGTCCCACCGGCGGGATTGTAGAAAATCTCCCGGTCGGCATCGATCTGGAAGAAGTTCACCTCCCCGAAGAAACTGCCGCCGAAATAGTGCCGCAAGCCCGTCTCCAGGCCGTTGGACGTCTGGGGGGTGATTCCGCTGTCGATGGTGTTGGTGAAGAAGTTGAACATTTCGTTCAGCACCGGGTAGCGGAAGCTCCCGGAATAGCCGGCGTAGACGTACGTGTCCGGATTGAACCGGTAGTTGATGCCCGTCGTGAAGACGTTCTGATCGTAACTGGTCCGGTCAGGGGTGCTGGGGGCGAAGCGGAAGTTGGCGCGATCGTAGCGATAGCCGGCGGACAGCGCCAGGCTCTCCAGCGGATAGATCTCGTCATGGATGTAAAAGCCCTGATTCACTTTTTCGAGCTGAAACAAGTTGGTGGACTCGGAGCCTCCGAATACGGAGGTGTTCGCGATGTCCTCGGACGCCGTGATCCAGTCGAATCCCAGGCTCAGGTTGTTGGCGAGGCCGCCGATGCGCTCTCGAATCAAGAGCCGGGGGGAAAGGGCCAGTGTGTCGGTCTGAGTCATCCCTTGGAAGGTCCCGCCGGAGAAACGGCTGAAGAAAGAGGAATCCCGCCTCCGGGCGGAGAAATCCAACGTCAGGGAACTCTGGCTCAGGAAGTTGAGCGTCGGTTGAATCAGCACGTAGGTGTCGTCGGTGTCGGCAAAGTCGTCCGGATTCAAGGTGTCCGTCCGGGCGGCTCCCGCTTGGAACTGGCTCTCCCTGATCGCTCCGGGAAGCCCCACGTCGTCGCTGTGGAAGCCGCCGCTCACATCCAGCCTTCCGAGATCACCCAACTTGAATCCCAAGCTGCCGCCCAGGTCTCCACCCTCAAGGTCGCTGTTGTCACGATAGCCCTGGGACTGGAAATAGCTTCCTGAAGCGCCGTAGGAAACTCCACCGCTGGAACCGCTGAACTGCCCGCTGGGACGCAGACTTCCGTAACTGCCGCCGGACATCTCCAGCTCGAGGCGGGTCGGGCCCTCTTCCCGGGTAATGATGTTGATCACTCCGGCTCCGGCGTTGTCCCCGTAGAGTACGCTTCCCCGTCCCCCTCGAGTGACCTCGATCCGCCTGACCCTTTCCAACGGGATCTGGATCCAGTCGACTGCTGCGGAAGGCGGCAGGTTCACTCTGCGGCCGTCCACCAGGACCAAGGTGTTGCTTCCGGACGTTTCGCCGAATCCCCGGAGATCGACCGAGTAGTGGCGGTGGTTTCCCGTGATGTCGGTGACCTGGACGTTGACCAGGGTCCGGAGAAGACCGGGAATATCGACGGCCGTGGAGGCGGCGATGTCCTCCTCGGTGATGACGGTGACATTCGCGGGGACCCGGACGGCCTGTTCCCGGTAGCGGCTCGCCGTCACCGTGACCTGTTCGGTCGTGGGCAGGCGCACCGGAGCCGCGTTGTCTTGGGCCGTCGCCGGTCCGGTCAGAGAGCAGATAACAATGAGCACAAAGGCAGACCCGCGGAGCGGGTTTGGAGTGGGATTCATGAGCACCTCCCAGCCTCCCCGTCGGAGGCATCCAGAGGTCATGATCGGGCCGGTCTCCTGGCTTGCAGCGGAAACCTCACGCCTTCCCATCCCCTTGCCGGGACAGTGGTCCATTGTGGGTTCCATGGCTGCTCACAGTTGCGAGGGCAGCGCCGGACTTTCACCGGTCTTCCCGTTCACCCAACCACGACGGGTTGGAAAACGACAGAAGCAATCACGACAGAGTGTGATCGCGATTCCTGTCAACATAGCGATACTCGTTAGAGAGTCAAAGAGGGCACCCACAAGGGGTGCCCCTACCCTTTCCAGCAAATCCACCCGGTCCCGCGGTGGCCGAAATCGAAGCGTTCCGGATGCAGGATCTCCGCCAGGATCTCGGCGGATTCCACGACGCGCGGTCCGGGCCGGTTGAAGTACTGGTTCCCGTCCGTCACGAACACGCGTCCGTTCCGGACCGCGGCCAGTTCCGGCCACCCGGGATGGGTCGCGAGCGGCGGCATCTCGCGGCAGGTGCGCTCGATGTCGAAACCGCACGGCAAGATGGCGATCACGTCGGGATCGGCGGCCGCAAGCCGGTCGAAATCGAAATAGCCGGAGTGTTTCCCCGGCTCGCCGAAAAGGTTCCGGCCCCCGGCGCATTCGACGAGCTCGGGCATCCAGTTGGCCGCGCTCATGAGAGGATCGATCCACTCGATGCACGCAATGGAAGGACGGGTCCGCACCGGCTCCGTCCGTGCCCGGATCCCCTGGAGCCGAGCCTTGAGACGGGTCACGAGATCGTCGCCGCGTCCCGGGTCGCCCAGCGCCGACGCCACCTTGCGGATGTCTTCCCAAACGTCGCCCAGGGACATGGGCTCCAGGGAGACGATCGCAGGCTGCGAAGTCACGAGTTCGCACACCGCCTCCTCGACGTCCCTCAGGCTGACGGCGCAGACCTCGCACTGCGTCTGCGTGACGATGACGGTCGGCGCCAGGCGATTCAGAAGGTCGGGATTGACGCGGTAGACGGACAGGCCTTCGGAGACGATGGTTCGGACCTGATCATCGATGGCCCGGCTGACGGCGCCCACTTTCACCTTGGAACTCGAGCATGCCGGAAGCCGGGACACGAAGGCGGGATGGTCGCATTCGTGGGACCGGCCGACCAGCTCGCGCTCGAAGCCGAGTGCGCACACGATCTCCGTTGCGCTGGCGATGAGGGAGACGATCCGGTGCGCCATCCTATTGCATTACCCGCCCAGGGAGGCCAACCGGCGAGGCCCGGCCGGAACCGTCTCCTTCAGGGCGACCCGGCTGAACAGCAGGGGCAGGAAGACGGCCATGCTGATCAGCGTGTTTCGAAAGTAGGGGATTCTCAGGGTAGACCGTGTTGCCGGGATCGATGGAGATTCCGAAATGGGACAGCGCATGGGGCGCCACCCGCGCGGCGATGCCCAAGGCCAGCAGCGCCAGAATCAGGGAGAGCCGGGGTTTCATCCTTCCCCTCCTTCCTTCAAGAGGCAGTGTGTCGAACGTCGCCGTCGCAGCGACGCGGAACAAGATCGCAGAATGCGAAGTCGCCGCGTTCGACGACTTCTCCCAGGGACACGCGCACGGACCGGCGGAAGATCGGTCCGTCGTACACGAAAGTGTGAAACTCTCCGTTCTCCCCGCACGGGTCGACGCCCGGTGGAAGATCGGACAGCAGAGCCTCATCGAACCGCCGGCCGGCGAAGGTCGAATCCAGGACCTTCAAGTTCA
The DNA here is from genome assembly GCA_022827025.1 of Acidobacteriota bacterium. GTDB lineage: Bacteria > Acidobacteriota > UBA6911 > RPQK01 > JAJDTT01 > JAJDTT01. Next base: position 11,932 of record JAJDTT010000252.1, read on the forward strand.
CGCAGACCAGGACGGCTTTGAATCCATCCTGGATGAACCGGCGCGCCAACTGCCGGGTGTCCCGCTTCCAGAGCGGGAAGAAACCTTCGAGCCTCGAGGCGGCCAACTGCTCTTCCCGGTAGGTGCGCAGATCTTCCAGGAAGATGTCGCCAAAGGCCACGCGCCGTATTCCGGCGGCTTGCAGACGCGCGAACGCCGCCCCCATCTCCCGCTCGTATACGGCGTTGGTGCAGACACGCGGAACCGGGACTTCCGTCATTGGAATCCCGATGGCATCCGCCTGTTCGCGGAGCAGTTCACGGCGAACGCCGTGCATGCTGACCCGGTCGTATTCGGCGTTGACCGTGGTCAAGAGGGTCCGGACCACATACGTCCGCGCGCGGCGAATCTCCCACAGGGCCAGCGAGCTGTCCTTTCCCCCGCTGAAGCACATGGCGATGGCCTCGCCGTCCGCGTTCAGCGGCAGAGCGTCTTCCACTCCGGTTTTCAGATGCGGATCCGCGCCGTTCATGGTCCCTCGACCACGACCCGGAGATTCGACGAGAAAGAGGAAAGCAGGCCCGCCGGCGCGACCCCGTTCCTTCCCTCGAAGGCCCAGGTCAATGGATATGACGCCGGCAGGTCTTCGGACTCACGGGCACTCGGCTCTCGCCGGATCCTACTGGCCGTCGCTTCCCAACTCCTTCGGAGCCAGTGCTATGACGGCGGTCGTTCCCGTTTACCGCTGCGGGGCAGCCCCGGACTCTCACCGGGTTCCCTCTCGCCGCTCCGGCTGGCCGGAGCACCGACGCGGGATCAACCTAACCGAGGGGACGGGCCGGGTCAAGCCCGCCGGCATCATTCCGAGTGGAGCCGAACCGGCCCGTTGCCCCCAAAGCGGGAGCCTGCGATAGAATGCCGCTCCGTGCTCGGCTTGCGAGTCATCTTCTCGACCTACCTGCTGATCGCCCTTCCAGCCGTTGCTGCCGGGAGTGCGGAAACCGGCGTTGCCGGCGCCGGGAAAGAAACCCCGGGCGCCAAGTCCGCTTCCCCGCAGGACACCCGGGCCGGACGCTGGAAACAGAAGCGGATCGAGAAACGGGCCCGCGTCGCTCCGCCTCGCGCCAGCGGATTCGAAAAGGCTCTTCTCTGGGTGGAAAAGAGGGGATTCGGTGCGCCGGGCAGTAGCGGGTCACCGGGACTCAAACCGGTGGTGGGAGTCCTGGGGCCCCGGTCCGCCGTCGCCTTCGGCGCACGGTACTGGCAGCCGAAGTTGGGGCGCAGCCAGCTCGGCGTGGCGCTGACGGGCGGCTATTCCATCCGCGGATACCAACTCTATGACCTGCAGTTCGGCCGGCTCCACGACTTCGGCCCCGGTTACGAGCTCGACCCGGAAGACCACGGGTTCCGGCAACGAGCCGAGCCGGCTAAATCGGCAAAACGGCTCAGCGTCTTCGGCCGGGTCCGGTACCGCAACTTCCCCAGGCAGAACTATTTCGGACCCGGCGCCGGCTCCCGGGAGGGAGACCGCAGCGACTACCGCCTGGAGGAGGTTTTCTACGGGAAAGCCGTCCGTTACCGGGCCACCGCGTGGTTGCGGGGAGAGTGGGATGTGGGACTGCTCCAGGTGAACACCGGTCCCGGAACCGACCCCGGAGCCGTTCCCATCGCAAGTGTCTTCGACGACGTCACGGCCCCCGGCCTCGCCCATCAACCCGGTTTCTTTCGGACCAGAGCCACTCTCTCCCTGGACTTTCGGGACCAGCCGGAAAACAACCACTCGGGGAGCGTGGTGGATCTGTCCTGGTCCCGCCACGACCAATTGGGCGGGGCCGACTACCATTTCTCCGGCTTCGCGGCGCAGGGGCGTCAATACCTGCCGTTGGGCTCCCGTCAGCGGGTGCTGGCCCTGCGTTTCCTGACCTCGACGACCCATCCCGAGAGCGGAAGCCGGGTGCCCTTCTATTATCAGCCCACGCTGGGGGGGCCGCATGTCTTGAGATCCTTCAGGGATCAGCGTTTCCGGGATCGGAATCTGATCTACCTCTCGGCCGAGTACCGTTGGGAGGCGGCGCCCGCGCTGGAGCTGGCCCTCTTCTACGACGCGGGCAAGGTGTTTCGGGACCGGTCCGACTTCAACCTGATGGGGCTCCGGAAAAACGTGGGGTTCGGGTTTCGAGTCAAGAGCCGGGACCGAGTCCTCTTCCGGGTGGACCTGGCAAGGGGCCGGGAAGGCGCGCGGGTCCGGGTCAGTGTCGGGCCGGCATTCTAGCGGGAGATTCAACGTTGACACACCCGCGGGTCACACCTTTGGTTCTGCTTCTGGGCTGCTGGACGGTTGCCCTCCCCCTGATCCACGGGCAGCGGTTTCTTCCGGACGATCCGATCCGGGTCGATGCCGACGACCTTCCCATTCCCATGCCCAAGTCCCGCTCCCTGAGCCAGGTCGCGGACCTGCTGGAGAATTCGTTCTCCAACCGTCCCGCCAGGGGAGAGGCCGTCCTTCCGGCGCAGAACGTGAACACGCTGGGAGAGGTTCCAGATTCCAGTTGGTTTCAGAACCGGCTGGGAAGCCGGGCCATGAGTCCAGCCGAGTTGGCGCGAGGCCCCAACCGGCAGGCGCCCGACACCTCCCGGCCCTGGCAGATCGTCTCCGCAAAAACGGAGGGAATCACTCCCGGCTTCACCATCCGCGACAGCCGGGGAGAAATCTATTTCATCAAGTTCGACCCGTTGGAACATCCTCAATTGGCCACCTCCGCGGAGGCCGTCAGCACTCGTTTCTTCCACGCCTTCGGCTATCACGTTCCCGAGAACCACCTGGTCCGGATCTCTCCCGGGATCTTGCTGGCGAACTCCGATTCCGAGATTCGCGAGGGACGGGGAAAGAAGCGGATTATGGTGCAGGCGGATGTGGAACGGATCCTCCGCCTCGTTCCGAGACTGAAGGACGGAAAAATCCAGGTGCTGGCCAGCCGCCGCCTGCCGGGCCGTCCCCTGGGGCCGTTCGAGTACTTCGGGACCCGGAGCGACGACGCCAACGACGTCTTCCGGCATGAGAACCGGAGGGAAATGCGAGGTCTCCGGGTCTTCGCCGCCTGGTTGAACCACGACGACTCCCGGAGCATCAACACGCTGGACATGTATCTTCCCCGGGGCGAACAGGGGTACGTGAAGCACCACCTGCTGGATTTCGGCTCCTGCCTGGGAAGCGGCAGCGTCGAGAGACAGAGTCGCCGGGCCGGCAACGAATACCTGGTGGAGTGGTCCCCCATCCTCAAGGCGGGCTTGACTCTGGGACTCTGGGACCGGTCCTGGAGACATGTGGACTACCCCGAGCATCCCGGCGTCGGCCGTTTCGAAGCGGATTTCTTCCAGCCGCAGAACTGGAAACCCGAGTACCCCAACCCGGCCTTCGAACGCATGCTCCCCGAGGACGCCTTCTGGGCCGTCCGCATCCTGATGCGTCTGAACGAGGAATCGATTCGGGCCGTCGTGCGGACGGGGCGGTTAGTCGACGCCGGGTCGGAGGAGTACCTGGTCCGGACGCTCCTGGAGCGGCGCCGGAAGATCGTTCGCCACTACCTGGCCGGGATCAATACTCTGGATGAGTTTCGGGTCCGGGATCGAGACGGCTCCCGGGTCCTGGAGTTCTCGGATCTGTCCCTGAAGGAGGCTCCCGGCAGGAACAGAACCTACGGCTACGAATGGTCCAGGTTCGACAACGGATCCCAACAGAGTGAATCCCTGGGGCCTGCCATGTCGTCCACCGGCTCATTCATCCCACTGCCCCGGGCCAGACCGGAGTTCCTGAAGGTGCGCATTCGACCCGTTTCCGACCGGGCGGACGGCGGGTCCCACCCGGTCCGCGTCTATCTCCGGACCCGGCCCGGGATGACGGTGGTGGGCATCGACCGAGGGATGAGCGCCCAGCGATAGCACGCCGCTCGGCGCCCACCGATTTTCGTCGCGAGGAGGACACCCGTGGCGGAAGTCGCCGCAGGAACCTATACTGGCTCCATGAACCGACGTGAGCTACTGTCGATGATGGGCGCCGGCTTCGGCTCGGTGGGGTTGTCCGGCTCCCTGGGCGCAGCCTCGCGGGGCATGCCCGATTCCGTGGGAACCCCGCATTTCCCGGCCCGCGCCAAACACGTGATCTTCCTCTTCCTCAACGGCGGCCTCTCCCAGGTCGACAGCTTCGACCCCAAACCGGAACTGGACCGGCACGACGGAAAACCCATGCCGGGTCCCAAGATCCGGACCGACAGCGCGACCGGAAACCTGATGAAGTCCCCATTCCGATTCCGGCCGCGGGGTGAGAGCGGCATCCTGGTGTCGGAGATCTTCCCCCGGATCGGCGGCCTCATCGACGACTTCTGCGTGATCCGGTCCATGTATTCGGACAACGGCAATCACGTGCCGTCCCTCTACCTCATGAACTGCGGCCACCAACTGGCCGGCCACCCGTCAATGGGCTCGTGGATCACCTACGGACTGGGCTCCGAGAACGAGAATCTGCCCGCTTTCGTGGTCCTCTGCCCCGGGTATCCGGTGGGCGGGCGCCAGCTCTGGTCCTCGGCGTTCCTGCCCAACTCGTATCAGGGGACTTACGTCCCGAACAACGAGATCGACCCGGAGAAACTGGTCCGGAACGTCCGCAACTCCTCCTTCACCCCGAACCAGCAGCGGCGTCAACTGGCCCTCCTGGACCGTCTCAACCGACGCTACCTGGACCGGGTCGGACATCAACCGCAACTGGAGTCGGGAATCCAGGCCATGGAGGTGGCTTTCCGGATGCAGATGGAGGCGCCTCTGGTTTTGGACGTCACCCGGGAGGAAGAGTCGACGCGCTCCAGGTATGGCGACACCGACTTCGCCCGCGGCTGCCTGATGGCGCTGCGCCTCGTCGAGCACGGCGTGCGCATGGTCCAGGTCTTCTACGGCAAGTCCCAACCCTGGGACAGCCATGACGACATCCTGGACCACCGGATCCTGGGGGCGGACGCGGACCGGGCCATCGCCGCCCTGATTCAGGACCTGAAGGCGCGGGGCCTGTTTGAAGAGACCCTACTCATCGTGGGGAGCGAGTTCGGCCGAACCCCGATGATTCAGAACAGCGGACTCGTGAAGTACGGGTATGGCCGGGACCACAACGTCCACGGCTACACCACGCTCCTGGCCGGCGCCGGCGTCCGGGGAGGCATGACGTACGGCGCCACCGACGACTTCGGCTTCAAGGCGGTGGAAGATCGGGTCCACCCGCACGACCTGCACGCCACCGTCCTGCACCTGCTGGGGCTGGACCACACGAAGCTCACCTATCGCTACGGAGGGCGGGACTTCCGCCTGACCGACGTGGGGGGCCGGGTGATCGGCGAGATACTGAGCTAAGAGCCTGCGCGGCAGAAATTGATCTGCTGCGAAAGCGTATAATCGGTCCATATTTCCCCGATTTCTCGGCGAATAGAACGACTATGCGCCTCTAAATCGTGAAAATCTGGCCTCGATTCTCCACTTTCTCGCTACGATCATTTCTACCGCGCAGACTCCTAACCCGACCTGCTTGCAGAAATGTTTGCGGGGGAGGGGGCGCCATTCCGGCGGCCCCGGTCACCGATCATGGACCGGCGGCCAGGGAGCAGCCCGGATCACGCCCCTCCGTCGAATCCTACCAGCGGCCTCGACCGCGGTTTCCGTAACCACCACCACCGCCGCCGCCGCCGCCGTATCCGCCGCGGCCACCGTATCCCCCAGACCGCCGCTCCCGAGGCCTCGCCTCGTTGACCGTCAGGGTTCTGCCGCCCAACTGACTGCCGTTCAAGGCGCTGATGGCCTTCACGGCGTCCGCCTCTTCCATCTCGACGAAACCGAATCCACGGGACTGTCCGGTCATTCTGTCAGTGATGACGCGTGCCGACTGCACGGGGCCGAACTCGGAGAACACTTCCTCCAACTGGTCATCGTCGACTGCGTAGGGCAGGCCCCCTACATAGATGTTCTTCCTCATTTTCTCCTCCTAAATGCAAGAAATGTAGCCATCCACCCTGAGGCGCCAACTGCAAATGGAGAAGAGCCGGGCCCGATTCTCTTTGGTTCCACGATCCGATCGGTGATTCCTTAGGGAGTCTTTCGCAGGGATGAAACTAGCTCGGGCTCTCAAAAACAACTTGCGACGCTATCCGTGGAGCCCTCTGTTGAACAAGACGGTGGAAGTATATTGCTTCTTTCGATCCGTGTCAAAAGAAGCCGGCAACACCGATCGAGCACACACGTCCCCTCTCATGATATTGGTTCGACCTTCCCCGCGCCTCCTTGTCTTCACGCCGGCGGGACCCGAGAATGAACGTATGAAGGGTTCTCTGCTGACCCAACTGGTGGGAAGCTACAGCAAGCCCCGCTGGCTCATTCGTCACCACCGGGTCACGACCCCCTATGGTGACGACACCTTTTGGAGACCGGAGCCGGAAGTGCTCAAAGACGCCCAGGATGACGCGACCCGGCTCGCCATCGCCGAACAGGAGCGCGCCGGACTGGACGTGATCACCGACGGGGAAGAGCGGCGGCATCGTTTCGATTCCTATTTCCTTCGTTTCCGCGGACTCGATTCAACCCGGCTGGGCCAGTGGTCGATGGATGACCGCGACATGAGCTTCATCCAACTCGATCCAGCATTGAAGGGGCGTCTGGGCCGAGCCTACGCTCCCCGGGTCGTGGGCAAGGTGGGCTGGCCGGGGCCGACCGCCCTCGAAGATCTGCGTTTTCTGAAGCGTCACACCTCGCGCCCCGTGAAGATGACCGTCCTCGGTCCCCTGACGGCCGCCGCCCGCCTGGTCAACGAGTTCTACGCGGATGACGAGGCGCTGGGCATGGACCTCGCTTCCGTCATCAACCAGGAACTGCGTGTCTTGGACGAGGAGGGCGCGGACGTCCTCCAGTTGGACGAACCCGATTTCCACTTCCGGGCCGACCAGGCCTGCCGCTGGGGGACCCGGGCCCTGGACGCGGCCCTGGAGGGAATCCGGTGCACGACCGCCGTGCACATCTGCTACGGCTACGCACTGATCGGGAAGAAGCAGGTCAATCCCCGCTACGCGCGAGCGCTGGAGGCGATTGCCGCTTCCCGCGCTCAACAGATCAGCCTGGAGTATGAACAGCCCGGTCACGAACCGGACCTCTTGCGCCACTGCGGAGACAAGGAGGTGATCCTGGGACTGCTCAATCTGGGTTCGCGGGAGGTGGAGACACCGGAACACATCGCCCGGCGCCTCCGGGATGCGCTGGAAGTGGTCCCGGCGGAAAGGCTGCGCGCAGCCCCGGACTGCGGCATGTGGTTCCTGCCGCGCGACGTCGCCTACGCCAAGCTGCAAGCGCTGGTGGCCGGGGCCGCCATGGCGCGCGAGTCTGCAACCTGACCCAAACCGGACAGGAGTCGACATGGAGCGTGTCGCGTTCACTCTGCAGATCAAGGAAGGATGCGAGGAAGAATACGACCGAAGGCATCTTGCCGTCTGGCCCGAGCTTATGGAGGAGATGGATGAGAGTGGCATCCACCGGACCTACATCTACCGGGAGGGCACGACGGTTTTCGTCTACATGGAAACCGAAGACTATCGGCGCTGCGCCGAATTCCTTTCCCATGCTCCCGCGTCGCGGCGCTGGGAGGAATTCATGGCGCCGATTCTGGAGCAAGGCGCCGACGAACCCTACGACCCGGAACAGGCCTGGCCGCCAGGGTTGCCGGAGGTGTTCCGTTGGGAATCGGCCCGGGCGCGGTCCCGGACAGCAGGCTTGACGGTCGCGGGGACCATGACGGTGAGCGGGTCCACCTGGTCCTTCGTCGGCGCCACTCTGCCCGAGTCGGTCGAGATCTATCGCGCATTGGGGATCGAGACGGTGGATCTCATCGCCGTGCCCGGCCGTCCCGACTCGCCGCAACTGGCAAGCGAGCAGATCCTCCATCGGCCTCAAGATTTGTCACGGCAGATCCTGAGACTTGGCGCTCCGGTCTCCAACCTCAACTACAACTTCGCTGCCAATTTCCACGAACGTGCGATCAACCACATGGACCCAGGGATCCGGAGAAGGAATCGGCGAGATTACGGGGCCGTGATCGAATTCTGTAGAGCTTGCGGGATCCCCTCCGTGACGGTGCTTCCAGGAGTCGTGCAGGAAGGTTGGACGCGGGAAAAGGCACTGGCCGTCGCGGCAGAAGAACTGATCCACATGTCGGCCATGTCCCGTAAAGAAGGAGTCACGACCACGTTCGAGGCCCATGTGGGGTCGATTCTCGAGTCACCCTTGGACACTCTGTCCTTCTTGCAAGCCAATCCCGAATTGAAATTGACGTTGGACTACGGCCACTTCGTCTGCTTGGGCTACGCACAGGAGCAGGTGGACCCTCTAGTTCCGCATACGGCTCACTTCCATCTCAGGCAGGCCGCCCCCAAAAAACTGCAGGCTCGATGGGACGAGGGGACGATCGATTTTTCCGGAGTCATGGGGAAACTCGCGGCAGCGAACTACGCGGGATTCCTGTCCTTGGAATACGAACACCGGGAGGGATGGATGGATCTGGACCAGGCAGATGTCTTCACCGAGACTGTGAAGATGCGGGACCTGCTGCGGTCCCTTTCGTGACTGGCCGTGGGTTTATTCGCCGCGCAGGTTCCTAGACCAGAAGCTCCGTGAGGATCTCACCGTGAACGTCGGTGAGGCTCATGTCCCGCCCGCCGAACCGGAAGGTCAGCTTGTCGTGATCCAGTCCGAGCTGGTGGAGAATCGTGGCGTGGATGGAGTGGACCGACGTGGGCTTTTCGACGACTGAGTTCCCGAATTCGTCGGTCGTGCCATAGGTGAAACCGGGCTTGAAGCCGCCGCCGGCCAGGAAGATCGAGTAACCGTTCACGTGATGGTCGCGGCCCATTCCCTCCTTGATCTTGGGGGTATGGGGGGTCCGGCCCATCTCGCCGCCCCAGAGCACGATGGTGGAATCGAGCAGCCCTCGCTGCTTCAGATCCTGGATCAGGGCTGCGACCCCCTGATCGGTGATCATGCAGTTTTCTTCGTGGTACTTCTTCAATTTGGAGTGCTGGTCCCAGGGCGAGTTGTTGGCATGAGTCAGAGGACACGCGACCTCCACGAAGCGCACGCCCCTCTCCACCAGGCGCCGCGCACGGAGGCACTGCAGACTGTAGAACTTCTTGTATTCATTGGAGCTGTCGAGCCCGTACATCTTGCGCGTGGTCTCGGACTCGCCGCTTACGTCGGCCAGTTCCGGCATCGCCGTCTGCAGATGGAACGCCGTTTCGTAATTCTTGATCACCGCTTCGATGGCGCTGTCGCCGGTGGTGGCGGCGAATCTCATGCTCTGCTCCCGGAGCAGGTCGAGCTTGCGCCGCTGCACGGCCGGATGATCCGTCGGCATGATGTTTTCCATCACCGGGTTCCGCGCCCGCAGCACGTTGGGCGCATGCGAAGCCGGCAGGAAGGAATTGCTGAAGTTCTCCCAACCGCCGTTGGGAATCCTGAGTCCGTTGTCCAGCAGAACGTAGTTCGGCAGGTTGTCCCGTTCGCTGCCGAGACCGTAGGAGACCCACGATCCGAAGCTGGGAGAACGCCCCGTGAGGCGTCCCGTGTGCATCAGCAGGTTCTGCTGCCCGTGGAGCGGCACCTCACCCACCATGGAGCGGACCAGGCAGATCTCGTCCACCACCCTGGTGATGTGGGGGAACAGTTCGCTGACCCACATGCCGCTCTTGCCGCGCCGCTTGAACTCCCAGGGGGTTCCCAACCAGACGCGGTCGGCCGTCGATTGCGACTTCTCCGAAACCGCCGATTTCCCGATCTCTTCACCCTGCCGTTGATTCAGCATGGGCTTGTAGTCGAACAGGTCGACGTGGCTCGGTCCCCCGTCCATGAAGCAGAAGATGACGTTTTTCGCCTTCGCGGGGAAATGGGTCTTGCCGTCGATCAACGGCGCTCCCAAGCCGTACTCTTCGGCCAACAGCGCCGACAGGGCCAGGGCCCCGAATCCGGTGGAGGTCTTGCGCAGCAATTCACGGCGGCTGATGGGTGAAAATTCGTTCCATCCTTTAGCGTACATAGATGAACTCCGTCGCATTGAAGAGAGCGTGGGCCATGTCCTTCCAGACCGCCAGCGATTTCAGAACGTCCTCCGAGGACGGACTGCCTTCAGTCCGGCGCTGATGAAGAGATTCGAAATTATGGACTGCTTCGGTCCATGCGGTCAACTCGCCCGGCTCCGGCTCCCGGCCCAGGGCACGTCGGAACATGATGGTCAGGCGTTGCTCCGGCGAGTCGTGCGCTTCGGCGATCAACCGGCGGGCCCAGAACTCGGCCTGCCCGGCAACGAATGGATCGTTGAGCATGGCCAGAGCCTGATTGGGCACATTGGTGACGTCACGCCGGCCGGTGGGCATCTTGGGGATGGGCTTGTTGAAGGTCTCCAGGAACTTGTACGGCTCCATGATGGTGTTCCGGAGATAGATGGAACGGCGTCCGTTCCCGTCCAAGGGACCTGAGAAATAGGTCTGATCCGCCTTGACCACCTTGCTCTTGGGCCGGTAGGGGTCGACGAGGCCGCCCAGGAGCTGAGGGTCGAAGCGGCCCGAAACCGCCAGCATGGCGTCCCGGATGGACTCGGCGTCCAGGCGCCGGAGCGGATAATGGTGCAGCAATCGATTGGTGGGGTCGACCTCGCCGGCCCGGGCGCCGGCCCGGCTCGATTGACGAAACGCCTCCGTCATCACCAGCATGCTGACCAGCTTCTTCACCGACCAACCCTCTTGAACAAAGCGGCCGGCGAGATAGTCCAGCAGTTCGGGGTGGGAGGGCCGGTCGCCCAGATGACCGAAGTCGTCCGGAGTTCGGACGATTCCGGATCCGAAGACCCAGTGCCAGACCCGGTTGACGAAGACGCGGGCCGTGAGGGGGTTCCCGGGACTGGCGATCATCCGGGCCAGCTCCAGGCGCCCGCTGCCCTTCGGTTCTGAACCGTTGGACCGGCCCGAGAGCACCCGGATATGCCCGCGCGGCACCCGCTCGCCATAGTCCGTGTACACGCCACGGACGTTGAGCCGGTAGTCGCGGCCGGAATCCAGGTCGGCCATGCTCAGGACCGTGACCGGGTCGGCCAGCTTCTCTTCCGTCTCGCGGTAGGAAGCGACCAGCTCCCAGATCCGTTTGCGGGCAAGCAGGTTGCCGGGCAGCAGATGGTTCGGCAACAGCCCGCCTTCCAGCAAGCGGTTGATCAGGAGGATGTCTTCTTCGTCGGCTCGGCCCTGGGCCCAGTCCGCCACCGACGCCGCAATCCACTCTCCGTAGCGGGCGGAGAGCTGCGCGAGATCATCGGGGGCATCGCCGGCGAACAGTGAGGTGAACCTGTGCAGCTCGTCGGCCGGCGGCTCCTTCCTGTCGTGCAGGAACACGCGGGTCACGCCGAACCAACTCCGGGCGTCGCGGGCTTCGGCCGCCGAGACGTCGGGCCCAAGTCCCACCCTTGGAGGGAAGTTGGGGTTCGACGCCTTGGTCGCCAACTCGACGTAGATCTGAGTCTCCGAGGACTCTTCGGGGCTCGGCGAACGATTGGTCTTGGCGTCCGCCCTGGTCGAATGGCGGATCCAGTGGGGACGATGGTCGTTCAGATAGGTCTGCCGCTCCGTCCGGAACGAGTTGTCCACGATCAACCGGTGAGCGCTGAAGTCGCCTCCGATCACCTCCAGGCTGACGTAGGCACGGCCGGTATGATTCAGAAACGGAGTCCGGACCGCTCCGTTGAGCCGGGGCGAGAGCGCATGGGTGAACAGTCCGGCGGGCAGCAGCATGCCCACCGCGCCGGAACCCTCGAGCGCCACCGTGAAGTCGCCGTTTTCGACCCAGCCGCGCCCTGCGCCGACCCCATCCACGGACCATCCCTCGGGCAGGTCGCCGCGGCCAAAGTCGGCGGCGAGGGAAAAGTCCCTGGAGTTGCTCTCCATTCGTTCCCGGCGGGCCTGCGAATACTCCCCGGCAAGCTTCCGCCAGGCCGGCCCCAGTTGCTCACCCTCGATCAGGGATTCCTGGATTTCCAACCAGGGAAAGAATGGATTGGACATCGAGGCCCGTTCCGCCGATTCGGCCGCTTCTTCCTCGTCCTCGTTCGTGGTCTGCCCTTCGAAAGGCCTGGCACTGAGCGCCTTCTCCCAGGCGGAGAGGCGGACACGGTCCAGATCCCGCGCCGCATCTGTCGCCCCGATTCGGCCGTCGACGACGGCCTGAGCCGCCAACAGGTACCGGGGAATCTTTCGCGCCTCCTCCAGCCACCAGTCCCCCAGCGGCCGGCGGAGCCTGGTTTTCAGAACTGACAGTTGCTCCAGAACGTTCCGGTTCCGTTCCGGGAGGTCCAGCGTGTGGGTCACCCAGCGGGAACTCATGAACACGCCGCCCAGAGCGTAGTAGTCCTGCTGGGAGATGGCGTCGTACTTGTGATCGTGGCACCTGGCGCAGGCCACCGTCGTCGCCTGGAACGCCTTGGAGAAGGTATCGACCTTGTTGTCGAGCATCTCCTGATGGATGCCGTTGAACATGAGACTGTCCCCGTGCCGGTTCTCGCCCATCTGGAACCAGGTGGGGCCGATCATGGACTCGTTGATCTGCCTGGCGGCGTCGACTCGCGGCTGGGAGAGGAGATCACCGGCAATGTGCTCGCGCACAAGCTGGTCGAAGGGAATGTCGGCATTGAAGGCGCGGATCAGGTAGTTGCGGTAACGCCATGAACCCTTGATCTCGGCATCCGTTTCGTATCCGTAGGTATCGCTGTAACGGACCACGTCCATCCAATGCCGCGCCCATTCCTCTCCGAAATGGGGCGAGGCCAACAGGCGATTGACCTCTTGGACGTAAGCGGCGTCAGGGTCGGGATTCCGGAGAAAGGCGGCGACTTCTTCCGGCTTCGGAGGAAGTCCGGTCAGCAGATAACTCACCCGCCTCAACAGAGTGCGCCGGTCCGCGCGCGGAGCCGGTGAGAGGCCGTTCGCTTCCAGCTTGGCCAGGACGAAGCGGTCGACGGCCTGATCGGACCACTCCTCCCGCTGGACCCGTGGAACCGGCGGCCGCAAGACCGGCTGCAGCGACCACCAACGGCTGCGGTCCCGGTAGACCTGCTCCCAATCGGCGGGGGTTCCGTTCCCGGCAGTGGCTTCGGATTCGGCAGCGTCCTTGGGAGCGGGCGCTCCCAGGCGCACCCACCTTTCGAAGAGGCCGATCAGTGAGGGAGGCAGCTTGTCGCCCCCCAGGGGCATGGACAATCCTGGCCCCTGGTGACGGATGGCCCGGATCAGAAGGCTGGCGTCCGGGTCACCCGGAATGACGGCCGGCCCCGACTTGCCGCCCTTCTCCCAGCCGTCCGCAATATCGAGCCGCAATCCCCCTTGCGCCAACTCGGCGCCGTGGCAGACGAAACAGTTCCGGGCCAGAGCCGGACGAATGTTGCGCTCGAAGAACTCGCGGGCCTCGGCAGTAACGTCCACCTCGCCCGCACCGACCGCCTGAGCCATGCCGAAGATACTGAAGAACAGGACGGCCAGGATCCCCGCCGGGGGAATTCTGCCGGACACGACAACCGGCCTCAGCCGTGATGGATCACCGGTACGCGCAGAGGAGAAAACGGCTCGATCTGGGGAGGGACGCCGATGATTCACGAGATCATGGCACACGGTATCGGGACATCCGGATATTGGATTCGACTGTATACACCGAACACTACGGCACCCTCTCCGTTGCTGTCAATCGACGAGGCCTTTCGAATAATGGCTGGTCTTGGGCGGCCCCGGGATTCAATATGGGTAATTGGCCGGCTCTGTCACCGGGCAGAGCCTGAAATTCGAGATACGAGGAGGAAGAGGGAATGACGGACCTGAATCTGACGGCAGGTGTAGCACGAATTGACATCACGCCGCCCATGGGTTTCCGGTTGCAGGGAATCATGCGCCGGATCGAACCGTCAACGGGCGTCGAGACGCCGCTCCTGGCCACGGCGCTGGTTCTGGCCGACGAACGCACCAAGATCGTCCTCGTCGATTGTGACCTGCTGGGCTTCGACCTGCCGTTGGCGGAGGAGATCCGCGAACGCATAGCCGATCGCGTGGGGACGTCTCCAAGCCGCGTCGCGGTGGGCTGCACCCACACCCACAACGGGCCGTGCACCGTGCGCGGGATCCTGGGCGGCGTGCACCAGGTCGCCGGAGCCGCGGACGAGATCAATGCCCTCGACGCCTACATCCAAGATCTGGTGGGCCGCCTCGCCCGATTGGCGGCAGAGGCCGATGGCGGCCGTCGGCCGGCGCGAGCCGCGGCGGGAAGCGGTCACGCCGAAGTGGCGGTGAACCGTGAGGAGTGCGCCCCCGAGGACGGCCTCATCGTGGTGGGAAGAAACCCCGGCGGGACCACCGACCACAGCGTCGACGTTCTGCGTATCGACGATCTGGAGGGCAACCCCATCGCCGTGCTGACCAGCTACGCGGCCCACCCGGTGTGCATGGGGTTCGAGACCCGCCGCCTGAGCCAGGACTTTCCCGGCGTGGTCCGCCGGATCGTGGAGCAGGCGACCGGAGCCACCTGCCTCTACCTGACCGGAGCCGCCGGGAACCAAGCTTGCCATGCGTTCCTGCAAAGCGACTGGGGAGAGAAGGAACGCACCGGAGGAATCGTCGGGGCCGCCGCCCTTCAAGCTTTCTACGGCATCGAGACCCGCCCCCACGACGAGATTCGGGACCGCGGCCGCTCTTTCGCCCGTCTCGCCCTGTACCGCAAGGAGTTCAAGGGCGGCCCCACCCACCGGATCCTGAGAGCGGCCAGCCGCCAGGTTTCCCTGCCCCTGCAGCCGCTGCCGTCCCTGGAGGAGGCCGAAGTCCAACTCGCCGAGGCCGGACGAATAGTGCGAAAGCTCATGGAGCGGGGCGCCGGTCCGGCGGAGGTCTGCCCCGCACAGATGGAGGAACAATGGGCCAAGGGGATCGTCGACAAGGTGAGGGCGGGCGTTCGGGAAACGTCTCTGTCGTTCGAGATCGTGGCCTACCGGCTGGATGACTTCGTGCTGGTCGCACAACCGGGAGAGCCGTTTGTCGAGATCGGGCTGGGGGTCAAGAAACGGTCCAAGGCGAAGCACACCATGTTCGGCGGTTTCTGCAACGGTGTTCTGGCCTACATGCCCACGGCCGAGACGGTAGCCCAGGGGGGGATGGCGGTGGAAGCGGCCGTCAGAACCTACGGCATCCCGGCGCCCCCCGTGGCGGAGACAGTGGATATCCTCGTCGCAGAGTATGGGGAACTGCTGAACGAGGTGGGACTCTAACCCGGGATGTCCTCCCTCGGCGCCGTGATGGCCGGATACGCGTCGGGCCGGCGGTCCCGAAACATGAAATACCGGTTGCGGATCTCCTCCACCCGGTCCAATCCGATCTCCCCATAGACCACGGTCTCCCCGGACGCCGGGGCCTCGGCCAAGATTCCGCCCTCCGCCCTCGGTGGTGGCGAAGCAAGGAAGGGACAGTCTGTTTTTCCGCGAGACGGAGACCTACCGATTTTCTCGAATTTCCTTCGCCGTTCCCAATTCTGAAGCGTTCTAATCATCAGAGGGACGAACCGATCCCCCCCGAGTCCGAGTCCGAGTCCGGTGAACCGAGGACCGTTGCCATGGCCCGAACCGCACGTCACAAGAGTTCAGAAGCCGCCTTCTACCACCTCACCAATCGAATCGCCGGCAAGACCAATAGGTTCCCCTTCAAAAACCACGAAGCCCGCCGCAAACTCCTGGATATGATTTTGTTCTACG